>CAYWYV010000049.1:0-10706 GCA_964462705.1 uncultured Dehalococcoidia bacterium
AATTGTTTCAACGCATGCATAACTTTATGGATAAGTACGAATTCTTAATTTGTCCCGTCAGTCAGCGTCCTCCGTTTGACGTCAAACAACGTTGGGTTACAGAAATCAACGGAATAGAGATGGAAAATTTTATATCCTGGATGAAATCCTGCTATTACATAACAGCAACTGGTCATCCTGCGATTTCAATTCCCTGTGGGTTCACTCCAGAAGGGTTACCTGTAGGACTCCAGATAGTTGGCCGTTACAGAGATGATTTCGGAGTTTTGCAGCTGGCAAAGGCTTTTGAACAGGCAACAGGTTTTTGGAAGGAAACACCATCTGTTTGTGACTAGAGTAATAGTTAGTTTTTGATACTTTGAAAAATTCGAGTATGCTGGGGTACAACTGAATACAAAGAAATATTTTATATGGTGACAGTAAAAGGATTTTTATGAAGATCACTAACGTTAAAGTAGATATGTTTGATTGGGAAACAGAGGTTTGGAAAACAGGGGTCGGGACCACTTTTGGCAAGACACAGCAGCTTGGTGTAGTGACGATAGAAACAGATGAAGGTATTTCGGGGAACGCTTTTTTGGGCTCGTCGAGGGTGGGTGCTAACCACTTTGCACCTGGTCTGATTGAATTTATCAAGCCGATTATTATGGGTAGAAACCCTCAAGATATAGGGTCCATATGGTGGGATCTATGGAAGATGAATAGATCGGTATCTACTTATGTGATTGGAGCGATTGATATTTGCCTTTGGGACATAAACGGAAAGATAGCGAATCAGCCGATTCATAGACTCTTGGGAACGTGCAAAGAAACGGTACCCGTATATTCGAGCACCGCATATCACGAAACCAAGGAAGAATATGCAGAGGAAGCTATTAAATTCAAAGAGATGGGGTGGACTGCCCACAAGATTCATCCCCATGGAAACCCTACATATGACATCGAGATATCCAAGGCAGTTCGGGATGCTGTTGGTGACGATATGAAGCTGATGTTGGACTCCATGTGGGCATATCAATATGAGGACGCAATGCGTGTTGGTCGAGCTATAGAAGATCTTAGTTTCTACTGGTATGAGGATCCACTGGTAGAAGAAGATTTATATAACTATGTCAAGCTACACCAGAAGCTGGATATACCAATAATGTCAACTGAATATGCCCCTGGGAGATACTACGGTATGACTCAATGGATCACTCAATATGCCACTGACATACTCAGAGGTGATGTTGCTGTTACAGGTGGTATTACGCCGATGATTAGGCTCTGCCATCTTGCCGAGGGATTCAATATGAAATGTGAAATCCATCACGGCGGCAACTCTCTGAACAATGTGGCTAACTTACATATAACGATGGCAGTTCCCAACTGTGAGTTCTTTGAATTTTTCCCTTGTACGGGAGCGAATATGTTTGGACTCGTTGAGGATATACAATTTGACGGTGGATATGTTCATGCTCCAACTAAACCCGGACTCGGGTATGAGATAGACTGGGACCTGCTTTATAAGGGATATAACGGGACCGCTGAATAATAATTTGATCCTATTGGCAGAAATAAATATTTCCGGGAAAGGCTGTATACAATAGGTCTTCGCATTAGCCTGCCACGAATTCAAACCTTGGATTCATGGAGAGCGTATCCCAACTATAGGTTTATCTGGGCAGCCAATTTTTTTGGTAACACTGCTCTGTGGCTTCAGCTATTAACTCTTGGATGGCTTGTAAAGTACCTGTCTGAAGGTGGCGCGAATTCGGCTCTTCTAGTGGTCGGTGTCGGTGGGACAGCTGCGCTTCCGGGGATATTCATAGGTCCCTGGGGAGGAGTTATTGGTGATCGACTCGATCGCCGCAGACTCATCATTGGTATAGAAAGTTTTATGGCACTTTTTGCCTTTTCTTTCGCATTCATTGTGAGAATGGATATGGTGGAAGTTTGGCACGCATTTGCATATGCTTTTGTGGCAGGAAGTTGCGAGTCTATTAAGATGCCTGTAAAGCAGGCGCTTATTGCCAATACAGTGCCACCAGATTCTCTTAGTAACGCGTATGCTACGAATGTATTGACCATTCCGGGAACCAGGATGATAGGTCCATTTGTAGGAGGCATCATTGTTGCATCCTTTGGTTTTTTCTGGAATTTTACTTTTGAAGCCCTACTCTATTTGGGTGTAGTTTGTTCCCTTATTCCCATGAGAACTCCTTTTAAACAGGCGCACTCAAATTCTGCCCCTGGTGTCGCTGGTTTTTTTGCGGATATGGTAGAAGGGTTCAAATACTTATGGAAAAAGCAAAGGGTGCTTGCGTTAATGGTTGGGCTGTCGTCTGCACCAAATATAGTTTGCCATCCTGTGATTTTTCTGTTGCCGATGTTCACCGCGAATGTACTTCATCAGGGACCTGATTTCGGTGGGTATTTCATGGCAGTTAACGGTGCAGGTGGCCTCGTAATGGTGTTTTTGTTGTCAGCGTTTGGATTTCCCAAAAAGAGAGGAATGGCCTGCATCATTTCCGCTTTGGCCAGTGCTGTCCTTACTCTAATTCTCAGTCAGTCCATATGGATGCCGATGGCTTTTCTAGTGTTGGCACTCTTTGGAGCCACCCAGACCATGTATAGGACTACAAACGGAGTTCTAACTCAAGTTTTGACCGATGATCAATACAGGGTCAGAATCACCAGTCTTAATAGAATTGTGATGGGAATGGTGATATTTTTTAGCTTGGGTATAGGTTGGTTTGCCGACTCTACTTCCCCACGCTGGTCGCTGGCATTCATGGGAGGATTGGCAATTGTAATTTCCGTGCTTTTTCTCTTGGGATCAAAAAAGATCAGAGAGCAGGAATAATAAAGTTATCCCGACCTATGGGCATGAGGGGCTATCATTTCTGGATTCCATAAATGTCCTGGTAGTGGCCAATTCTGGACTTCGCATCGGTCCATCCATTCTTTATATGAGTTAAGCATTTTCCCAACTCTGTCACTTTCCCCGTTGATGAGATCGGACAACTCTGTGCGGTCTTCTAACATGTTGTACAGTTCCCAATTATGTCCCACTTCGCTGACCAATTTCCATTCCCCATGTCTCATAGCTTTACTTCCCTCATGTTCCCAATAAATTGGCTCTTTCCTCTCCCATGAGTCTGTTTCAATCGCCTGCATGAAACTGAGGCCTTCCAAAGGTTTAGTAAAATTGCCGTTGATCTCTGAGGGATACGTGGCATTGGCTGCTTCGTAAATCGTGGCAGATATGTCGATGATGTGGGTTGCTTCACTGATTATGGCGGGTTTAGTAATTTTTTCCGGCCATTTCAAAATAAAGGGAGTTGAGATCCCTCCTTCATGAGTCCATCTTTTGAATCGTCGGAATGGCGTGTTACTGGCGTTAGCCCATGCCAGGTCATAACTCATGAAAGTTGTATCGGTTCCTGGTTCGAGATCCTTTCTGTTACCGACAGTCATTGATCTCCCATCTCTTGTAGGAGATGAATATTGAGATGGGTCTGGTCTATTTGTATCTTCCGCAAGAAATTCGGCGCATCCACCGTTGTCGGATAAGAACATGATCACCGTATTCTTGTCCTCTCCAAGTTCTTCCAATTTAGTAAGTATTTTTCCAATTCCCTGGTCCATGCGGTCGATCATGGCAGCATATACGGCCATCCGTAAGTCTTCCCATTCTTTGTCTTCAGTTTCTTCCCATGGTCGTGAAGAAGCATCTCTGGGAGATATGTCCCATTTGTTATCAACAATTCCCATTCCCTTTTGTTCTTCATGTCTATTCTGTCGCAGAGAATCCCATCCTTCGCGGTAGTGTCCTCGATATTTAGCGATGTCTTCTTCAAGAGCATGTAGTGGCCAATGTGGGGCTGTATAGGCGACATGTAGAAAAAAAGGTTTATTAGTGTCAGACGCTTTCGTTATCATTGAGACGGCGTTTTCGCTGATTGCATCCGTCAGATAGAAATCTGGGGGATCAATGTCGATAAGTGTTTCGTTTTCCATCAGTGTTCTTGGATGAAAGAAATTGGCTGCTCCCGCCACTATCCCATAGAACTGATCAAATCCTCTTTGAGTTGGTGTCGGATGGCCTTGGTCTCCAGGCTGCCAGGAGTTTTGGTCTAGGAGGTTGTAGGAACCTCCTACATGCCATTTTCCTGACATGAGTGTTGTATACCCGTTTTCTTTAAGGACTTCAGCTATGGTGGCACAGTTTTTGTTTAAGTAACCTTGGTAGGCCGGCAATCCCATGTCGTTTACCATGTGACCTACCCCAGTTTGCTGTGGGTTTAAACCTGTTAGTAATGCTGCGCGCGATGGACAACACCGGGCTGAGTTGTACATCTGAGAAAAACGCAACCCATTATTTGCCAATGAATCAAGGTTTGGAGTGTTTATTTCTGAACCGAAGCAACCAAGATCTGAATATCCCATATCATCAGCGAGAATTAAGATAACATTTGGGCGGGTTTTCATTAAATACACCATCAATTACTAGATTTAAGTAGTCGCAATACTATCGATTTAAATATAGATTAATTTTTTGAGGTAATCACTATTGTCCGTGAGTATTTTCCCGGCATATAAGTGGACTGACGGACAAGCTTGGATTAGTATTAAGGAATCGCAATTCCTGTAATTTTTTGCGGATCCTTTGCGTGGAGAGAGTAGATTACTCTTTAAATTCTGTAAATCTATAGTTTGTGAAAGTCACTAAAAATTGCTTATTTTTCTGCCCAATAACCCGTCAGAGTTGGCACTCCAGTAATGGCAGGCAACGAAGATATGGGCTCTTCAGATAAAAGAGAGTCTTCTGGGAAAAGGCTTTACTACGGTTGGTATCTGATTCCAGTATTTGGATCGATAATGCTGGTTGCTACAACACCTCTGTTCCACGCAATGGGTATATGGGCGGTGGCTATGGAGAATGCCTTTGGTTGGAATCGCACTAAGCTCTCATTAGCACTGACCTTTACTAGAGTTGAAGGGGGGATATTAGGCCCGCTCGAGGGTTATCTGATTGATAAATTCGGAACTCAACGCATGGTACTCATTGGTATGTTGATCATGGCGGTGGGCTGGATAATTTTCAGTCGTATCAATCATCTTTTTGTGTTTTACATCGCTTATTTAGTCATTGCTCTCGGTCAAGGGCTAGGGAGCTGGTTAGCGTTAAACACGATGATAAACAATTGGTTTGTAAGAAAAAGATCAATGGCTATGGGGTTGGGAAACTCGGTTTCCAGATTTGGGTCATTACTTTTGGTTCCGTTTTTAGCTTGGTTAATGGATCCGGAATTTCCTGAAAGATTCGGATGGAGTAATACTTCACTGGTACTTGGAATCGTTCTTATTGTAGTCGCTTTTCCTTTGACGAGATTAATCAGAAATAGGCCGGAAGATTATGGTCTCTTACCTGACGGAGATACACCTGAAGAGGCTAGAAAATATAAAGAAGAGGCAGTAAAGACTGGTGCAGAGCAGATTGATTTCACGGTTTCACAGGCTCTACAGGAGCCATCATTTTGGCTCATAAGTTTTGGTCATGGATTCACATCTATGGTATTGCTTGCTTTGATGCTCCATCTTGCTCCCATGATGACAGATGAAGGTTACAGTGTACAAACGGCCGCTTATGTAGTTTCTGGCTACACTGGAGTGTCCATGGTGTTTCAATTAGTTGGGGGATACGTTGGGGACCGAGTTCCTAAAAACGTAGCCCTTATGGCATTCACCATGTCTCAGGCACTCGGGGTTTTACTACAAACATTTGGGCCTCCAACACTGTTGATAGCTTACGGGTTTGCCCTTTTATTTGGCATAGGTTTTGGGGGTCGCAATCCTATTTCTGCCGCGATCAGGGGAGATTATTTTGGTAGGAAGAATTTTGGAAAGATAATGGGGATTTCCCAGGTGCCGATGAATGTACTACTACTCATCGGACCAGTTTTTGCAGGATTCATGAGGGACTGGAAAGGAGATTATACGATTGCTTTTGGTGTTTTGGGAGTGCTCTGCATGTTTGGGGGAATATGTTTCTTCTTTGCCAAAAAACCTGGTGACCCAAGTGCTTCACTCGTTCGCTCTTAGGCTGTGATCCCATCTTTACTTGTGCTGGCTATATCGAGGCTTTCTGCTACCAGTTGGTAAGAACGTTTTCGGTGGTCAAAGTCGTAACAATTGGAAACGATCCCAAGATCGTTTGTCTGGTACCGATCAGCGGCTTTTAAAATACCATCTCGCACCTGCCCAGGATCTCCCTCAATGTAGCTCCTCGTTTCGTATTTTATGTACTCTTTAGCCTGAGCATCTAATGGCCAGTTGATTGCTTCATCTGGTGGAAGTAGACCATGTGTAGATAATCCTAGTCGCGAGATGATTTTGTTTAGGTTTCTCGATGACCCAATGTAGTGAGCTTCTTCCTCTGTGGGAGCGCAAATAACCTGGAGTCCAACATTTAAGAGAGGTTCCGAAAGATAGTCTGATGGTTTGAATTCCTCTCTATACATATTACATATCTGCGGCCCGTACTCGGAGGTATTTCCAAAGAAATCAGCAAAGCTGAAAGGCAATCCCATCTCCGCTGCTAGCTTTGCACTGTAATCGCTTGAGCCCAAGAGCCATATACGTGGAGAGGAATTGTTTTGTGACCCTGGATGAGCGACGATCCCGGATAAGGGGTTCCCGTTCTTTATACCGCCGTTCAAAAAGTCCGCCAGATCTCTAACCATTTGTGGAAAGTCATGGTAGACATCCATCGTGGGTCTAGGATAGGTGAGCGCTGCAGCTGTTCTTCTGTCGCTACCTGGGGCCCTACCTATACCAAGATCAACTCGATCTGGATAGAACGAATCCAAGACACTGAATTGTTCTGCCACTTTTAGGGCAGAATAGTGACTGAGCATGACCCCGCCACTACCCACTCGAATATGTTTTGTTTTCGCCGCAATTTGCCCTATAAGTATTTCTGGACTTGTACCTGAAAAAGAACTGGAATTGTGATGTTCTGCAACCCAGTAACGGGAGTATCCAATTTTTTCTACGCAAGTCGCAAGTTCTACTGACTCCCGAAGCGCGTCGGAAGAAGTCCCACCTTTACGTACTGGTGATTGATCTACGACAGTAAGTTTTATTTTCTGTTTTTTTGTCATTTCATTAAGGCAAAGCATAGCAGACTACGAGTTAATCAATCCAAGTGGAGTAAACTTAATGTTTGTATCTCATTGTTTGGGTTCGTGGGTCATAGACATATGGCGCCAAAATTCTAGTAGAAGGAGATTATTACAATCAATTTAGAACCTACTTCCGAAGATAAGCGTAGACCTGCTGGACTATTACCAAGTATTTTCAATGTTTTTTTATCACTTATATGGGGTGGGAATAATGTCAGCATAAAGGTATCTCTGGGCTATGGGGAACCTTTACAAGTTGGATGGATGAGATTTGTTCTCGGTGGTATTGTCACGGCGGGGTACATGGTATGGAGAGGTGATTCTTTTCGTGTAGCTCCCAAGGAGGTTCTCCCACTGGTATGGATTTCCTTACTTTTTGTCGTGCAGATAATGCTCATGAATTATGGTCAAAATTTCACGAGTGCTGGACATGCTACCGCTCTTAACGCTACCTTCCCAATTTGGGCCGCCATTTTTGCACATTTTATAGTTCCATCCGATAAGTTACACAGATGGAAAATTGTCGCTATTGTTTTTTCGTATGCTGGCGTTCTTGCCATTGTTGTTGGGGATACCGGTTTTGGTGAGGGGTCGTCAGATGGAGAGACCTTTGCTGGTGATTTTATGAGTTTAGCCTCAGCAGCATTGCTTGGACTGAGGTTAGTTTTAATGTCTAACTTTAGCCAAAATATGTCCGAAGCAAAAGTGTTATTGAGTCAGCTTACAGTAGGCATTTTATTTTTTGTAATAGGAAGTTATATTTTTGAGAACCCAATTTACTCTTGGGAACCTCGCTTCTGGATGGCTATGCTTTATCAGGGTTTGGTTATAGCCGGCTTCGGATTCCTATCTAATGCCTGGCTTGTTAAACGATACTTGCCATCTACTGTGACTTTTTTTAACTTTATTCAACCGGCAGCTGGCGTGACTCTTGCTTGGATCGTTCTTGGCGAAGACCCAGGTAGTGGTTTGTTATTAGGGTTATTACTTATTGTTATTGGAGCATTGGTGCATGGCGGAGAAGCCTATCTCAAGGCTAGGAAAAGTTCTCTGAACTAGTAAAATTAAATGTCTTTCGTATGGGCAATAACAAAGCTTACAGGAATTATAAAATGAAGATAATTGACGTAGTTAGTGAAGTTTTTGAGTGGGAAAGACCTGGGATATGGAATGGGGGACATTTCTATGGTCCCGGTCGTTTGCATAAGGTTACAGTCAAGACGGACGAGGGTATTGAAGGGTATGGTTGGAATGGAGGCACCGCAGCCGAACGTCCTCTCGCTATATTCCCCCCTTTTGTTGACTATTTCAGAGAACTTTTGATTGGACGAGATCCCATGGATACTCGTTCAATTGCGCAAGATCTTGGTGAAAAACATATTAAAATATTGGGTCCTGGTGGTGTGAACACGCAAGTTTTGGCAGCGATCAATATAGCCTGTTGGGATATTAAAGGTAAGGCTTTAGGCAGGTCTGTACATGATCTGTTGGGGGGCGCCCAGGACCGCATCAGAACTTATATAGCAGGTGGATATTATGCTGAAGGCAAAGGTTTAGAGGAATTACAAGAAGAGGTACTTTTTAATATTCATGAAATGCGCGCTGGGGCGGTGAAAATAAAAATCGGTGACCCTAACCAGGGAGTTATCGGGGATATGAAGCGTGTGGAAGCGGCCCGAAATGCGGTCGGTGATGATGTTGTTCTTATGGTGGATGCAAATTGTGCTCTTGATTTAGACACTTCTTTGGAATTCTCAGATGAGTTGGAAAAGTTTGGAGTTTATTGGTTTGAAGAACCTATGCCTATACATAGGTACAAAGAACATGGGACTCTAAAAGCGGCTTCAAGTGTAAAAATTGCGACTGGCGAAAATGGATATCATCTTTCTTATTTTGAAACACTTATGGACAACCATGGTGCCGATATTTTGAATGTTGACGTTACTATATGCCCAGGATATGACGTGGCTAAAGATGTTACTGATCTCGCGCTAGAGCGTGGAGTGTCCGTGGCCCCTCATGGATGTCAGGAACTGCAACTTCCTCTTGCCGCTGCGATTCCCCATGGAGAATTCCTTGAATATTATCCAGTCGCTGTAGATCCGTTAAGGGCCGATATGTTTTTGCCCCGCATGGTGCCGGATGATGATGGGTATGTAACGGTACCCGACAGGCCCGGTATAGGTTTTGAATTGAATATGGAAGTTTTGAATAAATATAGAGTTGGAAAGCTTTAAGTTTGACTAAAACGAATGTGGACATTTCCACAGATATGACTATGTGGGGGAGTATTCCGATAACAGTTCATTTTCTGGAAGTTACTTCAGAAAAGGAGCTAACAACTAAAAAATCTGAAGTATCTAGTATTCGGATTTATCAAGTTTTAAAACCGGATCCTAGGTTCACTCAGTGGTTATACCGGAAGGTAGGTAGCAATTGGTATTGGATCGACAGATATTTTTGGAGCTTGAAGCAATGGAAGAGTCGATTTGATGATCCCAAAGTTCGGCTTTTGGTTATGGAGATAGAATCTCATGGTGGTGCACAGATTGCGGGCTACTATGAGCTAGATAATGGAACTAATGAAGAGACTGAGATATCTTATTTTGGTCTTATGGACCATGCAATTGGAAAAGGTCTCGGTGCCCATATGCTCAGTGACAGTCTCCAAAGGGCGTTTACTTTAGGAGCTAATAGGGTTTGGCTTCACACCTGTAGCCTGGACCATCCCAATGCTCTTACCAATTATGAGGCAAGAGGTATGCGTGTGTATAAGACGGTCCAGGATACTCAGTTAATTCCCCCAGGCTGGCCTTATTCAACTACGAGGGATTGACATTCTATATTTTCTTGAGCTTGCTCAAAGAGCGCAGCTCTTTTGGGGGAGTCATATTACTTCCACGGATTGTATATGACACTTCACCAACATAAATATCGCCATGGGAATCAACCCCTACACCGTGAGGTGCAATGAACTTTCCGGGTTCTTCTCCCTCTTCGGGATGGCCTATTCGTGCCAGTTTTTCACCTGATGGACTGATTATGCTTATATTATGGCCGTGGTTCGGAGGAGTAGGATCCTCCCGAGTGCCACCTGGAAGCTCACCTATGTATGTGTTTCCATCGGGCCCTATAGTTAATCCATTGGGCATGAATATGTCGTTCCAGACATCAAGGACGTTTCCGTCTGTGTCAAAGACTTGTACTCGGTGTGCTTCACGATCTGCCACTATAACCCTATCGTCATTATCAACTGCTATGTTATGCGGTCGGAGAAATTGACCAGGCTCTATACCAGGTTCTCCCCAGGATTTTATGTGTTGTCCTTCAGATGAATATTTGTGAACTCTGAAGTTACCATAGCCATCTGTGATGAATATGTCTCCATTTTTCTTTGATACCGCGGCATGCGTTGGTCGGTTAAATGGATCACCTTTCCATATTTCGGATGCCTGACCTGGAGTACCTATCGTCATGAGTAGTTCTCCATCACGGGTAAATTTTGTTATGGTGTGGATGCCGTCATCAGCACAATAA
>CAYWYV010000050.1:0-10469 GCA_964462705.1 uncultured Dehalococcoidia bacterium
ATATGTCAGTCTAGGTGGAGAACAAAAGTGTAAGGAAGCGGGCAAAATGCGTGTCGAGGGAAAAGAGTACATAGTAAAAGACGGAGACGTAATATATTTTCGTTTTAACGTATAAGATATTTAGCTTAACTGGATCGTTTTTTATTTCTCTCATATCTGTAACGGTCTGAACTAGAAAGTACCTTCTTGCGTAACCTAAGGTTATCGGGTGTTATCTCAATAAACTCGTCTTCAGAGATAATGTCCAAGGCCTCTTCCAAGCTAAACTGAAGCGGTCGAATAAGTTGGGTGGCAATATCCGCAGTGGATGACCGTACGTTTGTAAGTTTCTTTTCCTTGCAAACATTTACCACAAGATCAGAAGGTCGAGAATGAATACCTACAATCATCCCTTCGTACACTTTGGTACTGGCCCCTATTATCGTCTTCCCTCTTTCTTGCGCATTAACCAACCCATATGTGACCGATTCCCCGGGCTCAGACGCTACTAAAAATCCATGCGTCGCACTCCTTATCTGACCCTTTAGTGGCTCATACCTGGAAAAAGTGCTGTTCATAATCCCGTCACCACGAGTAGCATTTTGAAAAAATGATCGAAATCCTATAAGTCCCCGTGTAGGAATCGAAAAATTCATACGGATTTGGTCAGTATCGTCATTAGATACCTGCTCAAGTACCCCTAAGCGACGAGTTAAATCATCTGTGACGACTCCGTAATAATCTTTGTGGGTTTCAACAGAAAGATCCTCAATAGGTTCAAACTTCTTACCTTCTATCATCCGTATGATTGGCTGAGCCTGTGATACTTGGAATTCGTATCCTTCTCGTCTCATAGTCTCTGCGAGTATGGACAAATGTAGTTCACCTCTTCCACTGACTTGAAATTGATCTGGGTCATCAGTCTTTTCAATCTTCAACCCCACGTCAGTACGAAGTTCATCATTGAGTCTCCTGGACAATTCCCGAGAGGTACAGAACTTACCTTCTCTACCCACAAGAGGAGAGGTATTTGTACCGAAGGTCATCTTTACAGTAGGTTCTTCAATTTTGATCCTTGGCAAAGCCTCAGGAAAAGATGATTCACAAATAGTGTCCCCAATCGATACTCCCTGTAGACCAGTTATCGCAACTATATCCCCTGCCTCCGCCTCTTCTACTTTTTGTTTTGCCATACCTTCATATAATGAAACAGACTCAACTACGTGATATGAAGAAACTTCGTTAGCCTGCATCAAAGCCACTTTACCCTTCTGCTTCACTACACCACGAGAAATCTTACCTACTGCAATCTGGCCCGCATAATCATCGTAGTCCAACGCTGTAACTAATATTTGAAGAGGCTCACTGGTGACACCTGAGGGGGGTGGAACTTTCTCCAGGATAGCATCTAAAACAGGTTTAATATCAACGGGGGAATCATTGAGTGCATTCAAAGCATACCCATCTCTGGCCGAAGCATAGAGCACAGGGTAATCTAGTTGTGTCTCATCACGAGCAAGTTCAAGAAAGAGATCCTCAATCTCGTTAAGTACCGCGTCAATTCTTCTCTCTTTCCTATCAATTTTATTGATTAGCACGATAGGAACTAGGCCGTAATCCATCGCTTGCTTGAGAACATACCTAGTCTGTGGCATCGGCCCATCAACAGCGTCAACAAGTAAAATACATCCGTCTGCCATGTTCATTACACGCTCTACTTCCCCGCTAAAATCTGCGTGTCCCGGCGTGTCTATAAGGTTTATTTTGATGCTTCGATATTTAATCGATACATTCTTAGCAAGGATAGTTATTCCCTTCTCACGCTCCAGGGGGTTACTATCCATAATAAGTTCCCCGGGATCCTCCCGGTCACTGAATGTATTACTTTGTTTCAGAAAAGCGTCAACCAAAGTAGTTTTGCCATGATCAACATGAGCAATGATGGTTATGTTTCTAATATTACTTGCAGAAGGCATAAAAAAACTTTCAATAAATTCAAAAACAATTTGGTATACCCTTTAATTCTCTCATAGCAATTGATGTTTTTCAGTCAATTGATGATGATTATCGAAACAGCCTGAAAATTATTGGTGTCTATTACGCTCAGGAGAGAACCAATTTTTCAGACGTCTATTTGTAGAAAATATGGAGGAATAACATGGCCGAATATATACCTAGTCCCACACGTTGGGTGGCGGATCAAGTTAAATTATATGAATCAAGCAACGGAAGCGAAGGAACAACTTTACGCGAGACCGGGCTGCCCGTAATCATTGTCAGCCACATTGGTAGAAATACAAACGCGGTTCGAAAGACCCCTTTAATGAAGGTGGTGGATGGAAATAATTACATTTTGGTTGCATCTCAAGGTGGAGCACCTAAACATCCCGTCTGGTACCACAACCTTAAAGCAAACTCTAGCGTCGAAATAAGGGACGGCGACAAACTCTACGATATGACAGTGAGGGAAGTGTCAGATCTCGCGGAAAGGAAGAGGCTGTGGGAAATAGCAGTTGATGCCTATCCTCCTTATCAAGAATATCAAGAGAAAACAGAACGGGTAATACCAGTTTTCATCTCAGAGCCAGCCGGATAGCTGACTAAGTTTACATATTCATAAGAATTTAGTCGGAAAAATATCTTTCCTATTTATACCTGAAAAAGTAAAACCTACCAGATAATCTAGATTCCTCTCTCGCTCATTCCAAGGGGCAGGTAAGGATGTTTATCCAACAATTCATCATCTAATGAAATTCCAAGGCCTGGGCCTTCGGGTAGGTTCACGTAACCATCCTTTTGACGAGGTAAACCCTGAACAACCTCGAAATAATGGGGCTCGTAGAATTCAGCGTGATATTCCTGAATTAGAAAATTAGGCATAGCAGTGTCTAAATGAAAGCTCGCAACCGTTCCTACTGCTGAATTTGTATTATGAGGTGCCATCATTACATGTTGGGCCTCAGCCATTGATCCAATTTTGTGCAATTCTGTAATCCCTCCAGCATTGCAAATATCAGGCTGCAGTATGTCGACGGCTTCATTTTTCACAAGATCGAAAAATGGAAATTTTAGATATAGTCTCTCTCCGGTCGCTACAGGTATGTTTATCCGATCACGCACCTGCCTCATTTCATTGGTGTTCTCTTGAGAGACGGGTTCTTCATACCAGAAAGGCCTATATTGTTCCATTCGCCTCGCTAACCCCACAGCCGTGTAAACATTAAACCTAGCATGAACTTCAATGAGTATGTCCACATTCGGGCCAACAGCCTCTCTGACAGCGGCAACCCTATCAACAGAAAGCTGAGCCTCTTCAGGTGAAATAGTTGTGTATGCTATCTTTCCAAATGGATCAAATTTCATAGCCGTATAACCCATCTCAACAACCTTTTTGGCTTCCTCTGCTATGAGCTCGGGGGAAGCGGGATTCGTATACCACCCATTTGCATAAACCCTTAATTTGTTTCTAAATGGTCCTCCAAGCAGCTGATAAACGGGCACACCAAGTATCTTGCCTCTTAGATCCCACAAAGCGATATCTATCCCCGATAACACTGTCGAGTAAAGACGGCCGCCCCTTCCTAAATTATCCTGATGCAGGCGTGTCCAATGCACTTGTCCTGCTAAAGGATCTTTGCCCACAAGATAATTCTCCGACCATTCTTGAATCAAGGATTCCACTATAGGATCTGAACTCAACATAGAAGATTCTCCAATCCCTTCAATGCCTTCATCAGTTTGGATTCTCACTATAAGCCAATTTCTTTTCGCATTACTGTGTCGGGAAGAAAAAATATTGGTTTTAATACCCGTGATTTTCATGTAAATCTATCCTTTACGTTAACCAAAGTTGAAATGATTAGAACTTTAGGAATCAAGGTGTGACAAGGATATTGTAATTCATGACATACCACCTGAAATGAATGCTAGTATTTAGCTTCATCGAATCTTTAGAGATCATAATAATTTTTTATACGATAGGCGGGAATGAAATGGAATATATAAAAACTGAAAAACGTGGAGAGATATTCATAGTCCAGATCAACAGACCTGAACGACTAAATGCCCTTGGTTATCAAATAAGAACAGAACTAGCAGAAGCGTGGAGCGAGTTCAGAGAATCAAGTGACCTTGAAGTGGGTATATTCACGGGAACAGGAAGAGCTTTTTGTGCCGGAGAGGATATGAAAGAGTCTCTAGAACTAGGGATAGTTGGGGGGAAAAGACCCACTATCGAAGATCCCCTAATTAGTGGAGTGCTTGAAAAGCCTGTTATATGTGCGGTTAACGGATATGCGATGGGTGGAGGATTCATGCTCGTTGAAGCAACTGACTTAAGAATCGCCACGCCCGAAGCAATCTTTGAAGTATCTGAAGCCAAGAGGTGGCTTCTCGGTGGGTACAACCATGGGCAGTTTGCTGCCGTATCGCATCCCGTAGCAACTGAAATGGCACTTGGATTCAGGTTTACAGCCCAAAGGTTTTATGAAATAGGATTTCTTAACCGTGTCGTTGAGTCTGATAATCTAATTCCCACAGCTATTGAGATGGGGGAACACATGCTCTCTCTGCCTCCAGCATCTAGAGTTAATACAATTCAAATGATGCGAGAAATGAGACCTACTATAGGTCCTGATTTACAAAAGCTGGCAGAAGCGTTGAAAAATCATGGCGACGCTGATGATCTGGTCGAATCCCGAAGGGCCTTCGCCGAAAAAAGAAAACCGAATTTCGCAGGTTGGAAAAGTCCAGAGGATAGATATAACCCACCCACTCTAAAATCGATCGTCTGAAAGTTTCTTTCCATCACGAAAAAAGAATCAATTTACAACCTAGAGGTTAAAGATGAGAGAAAATAAACTGGTCATTCTCATTTCTAAAAACTTGATGTTTTTACCACGAATTGAAGCGGCAGCCGGTTCGAAAATGAAGGTGCGCAGATTAACAGCCGATTCTCAAATTGATCAGACCATTCAAAGTTTCAAGATATCAAATATCCTAGTAGACCTTGAGGAAGACAGTGATTTTTGGAAACCTTTACTCTCTGAAGTGAAACAGCGGGCGGATGAAGAAGTTCTAATTGCAGCATACGGGCCCCATGAAGATAAAGCATCTATGTCTGAAGCCCGTGCACTTGGTTGCGACCCTGTACTAGCGAAGGGTGCCTTCATAAGACAACTAAAAAATGTTTTGTTTCCGAGCAATAATTAAAGTATACGGTCGACAGGCTTATTAACCCAGGAACTCATCTCATGAGGCATAGTAACTAGATCTGCCTCACAAACATAATTGGGATTAAGTTGCTTGATCGAAGTGACTCCCATCAATCCCATGGCTACTTTCATTTCCTCTTCAAGAATTTCTAACATTCTATATACACCAGAACCACCCCCAGCAGCCAATGCCCAACCCTGCATTTTTCCTATTGCAACTGCAGTAGCCCCCAAAGATATGGCCTTCAAAACATCACTCCCCCGTTGGACACCCCCATCTAAAACGATTTGAGCCTTACCGTCGACGACCTCCGCGATCTCTGGAAGCATTTCCATCGTCCCTTGTCCATGATCCAGTTGGCGACCCCCATGATTAGAAATCCAAATTACATCCACACCATGTTCAATAGCAATCGCCGCATCTTCAGCCGTTGCTATTCCTTTTAGCATAAATGGAAGTCCAGCTTCTGCCTTGATCTTATCAACAGTGTCCCAAGTAACAGCCGATGCCCAGTTATAACCCCCCATATCCCTCCTGGACCTGGGATTCCAACCACTTAACAAGGGTCTCTCTCTACGACTATAGTTCGCGGTATCAACTGTTATACAGAACCCCTTGTAGCCGGCCGACTTAACACGAGCAATCATGTCTTTAGTCCAATCCCAATCACCATGAACATACAATTGATAAGACTTGGCAAAATCTGAGGCGGCCATGGTTTCCTCTAAACTTGGCAGAGTGACAGAACTAAGAACATGCATGGTGCCAAAATTCCCTGCAGCTTCTGAAACTTCCGCCCCACCTCTCGGGTTGAAAGTTTGCAGTGATCCTATAGGTGCAAGTAACACAGGAATCCTTATGTCCTGACCAATGAAAGTGGTGCTGGGATCAACCTCTGTTACATCTACCAAAATGCGCGGACGAAAAGCAATTTTGTCGAAAGCAAGTCTATTCCTTCTTTGCGTAGTCTCTGACTCGGATGCTCCAGCCAGATAATCCCAAGGGCCTTGAGGGAGATTCTGTCTAGCCCTCTGAATAAATTGCTCATTAGTCACATAGTCTGAAAAATCGTTAGCCAAATTAGTCCTCCAGTATTACTTGGGATAGGATAATACACGATTAACTCGTTAAACATTCAGTTCCTGTTTCAGACTACTATAGCTGAATGCGATGTTGGAGGTTTTATTCCGTGAGAATTTGTTCACTGCTGCCAAGTACGACGGAAATTGTATGCGCTTTAGGAATGGACACTAGTCTCGTAGGAAAAACTCACGAATGTGACTATCCCCCTGAGGTACACCACGTACAGGTAGTTACAAAAAGCTTGATTGACCATACCGAAAGTACTTCATACGAAATAGATAGACATATTTCTGAAGCGATGCATAGCGGATCAGGGATTTATGCAATTGACGACTCGGCTCTTACAGAAATTAATCCGGATCTTATCCTTACTCAGGAACTATGCGAGGTGTGCGCCGTATCTTATTCTCAAGTAGAAGTGAGCGTCCGAAAATTGGAAGGCGACGTTGATGTAATCTCGCTCGAGCCTACTACTCTGGATGGAATCCTCGAAACAATAGTGGAGATAGGGGATGCCGCGGGGGCTCCTCTGGAAGCTGGCGAACTCTCAGGCTCATTAAGGAAAAGAATCGATCGAGTCAGTGAAATGACATCTTCAAGCTCTTATAAGCCAAAGGTACTTTCGCTGGAATGGCTGGATCCTCCTTTTTGTGGAGGCCACTGGATACCTGAGATGATTGGTTATGCTGGTGGAGTAGAAGCAGTTAGTTTACGGGGCTCTCCATCCAGAGAAATTAAATGGGAAGAGGCAGTAGCCACTTCTCCAGATCTCGTGATACTTATGGTCTGTGGATTTGACCTCGAAAAAACAGCTACCGAATTTCAGAGTTTGTCGAAGAATAAAAACTGGGGTTCTGATTTCTGGGGAACTTTTAAAGGTGAAACTTATATAGTTGACGGATCATCTTATTTCAGCAGACCTGGGCCGAGGATAGTCGACGGTTTAGAGATCCTAGCCGAAATAATCCAACCCGAAATATTTCCACGCACCAGATCAAATTCAGATTGGATCAAAATACCTAAGTAAACCTCTTGTAGGATGAGGCTAATCTTGCAACACCTTCTACTATGTCAGGTTCTTCGTATAACGTAAATGTTAGCCTAAGATACCTTTCGAATTTACCAGATTCTGAAAAGGCGTTCCCAGGGCGATAGGATACTCCTTGGTCTACACACTCTGACAAGAATTCTTCTGTATTGAAACCTTCAGGAAACTGAAGCCAGTAATAGAAGCCTCCCTTTGGCCAATTATATTCAACTGAGCTTCCCAGCTCCTTCAACAGTGATTCACCCATGACTTTTGAACGATTGGAATAAACTTTTCTCAATAAATCCGTATTCTTTTCCAGTAGTCCCAGATCAATAACATGTTTTATCAAAACTGATCCAAACTGATTAAATCCTCCACCACTGAAAGCAAGAGCGGACGAAGTGAATTTATCCACTATTTCTTCTGCGGCATGTATCCAGCCTGTCCTGAGTCCAGGAGCTAAAATTTTTGAAAAAGAACCAAAAGATATCACCCTGTTGCATCCATCAAATTCTCGCATTGAAGGAAAAGGAAGTTCATCAAAATAAATCAGTTGGTATACCTCATCCGCAAATACATAAAACCCATATTCATCTGCTAAATCTATAAGCTCCCTCCTCCTATTTTCTGACAGGGAAACTCCCGTTGGATTTTGAAATGTAGGGATAACATATACAAATTTTGGACGCATTCCTGATTCCAGCTTGGCTCTGAGATCTGAAACAATCATGCCATCCTCGTCCGTTGAAACACCTCTAACGTCCAGATTGTGCTCCCTAAATATCTTCTCTATAACGAAGTATGTAGGTTCTTCCACAAGTACTAAATCCCCAGACTTAGCGAACAAAGTGCAGGCAAGATCTAAGCCCTGCGAAGCACCCGCGGTAAGAAAAAGTTCCTGGGGTCGAGTCACCGCTTGATATCCAGGTTGGCCACTCAGAAATCTGGCCAAGCTTTCCAAGAAAGGCCCGTGGCCCTGGCTAGCACCATACTGGAGAGAATCTCTGTCACCCAGAGAAAAAAGTTTGTTGGAGGCCTCTTTTATATCGTCCAAAGGATGAAGATAGGGTGAGGGATGTCCCCAACCAAGGTCAATAATGCCTGGTTTTATATCGACCAGGAGAGAAGGAAGAGATTTGTCACTTGAATCTGACACAGGATGATTATAATCCCTATTTTATAAATAAATATACGTTTTTGTGGGCGCTCTCAATAGCCCAATTAAATTTGTTTGATATCCACTCCATCGTCGATGGAGTATAAAAACTCACATGGGTAGGATCCAATTTATAGTACCAATCTTCAAAAATTACTTCCTTGTAAAGAATTGACGTCATGACTCCTAAAACTCCATCGTCCTTAACAACACTATCGAGAAGAGCAAAATCTGAAGCAGGATTCGAAAAATGTTCAATAGTCTCCGTGCATGTGACAAAATCGTAGCTTTTTTCAAGAGCTGAATTATCATCCCAAAACAATGGATCATACAAATCCATCTTATAACCGGAGTCTCTCAGCATTTGTGCAAGAGCCGGACCAGGTCCACAGCCAAAATCTAACCCAACATCACCTTCCTTCAGTAACGGCAATAAAGGGTCTCTTAGTCTTGATAGAAAAGCCCTATATTCTGAGTCCATAGGGTCATTGTTATGCTCAAGATATCTATCTCTCTGTTGAGGCAAAGACAGATGAAAGTCGGATGGAACAAATACAAGTTCGCAGTTAGTACATTGAAGAAAATCTCTGACTAAATTCACACGTTCACTCTGATAGAAAAAAATTGGTTTTTCCGTCATACAGAGAGGACAATAATCAGTTTTCATGGTTCTATGTAATTGGCTTTATTTAACAGAATAAATAGTGGTGTAATCTGGGAAAATCTCGCAGTAATTCCAGAATTGTTGGTAGCGCATACGGGATTCGAACCCGTGATCTCCGCCTTGAGAGGGCGGTGTCCTAGGCCGCTAGACGAATGCGCCACGCTTGAAAACGACCGTTGACCAATAGATTTTACATCAGTGGTGGCAGGAGTGTTGCCAGAAGAGTTGCCAACTAAATGACGATATCTGTCGTAAAGGTCTGGGGTCCATGGGCGTTTTCCTTTAATCATCCTGCTTAGATGACCAGCGTCTACACCGAGTATCTTTGTCTGCTTTCTCAAACTCATACTAATAACCTCCCTTGTAATTCCTCTAACTCTTCGTTTAACTTCTCCTCTGTTACGGTAGGATCCTGACCAAAGAGCGTCTCTCGCTCGTGCGTCACCAATCTATCTACAAAGTCGTGGAGTAGCTGGGTTGGGAGAGTACGCCCCTTCGGTGGGCTGGTACTGTGGAATGTCCGCATCTTCCCTAGTGAAAAAAGCCAGAACACTTCTCGTCCAGTCGGCATAGGTAGATTCCTGTATGAGCCACTCCATCTCATACTTCCATTCTTTATATACTCTCTTCTACTCGAAATAACTGAGTCCGCATCACCCCAATCCATCCCATACTTCTTCATATTTAGAAGACGGAAAGGTTGGTCTTTTACTGTCTCTTCTTTGGGCGCAGTTCTAAACAGATTTACCCACCGTTCTACAGTCCTTGAGGTAACAGTCACCTTGTCAGTAATCTCAACTTGACTCGTCCCTCTACTCCAAAGGTCATAGGCATAAAAAAACTCACGCCTATTCCTTATGGTTGCTGTAATCATTGTCATATTTCTTCTCCTTTGTTAGTGTGAACACACGCCTGATTATGACATGTCGGATTATGCAATATCCAGTGTACATATCAGGTAGGGTTTATGTCGGAATTTCCCCTTTAAAGTGTTTAAATTGGCTTAACCATCAGGCAGTATTCACCACCTTCCGTAGGAGCGGTGCTATCCAAATGAGTATCGTCACTGTAGGCGTCCACTATAATGGCGTTGCCTTCGCAATTTCCCCAGGCAGCGCAAAGCTAAGTAACCTAAGACGTAATCCTCGTTGCCCATTGATGGTCTCTCGGAATGACTGGCGTGATTACGCAGTGCTAGAAGGCCACGCTCAGGTATTGTCCCCAGATGCTAGGCCTATAGAAGAGCTTAGATAAACCCTACGCGAAGTTTATAGGGCAGGTAGTGGCATAGATCATCCCGACACTGTGAGGAGTTCGACCAGGCTGGGAAAGAAGACCGTCGC
>CAYWYV010000051.1:0-10198 GCA_964462705.1 uncultured Dehalococcoidia bacterium
TAAGGCTTCAGCAAGCTTGTCTGGATATCTTCCTCCAGCTTGGGCAGATTCTGGCCGACCACCTCCACCTCCACCTATGGTTTTTGCTATCTCACTCACGATGATTGATGCATCGACACCTTTTTCGACAACGTCTTTCGTTACCATTGCAACCAACATCGGGTTATCGTTTACAACGGCACCAGCGACAACAACCCCGCTTCCTACTTTATCCCTTAACCAATCTCCCACAGTTCTTAGCAATTCAGCCGTTGTGGCGGACGATTGCGCTGATATTACTTTTACCCCGTGAATTTCTACGATTTGGTCAAGGAGTGTTGCTGCTGATTGCATGGAAAGTTCTCTCTGCAGATTTTGCAGTTCGCTATTGGAGCTTTCAAGTTGATCCTGCAACGCGGTGATCCTCTCCCCAATTTCGGAAGGGGTAGTCTGTAATGTCTCAGCCAGTTTGTTTTCTCTATTGAATCTTTCCCAGACAAGGCGTTCCGCAGCTCTGCCTGATACTGCCTCAATACGTCGCATGCCCGCTCCAATACTTGATTCACCTAGAACATATACTGTTCCAACCTCTCCGGTTCTATCGACATGGGTGCCTCCACATACTTCGAAGCTGAATCGACCGCCATTGGCGATTTCGACGAGGCGGACTCTGTCACCATATTTGTCACCAAAAAAAGCGAGAGCCCCTTGTTCTACTGCAGCTGTGTAGGTGTTTTCACTTCTGACTATGTTGGCGTTCTGCCTAATTTTTTCATTAACCAGGGATTGTACTCTCCACATTTCTTCATTGGTGACAGCCTGTACATGACTGAAATCGAATCGTAACCGATCCGCGGTAACTAAGGAGCCAGCTTGCCTAACATGAGGGCCCAAAACTTGTCGCAGTGCGGCGTGTAGCATATGAGTTGCCGTATGGTTTCGTGCTGTATCTTCGCGTCGTGTCGGATCGACATAGGAGTCGACTGAGTCTCCAACTGTTATAAGGCCTTCTTTTATTTTGCCGTAGTGAACTATGACATCTGGAATAGCTTCTTTGGTGTCTGTTATTTCTATCTGTCCCTGTGTTCCTACGATGTCTCCGCCGTCCCCCACTTGCCCTCCACCTTCTGGGTAGAAGGGAGTTTCTTGCATGATAATTTCGACTTCTTGCCCCTCTGATGCAGATTCAACCGATTGATTGTCAGATATTATTCCAACTATTACCGAATGACCGGTGATGAATTCATAGCCAACAAATCGAGTTTGTCCCACTCCAAGATTTTCGTAAATCCGTATGCGAGCTTGGTCCCCATCAAACTGTGAGCTAGACCTCGCGCGTTCCCTTTGCGCCTCCATCTTAGCTTCAAAACCTTCCATGTCTACCGACTTTCCTTGTTCTGATGCTATTTCCTGTGTCATCTCTACTGGAAATCCATATGTATCCCAAAGCTGGAAGACTGTGTCTCCGGAGAGTGTTTCAGAATCACTTAGGGCACGGTCTAACATTAGATACCCATTTTCGTATGCTCTTTGAAACCTATCTTCCTCTAGGCGTAACACCGTGAGTACAAAGTCTTTATGATTTTCGAGTTCGGGATACGTTTCGCCCATTTGGGAGATTACCGATTGAGCCATTTCCTCCAAGAAAGGTTTCTTAATTCCTATTTTTCTTCCTAGCCTTATGGCCCTGCGTATTACTCGTCTTAGAACGTAACCACGGCCTTCATTGCTGGGTACTACTCCGTCAGCGGTCAAAAAAGTGGAACTCCGAGAATGCTCTACCACTGCTCTTATCGCATAATCTAACTCGAGGTTTTCTCCATATGTGACGTTAGTCATGTTAGATACTTGATCTATCATGGACGAGAAAATATCTGTCTCGTACATAGTCACTGTATCTTGCATAATTATTGTCGCCCTCTCTAGGCCCATTCCTGTATCGATGCTGGGCGCGGGGAGTGGATCTCGACTACCGTCTGGGTGGTGATAAAATTGCATAAAAACAAGGTTCCAAAGTTCTACATATCTATTGCACTGTTCCCCAGTAGACATCTGGTTTTCACAATTGGGGGTACAGTCCTCCTTCAAGCATCCTCTCTCCTGACCGAAATCATAGTGGAGTTCGCTGCAAGGACCGCATGGTCCCTCCTCCCCATGTATTGGAGGGCCCCACCAGTTATCCTCGTCACCGAATCGATAAATGCGGTCAGTCGGGACTCCTACGTTTTGCCACAGTTGATAGGCTTCATCATCTGTTTCATGAATAGTCATTGCGAATCTTTCTGCACTGAGCCCTAATTTAACAGTGACGAATTCTAGTGCGAAGGCAATAGCCTCTTCTTTGAAATAGTCACCTATGCTGAAGTTTCCTAGCATTTCGAATAACGTGAGGTGGGTTGCATCTCCCACCACATCTATGTCTGGTGTCCTAAAACATTTTTGTGAAGATGTCAGACGTTGACTTGGAGGGGTCTGTTGTCCAGAAAAATAGGTTTTGAACTGGTTCATGCCTGCTATAGTCAGTAGTAATGTGGGATCACCCACAGGAATAAGGGACGAACTCGGCATCCTTTGATGTCCTTTACTTTCAAAAAAAGAAAGAAATGATTCCCTTATTTCATCACGCGTCATTTTTTGAACCATCTTGGTGAACCTTTTCAAGTGTTATACAGAAATTGCGGTTACCCGACTATTTTACATCCCTCAGGTTGGAATTAGTATGAGAGTAAATAGCATATCAGGGGTCCGACGCACATCGAAATCCTAAGTTCCCTGAAGAGCTATCAGGTGTATTGGAGCTTCTGGCAGCGACACGATATCTATTGCAATAAGAATCATGGCAGAGGTAGGAGCCACCTTTTATAGTTTTGGAGCATCCAGTTTCAGGTCCTTTCGGGTTTTGTGTGTCTCCACTTCTGTGGTAATTCTTGGTGAACCAGTCAAATTGCCATTCCCAAACGTTTCCAACCATGTTGAAGAGACCAAACTTGTTGGGTAAATATGCATTTGCGGGAGCAGTAGATTCATAGCCGTCAAGTTTCGTGTTGACTATAGGGAATTCACCCTGCCATATATTGCAGCGATGTTGCCCATCAGGGCCGTATAATTCGTTTCCCCATGGATAAATGTTTCTGTTCAAACCGCCTCTAGCGGCAAACTCCCACTCTGCTTCTGTTGGTAGTCTTTTTCCTGACCATAAGCAGTATTGAGTTGTGTCATTCCATGAAATGTGCACAACTGGGTGTGACATCCTATTTCTTATTGTTGATCCTGGACCTTCTGGATGTTTCCATGAAGCTCCATCGACTTTTTTCCACCAAGGGGTGTTGGGAGGAGACTGGGTAGAATAACTTCGCAATTGTTTTTCTATGAACATATGAAAAACGAAGGACCACCCATATTCCTCCGCCTCGGTCCTGTATTGTGTTTGTTTAACAAACTCTGCAAACTCCACATTTGTCACTGCTGTTGCGTCTATATAGAACGGGTCTATATAAATTTCTCTAGGGGGCCCTTCACCATCTCCGGCGAACCCGTTTTCATAGTTTGTACCCATGAGAAACTTCCCACCTTTTATTAGGCGCATGTCACCATTACTTGGACTATTCGATTTCTTGTAGTTGGTTGACTTGGTGGGCGCAATCCTTATTGCAGATGTTGCTTCTCTGGAAACCATGCAACAAGGATTTGTTTGGGATTCAATCGATATATATTTCAAGTGGGAGTAATCTTAAATGAAGGAATTTACAGTATTCGTATTTCGTTGACAGCTTATTGCTCAGAGTATACTATCCACCGCGCTATGAGACATGCTGTACGATTAAATAAGTATTATTTTAAGGGCTCCGAAGCCCTGCCTGAGAGGCACTGCTTGTTGGCGTAGATAGGATGCCAGAAGCAAAGAGGGCCTCGACCGGCAGTGGTCGAGGCCCTCTTTGCTTGTTTGGAGTTAATTAATATTCACTTAGGGAGAAATTCATTATATGAATACCCATCAAAAAAGCCACGTAGAGGGCCTGGGCTTTTCGTCTGCTCGTATTTTTAGTCCACTAGAATTGGTGGATCGAATTCCAAGAAGCGAGGCAGCAGCAAAGACTGTCGAAGAGTCTCGCGGGATTATTCAGAATATCTTGAATGGCACTGACGACAGGTTGATGATAATAACGGGTCCTTGTTCTATTCATGATGAATCTGCAGCTCTTGATTATGCCAATCGACTTGTCAAGCTTAGGGATTCTCTGAGTGAAAAAATTTATATAGTTATGCTAGTATATTTTGAGAAACCAAGGACTACTGTAGGCTGGAAAGGTTTTATAAATGATCCGAATTTAAATGAAACCTTTGATATACCGGCCGGTTTAGAACGCGGTAGACGTCTTCTTCAGAAGATAAATGAAATTGGTATCCCTACTGCCAGTGAATTTTTAGATCCAGTTGTACCCCATTACATAGAGGATTTGGTTTCCTGGGTTGCTATAGGTGCTCGGACCACTGAAAGCCAGACTCACAGGCAGATGGCAAGTGCGATTGGTATACCTGTGGGTTTCAAGAATGGAACCGATGGTAGTTTTCAGACAGCAATAGACGGTATTTCGGCAGCGAGTAAGCAACACTCCTATGTTGGCACTGGACCAGATGGGCATGTGTGTGTCCTTCGGACTGAAGGAAATCCTGATGGTCACCTCGTTTTGCGGGGAGGTAAAAGCGGGCCGAACTACGATGAGCAATCAGTTAAGTTGGCCCAAAATGATTTGAGCGATGGTGGACTGCCAGCGAATTTGGTAGTGGACTGTAGCCACGGAAACTCTAATAAAGATCATGAGAGACAACCTGCTGTTTTTGAGGATGTTGTGGGGCAAAGGGTTTCTGGCAATGCTGGTGTTGTAGGCGTTATGCTGGAAAGCCACATCAATCCGGGGAGTCAAAGTTTGGGTGATGACCCTTCTGAACTTGACTATGGTGTTTCCATAACCGATGCGTGCGTCGGTTGGGAGAAAACCGAAGAGATCATCCTTTGGGCCGATGAGCAATTGAATAGCAATTAGCTCGAAGGCTCTACCATAAAGTCATTGAGTCAATAAAGAGTTGCTTTAAATCTTTTTCTTCAACAGGTCGAGGGGATAGTTTTATCACGCGATGTTGCGGCAAAGCTCCTTTTGCCAGTGCTTCGGCGTCAGCTTCAGAATAACCGACTTCACTGAGGCCATTTGGTATATCTATCTTCCTAATGAGATCTATAATCGCATCTGCCAATATATCGCCGGCATCTTCGGGATTGGCGTTTTCCACGTTTGCCCCCATTAACCTAGCCGCCTGTAAATGCCTCTCCGGATTCATGGGCGCTGTGAATCTGAATACTGCTGGTGCATTAAGTATTACTGACATTCCATGAGGAACGATTGGAATGCCTTCCGGATAGCCTTCCACAAAATTCTTTTCCACCATACCTGCTACTGGATAAGACATTCCATGTGGCAGATGACATCCAGCATTGCCGAAACCGACTCCGGCAAATGTCGCAGCTAGCATCATCTGACTTCTACTTTCGTAGTCATCACTGTTGTGAACAGATGAGACTATATTTTGGGTGCACATTTCAATTGCTCTGGTTGACCAAACGTCACTTATAGGATTCGAACCTTGGTATGAGGGTCTCAAACCTGGATTCTCAGGTGCTTCTCTAGTATGGAACGGAATTGCTGTGTATGACTCTAAACCATGGCAAAGGACGTCTAATCCGCTACATGCTTGCACCATTTTGGGCATTGTTCCTGCATTATCTGGGTCTACTAGTCCCATGACAGGCCGTAAAGATCTGTGGGCTATTCCTGTTTTTGCCTTCATATCTAAAAGATCGAAGATTGCCACTCCAGTGGTTTCACTCCCTGTACCTCCCGTGGTCGGGATGGCTATGAGAGGTTTCAGTGGTCCTGGGACTGGCAGACCTTGTCCTATCGGGGCGTTTACATATGTCAGATAGTCGGCTGGTTTTGTGGCGTACAGGTTAGCGGCTTTTGCTGTGTGAATTGTGGAGCCTCCTGCAATTGCAACATAGCCGTCAAAATCACCCTCCGTTGCAAACGATATAGCGGCTTTGAAGGACTCATCAGTTGGTTCAACTCGTACTTGATCATATGTGATGACTTGAATATTCTCCGAGGCCAAGGAGTCTTGAGCGAGCTGTACTGCATTTGTTTTGACTATGTTGCTGTCAGTTACGATCAGTACTTTTCTAGCCCCTAATCTTGCCATCTCATATCCAACTTCCCCTGTTACACCTGGACCGTATTTGATTGAAGAAGTATCTATCGTGAAAGCCGTGTCAGTGATTACTGGGTCGTTAAGCGGTGACATTGAGTTCTCCCACTGTATTATGGTTCTTGGCAACAAAATCCATGCTAGATTTTTAAAACCTGATTTTAGCAGAACTCGAATTCTACTCTCCAGTCGCTCTAACTCAGAATTGAGCAAGGTAATCTTTATAGAAGTAGAACCTCAGCTGGAGACTTAAAAAATTGGTTTATGGTAGGTCCTAGTTGGAATATTTGCTGGAAGAATTTGTAGAAGATGTAAACAGTGCCATTGACGAATGTGGCGTTACAGTGGAAATGCAGTGGTCTTTGGGAACAAAAATTCAAAGATTGGTTCGAGAGGGAGGGGACTTGACCACTCAAGGAGCAGTAAGTCAAGGAAGTACTGGCTTGGCTGGCAGAATAATCCATGCGGATCCTCGTGAAAGGTTCCGCCTGATAGTGGCACAATTTCCATCTGAAGAGCCCACTCCGGTTCACGCCCACAGTCGCTGGGGCTTGGAGTGTGGATGGTCTGGTAAAGAGAGATTCACCGGGTATAGACGTATTGACGATGGATCTGATGATTCAAATGTGAAGCTTGAAGTTTTTTCGGATCATCACATAGAAAGAGGCGATCTTGGTTATTGGTATGACTCTCCTCGCAACATACATCGCCAATGGGCTGAGGGAAATGATCCCTCTTGTGTCGTTATATTGATGGGTGTGATGGTGGAAGAGATGGGATCTTCGACATGGAGAAAGGAATATTTCACCCATCCTGAAAGCTGCTCTAATTAGACGAATTCACTGCTGCACATTTTCAGATACATTCGATGGCGGCCTCCCATTCACATAGAGACCTAGGCGAGCTCCACCCAGTATCTGCAGGTGGGCGTGGGACTGAGACTGCATGCCATGCTCTCCAAAATTGGAAAATATTCGATAGCCGTCTGGACATTCACGTTTGCCGATATCGTTAGCAAACATACATAGTTCTTCAATTAACCCGGAGCTTGACCACATTTTGTCTTGAGTCATGTGGTTCTTCGGCACAAGTAATAGCTGGACTTTGTACCAGTGAAGGTTATTCTCGAAAACCACGAATTGTTCGTCTTTGTGATAGAAATTTGCTGGAGATGTACCAGAGATTATTTCACAGAAAACGCAATTTTTGACTCTCAAATCAATTGCCTCTACCTATCGATAACCCGGGACGTCTAATTCAAACACCTGCCCGAGCCTAGAATCCTGAATTCGAGATGCTATTTCACTACCTTCCGCAGCTTCCTTTTCTAGGTCTATTCTGGTTGTGACGATAGTTGGTATCATGTGATTTTGCCTATAGGTTATGATTTCCAGTAACCTTCGTTGAGCCCATTCACTCTCTTTTACCAGTCCGTCCAATATAAGTAATGGAGTAGTTTTCACCTGTTCCATGATAGTGAATGAATCCACGGTGCTGAAACGGGATGATCCTTCTCTAAGCACAGAAATTAAGTCTGTAACATCGGCAAAACATACTTTGCCACCCCGAGCCATATAATCATTTGCTATTGCAGCCGCCAAATGGGTTTTCCCAACCCCAGTGTTGTTGTTTTTGCTGACAAAAGTGAGCCAGTTGCGCTCTTCAACTTCTAGGGTTTTCGCATAATTTTCAGAAACTTCAAGAGCCATTTTTAGAGTGGTTAACGCTATAGGATCCAGCCGGGGTCTTCTAATATCGAATTTTTGGAAACTAGCATTAGAAAATAGCTTGGGAACTTTTCCATATAGCTCGGATGAATCAGAGGGTTTAACTGCGGCGGCTGTTTGTACGATCGTGCCCAGATCCTCGTCTTGAAGTCTACTTCTGATAAATGGATCTAGGGTCGATATATCGTCAGACGTCGTAATAACAGTGGGCAACTTTCCGTTTGCTCTATGATTTAAAATCTGGATCAATTTCTCTTGAGCCCACTGTGTAGATGATTTAGCACTCAGTCCATCAAGAACAAGTACAGGTATATTTCTCACTTGATATGAGATATTTTCAGATTCCGTATCTTCCTGGTAAGAAAGATTTGTACGAAGATGGTCTAATAGGTCAGATACGTAGATGAAATAGGCAGGGGTTCCAATTCCGATGCACTTATTGGCAATGGAAGCAGCGAGATGAGTTTTCCCGCTGCCATGAGGTCCGGTTATTGTGAGCCATCCTGACGGTGATACAGAGAAGTCAGAGGCTTTGCGGAAAGCTGTTAGGAATAGTTCTGAGTCAGTTGAAGTTTCGCCCTGCCCCACCTCATCCAAGTTTTCAAATGAGTACCGATGCAGATATCCGAGGTTACTGTGTGCGAGTAACCTTTTGGTAATTTCTCCTTCTCTCATCTCCTCTCGGCACGAACAGGCTTTGATGGATCCGAAGTCTGGGTGGCCTGTAGGCACGTTGGGGGTTAGCCAACCTTTACCTGCGCATATTTTGCAACGAGTACCGTCGTCCCCTTCCAAGTAGGAAGAATATTCTTGCTTTCCATATTCCTTCTCGGTGAGTTTATAAGAGTCTATCGATTTTAGAATATCTCGGAGGTTTTCCATCTCCACTATCATCCCTACCTTCTGTGTCCCATCTTTCCAATATACGTAATATGTATGCCCAACTTCTATGGTTTTGTTCTACTGCAATTCCAACAGCTTCTATTATCCATACTGTCGGATATTTATCTTCAGCTTCCGTTAGTCTTTCGCTAATTATTGGGGTCAGTATGCCTATATTCTGCTCGTAAAGCGAGTAAATTTCCGGGGGGTTGTTTTTAATTTCCCATGGATCCGTGAAAAGATCAGTATCTTTATCGATAGATCCTATGCTGGACACTAGGTGATGGTTCTCCTCAAAATTTAACATGAAAGCGTCAGAGGAGTTTTGCCGCTTTATCCTAAGTAGTATTCCTGCACGAACAACTGCGTTTAGATTGTTTTCAATTGCATCGCTGCTTCCCAATGCGCTGGTTAATATTTTATCTCCATAAAGTTCTTCAGTGGCTACGAATCTTATACGGCCCTTTTTCTGATGAAGCATCCAAATGACCCTCAAAGTTATTATGAAGCCTGAGGCATCTTTGATTTGTTCCAAAAGTGGCCCAAAAACTGGGGCAGGGACGGGTAGATATCGGACACCGCGGGGGAAACCTTTGAAAGCCATTAAGGTAACACTTGCTAGGTCACTGATAGACTGTGACTGGGGTTTGGTCGTACACGGCTAGGTTCTCAAATTTAACGAATTGTTCTTGGAAGTAAAGCCTTACGGACCCAACTTGACCATTTCTGTGTTTCGCTATGATTAATTCCGCAATATTGGCCGGATATTCTTCTGTGGGGTGGCGTTTCTCCCAGCTTTCTTCGTCAACATACCTGTCTTCTCTATGTATAAATGCAACGACATCTGCGTCCTGTTCAATGCTACCGCTTTCCCGCAGATCAGATAGCATCGGCCTATGGTCAGGTCTTTGTTCTATAGCTCTGCTCAGCTGTGAGCAGGCGAGTACAGGAACATTGAGATCTCTCGCAAGGCCTTTCAGTGACCGGGATATCTCCCCCATTTCTTGTACCCTATTAGAATTCCTTGAGCCGCTTCCTGAGATAAGTTGAAGGTAGTCCACGATGACTAAATCTAGTCCTTTTTCAGACTGGAGCCTTCTAGCCTTACTTCTCATTTCCACTATGGTCTGCATTGGAGTGTCGTCTATATATATAGGGAGATCCGAGAGAGTCCCAATAGCGTCAATGAGCCTGTGCTCCTCTTCGTCTCGATAAAGTTGTAGTCTAAGTCTATGCCCGTCCACATTTGCTTCGCTGGCTATAAGTCTGTTCCCAATCTGTGTAGCACTCATTTCTAGACTGAATATGCCGACACTGTTTCCCACTTTTGCGGCAGATGTCGCAATATTAAA
>CAYWYV010000052.1:0-10121 GCA_964462705.1 uncultured Dehalococcoidia bacterium
GCCAGTCAGGCTTTCATGGAATCAATTGGGCAAATCCGGCAGGTTAAACTCTATAATTGGGCAGGGTAGCTGCTGTTTCATGAGCGATTCAATAAGTTTAAATAATACATAAGGATAGTGTAGGGATTATGTCAAACGAGATACATGTCTTAACCAACGGACAAATCATTGATGCTTTAGATCCCGAACCTAGACCAGGAAATATATTTGTTCAATCTGGACGCATCATCGATATTTCTCTTAAAGAATCAGATTTGCAGAGAGCCAATTATGTCTTTGATTTGAAAGGGAGATACGTAACCCCTGGACTCTGGGATGTCCATACCCATATAGGAAAAGGAATTCCAGATCATGAGGCGAAAGAAGAGATGCTTTCTCAAAGGACTATCAGGGCCGGTATTAACTGCCGTGAGGCTCTTAAGTTGGGAATAACCTCGCTCCGAGTTGTTGGTGAAAAGGAATTCATTGACGTCGCTTGGAGGAATTTTTTCAATTCCGGAGCTGTTTTAGGACCTGATTTGTACACATGCGGCTGGTTTATAACAACGACAGCCGGACACTTCCTAAAAAGCAGTTGCGCGCTGGAAGTTGACGGAGTTACCGAATACCGAAAAGTCATCCGCGATCAGATGAAGCATGGTGTCGACTTCATTAAGCTAAATTTGACAGGGGGTGTAATGGGTCCTTCTTGGGACAAGATGCCAAACACATTTCCCATGGACGACGAAATGAAAGCGGCCTTTGATTTATGTTCACAAAGAGGCTTTAAAGTTGTTGCACACGCGGGAGGAAAAGATGGAATAATTAAAGCGATCAATTACGGTGCTCATACCTTAGAACATGGATATATGTTGGACGATGAATGCGTGGAATTACTCGCTGCTTCTAACACATTCTTTGTTCCTACGTTAAGTTTGACCCATATGAATAGGGGAACCACCTATGCCGACAACGATTTTGAACAGAACTGGGCTGAAGCTAATCCCATTGATGAAGAATACAGACTGAGGGCCATAGATGCAGCCGAAGGACATGCCGAAGGATTTCGTAAGGCAATAAAAGCCGGGGTTAAAATAGCATGCGGATCTGACCTGGATCTTCCCTTTGGTGCCTTGCTAGAAGTGGCGATGATGGTTAAATGTGGAATGACATCGCACCAGGCAATTACTGCGGCAACCCTAACTTCCGCTGAAGTCTGCCTAGTTGATGACCAATACGGCACATTGGAGCCCGGTAAGTACGCTGATATCGTAGTTCTAAATTCCAATCCACTTGAGGATGTAAATAACCTTCGAGACCTGAACATGGTCTTTAAGAAGGGTCATCAAGTACCTTTAGAGTCGCCTCCGGTATTTTTCTAGTGTCAACTTAGATTACATGTGGGACATCATATGAACCAGGTTCATGATCTTAATAACGTTATTATCTTTGACGGAGTATGTGTACTATGTAATTCACTGGTAGATTTTCTGATCAAAAAAGATACCGACCATTCCTTTGAATTTCTAACTGCCCAATCCTCCCTAGGACAAAGATTAATGGACACTGCAGGAATTGAACCCTCACTCCAGACGGGGGAATTTCGTCTTATATTTTTTGATGATAATAAACCAAGAATAAAATCAGACGCGGTGATCGCCATCCTGATAAAACTGGGGAGTGGTTATAGGCTTGCAAGATTCCTTTACTTAGTTCCACGCGTTATTAGGGATTTTTGTTACCAATTTGTAGCCACTCGGCGTTACAAGTGGTTTGGCAAAACGATTCAATGTCGTATACCAACTGAATCTGACATTGATCGGTTTTTGGAGTAACTGTCATTGCCATACGCTCCTGTAAATAATATTGAAATCTATTATGAAATCCATGGAACGGGACCTCCTGTTATTTTTGCCCACGGTTCTGGTGGAAATCACTTATCATGGTGGCAGCAGGTACCGTACTTCTCCAGATCTTACACATGCGTTCTCTATGACCATAGAAGTTTTGGAAGAACGAATGATGAGATTCCCCCAGTTGGTCGCGGGGCGTTTGCAGATGACCTAAAAGGCCTACTCGACCATCTCGATTTCCGAAAAGTAGCTATTGTCGCCCACTCAATGGGGGGGCGCTCCGGATCCATGTTTGCTTTAAGAAATCCTGGAAGAGTTTCAGCACTGGTGTTGTCTGGAAGTAATGGCGGGTCGGATAATGAAGAGGCCAGAAAGGTGAGAGAGATTCATAAATCCAAACCACCTTACCATCCGGCAGGTGCAGTCAGAGCTTTATCACCTCAATTTGTAAAGAAAGAAAAAGAAAAAAGCTTCCTGTATAGGCAGATAATGAGGTCGAATCCGCCCCATAAGTCAGACTTTCTAGAGGTTCCCAAACATCTTATAGGTCGCTCGACTCATGAGAAATTTAACAAGTTAAATATCCCAACTTTGTTTGTCACTGGGGAAGACGATATTCTGGTACACCCTGAAACCATCAGGATTGCTGCTGAGCTTATCCCACATTCTGAGTTTAAATCCATCAAAGAAGCAGGTCACTCCAGTTATTATGAGAAGCCGGAAATGTTCAATCGAATCGTCCAAACATTTCTTGAAAAGCACAAATGGGCCTAGTGTCAGCTGGATGATCGTTTCGTTACCTAGTGAAAATGGCCCCAGTAACGTATTCCGCCGAATCAGACAATAAAAATGATATTACGGATGCTACGCCTGCGGGGTCGCCCAAACCTTTAATCTGCTCTTCTTTGTGAGCTTCAATGCCTATTTTCTCCTCCTGTTGATCAATAATCCCCAATTTGAGGGGAGTTTCTATATTTCCAGGACATAACACGTTGACACGGATCCCATGAGCTTGTAGTTGGGCTTCCATAGTCATACCCAAGCCATTTACGCCACCCTTTGTGGCCCCATAAGCAATTATGCTGCTAGGCCCGCTTACGCCGGCTCCTGATGCAATCAACACTATTGTTCCTTTTTGTTGTTCTTTCATGAAGTCGACGGTTTTCTTCGCCACGTAATAGGTACCAGTCAAGTTGATCTCAAGATGATCAATCCAAGATTCATTAGGATAATCGTTGATATCAACCAAAGCATTTTTGGCTATCCCTGCTGCAGTCAATAAGCAATCGACTCCGCCTAGCAACTTAGCAGCACTTTCAACAAAAAGGGTTGCACTCTCTTCACGAGATACATCAGTTGGAATGAAAAAGACTGATTTTCCCCTGGATGTAAGAGAATCTTCCAAAGATCTCCCTTCCACTTCATTGATGTCGCCAAAAGCCACAGAAGCACCTTGTTCTAAACATTCTTCAACCGCTGCGCGACCAATTCCTGTTGCCCCGCCTGAAACAATGACTCTCTTACCTGTCAACAACAATCTATCTACTCCTCTGTTTGAAAAGTGTTAATTCAATTTCCTCAGGCGACCATCTACTCATCTAGGCCGTTCCAAGTGATTCCACATTGGATTCCTGTTTCATAAAGACTCTTCCGGGCTAAGGGGATTTGCTCTTCAGGTAAATGTTCGATTTGTACGTACCCGTCTGGACAGTATTTTTCAAACCCGGAAAGGAAAGTCCTCTGATCCAAAATACCTTCCCCAATAACTGTTTCCTCAATATGAAGTACTAATCTCTCCTCGATAAAAAAATCTTTCGCATGTCCACAGACGATGTGGTTACCGAGGACCTCGTACAATTTATCTTGAACCACTGTATTCGAATAGGCGTCTCTTACAGACCCTATGAAATTAACCGGATCCATATTGAATCCAAGTTTAGGGGAGTCTACCCTCGAAATTAGGTCCAAAATTACTTCTGGAGAATCCAAAATAGAGAGAGTATGCCCTTCAACAGCTAACATAACGTCGAAATGCTCAGCCGCTCGACAAATTTCTCTAATACTTTCTACAAGTGTTTCAAAGGTTTCCTTTGTGAAGTTCTCCGGATGTGCCCACCACGAGCCATTTGGGTTAACACTACCCGGCCTAACGTATAAGTTACCAGCATTCAACCAGCTAGATACCTCACACATTTTTTGCATTGACTTAATACCCGACCGACGTTCTTGTTCATCAGACGAAATTATGTCAGCATGCTGTGCTACGGCCTGGCACGGATCTATCCCTCCTGAATTAAGCACATCTCGAAGTCTTAAAACTTCAGGTTTGCTTACATCATCAGGCGCGAAATATCGGCAAGCGACGCCGGAAAATCCGGAATCTCTTATCTTTTTAACCGTGGTGTCGTCGACTTCTCTGAGATCCTCCGGCATCAGTCCTTGTATGCCAAGGTACATCGGTTACTCCTTTCTTTTAACTCCTAGCGGATCGTAATAATTCCACAGACTTATTCTACGCACTTTAAAACCTATTTTTTATCTTTTAATGCGAACGCAACGGATGTCTTTTATAATCTCTTGGATGGGGAAGTGTCGGAATTGGTAGACGAGCATGATTTAGGATCATGTGCCGAGAGGCGTGGGAGTTCGAGTCTCCCCTTCCCCATGTGCATAAAGTCGTTGACAGTCTTTTGGGGCTGCCCTACTATGATTTCGGGTCGTGCTAGGCGGGGAGTTAGCGGTGCCCTCAACTCGTAATCCGCTCCAACGGGGCTTAATTCCAATCCGAGGGCTGAGTGAGTCTTCCTCTGGTGGGAGAAGTTTGTATTGAGAGTCGGGTCCTGCGCGGCGAAAGTCTGTGAACCCCGTCAGATTCGAAAGAAAGCAGCGGTAAGCAGTGCCTTTCGGGTGTTGCAGGATTACCTGATTTGAGCAGGTTTCTTTTGCTATGTTGATTCCTTGGTTCGACGAGAGGTGCACGATCCGTTTTCAGGGCATTTTTTTATGCTAAAAATGAGGGACTACTCAATAAACCATTATTGATCTTCATGAACAAACATCGCTCGACAAAAGCACTAGGTCAACATTTTCTACATGACGCTGCAGTAGTTAGGCGGATTGTCAAAAGCGCTAATTTCAGACCTGGAGAGCATGTTCTGGAAATCGGCCCTGGAAAAGGGCATCTGACCCAAGAGCTTCTAAACTCCGGCGCGATTGTCAAAGCAGTTGAGATCGATAAAAATTTAGTTGATGGCCCCCTTAAGAAATTCACGAACCCAACAAACGTTATTGTCATTCACGAAGATGCTTCAAAACGGTCCGGGACCGATTTTTACCGTAACGGGGAAACTTATGGCCTAGTTGCAAATCTCCCTTATAACGTAGGGACAAAAATTTTAAGGAATTTCTTAGCCAGACCAAATCCCCCTCTTTACTCGGTAGTGATGCTTCAGAGAGAGGTCGCTAGAAACATTATCCCTTTGGAGGGTAAAAGCACGATACTGAGCTCTTTTCTTGGGGCTTTTGTCTCTGGAAAATTTCTTTTCTCCGTTAAACCTCATTCTTTTCGACCCCAGCCGAAGGTCATGTCAGCAGTTATTAGACTTAACAAACTAGTGAACCCTACGGTCGCCTTCGAGGAAAGTGACCTCTATTTCGATTTTGTTACTTCCGTTTTTCGTTCACCACGTAAGCAAATCCATAATTCCGTGAGCATGGGGCTTGAAATAGATCCATCCTCTGCCCGTGATTTGCTTAATAGATGCACCATCGAACCAATGAGAAGACCGGGAACTTTAAACCTTCTGGAATTACAGAACCTCTTCGAGGGTGCTAAAGAGATGGCCCTACTCCCAAACTCCAATAGAGTGGGTTAGGCCATTTCATGTTGAATAATTCCCGAGAAGCCTCGATATCGGCTAAAGCCTTTGGAAAGATTAACTTGACCCTGGAAGTTACTGCACGTAGAAAAGATGGTTATCATGAGATAAATAGCATCATTCAAACTATTTCATTATGCGACGACCTGACGGTGTCGCACAGCCCTGACCTCATCCTGGAACAGTCAGGTTATGATCTTGAACCGGAAAGTGACTTGGCCCTGCGGGCCGCTAAGGTGCTAAGAAATCATGCCGCAATATCAGATGGCGCCAGAATTAGAATTCATAAGAATCTTCCCTTATCCAGTGGGCTTGGAGGGGGCAGTTCGAATGCTGCCTCCGTACTGACTCTTTTGTCGAATCTGTGGGGACTTTCACTTAAGAATTCTGAGATTTCCAATCTTGCCGCTTCATTAGGGTCAGATGTGCCGTTTTTTCTTGAAGGAGGTACCTCCTATGTTCAGGGAAGGGGTGAAATCGTCAGAGCTATGTCACGAATTCCCCAAAAATGGTTCGTTTTATGCGTACCAGAAATTGCAATACCCTATAAAACTGCGACTATGTACTCCCTACTTGAGGCCTCAGATTTTACTTCTGGTGGACTGAGCCGGAAAATCGAGGCTAGAGTGAATGGCGGTGGTGACTTTCCTGAAGAATTTCTGTTCAATGTTTTTGATCGTGTGGCTATAAGGAACTACAAATCCGTTGCGTCAGCATTTGACGCTATGTATGCCATCGGAGTGAAGGAACCACATTTAGCCGGTTCGGGTCCCACTGTATATGGAATAGTGAATACCTATGAGTCTGCTCGAGCAATGCAACTTCTGTTGGAACTAAAGCATGGATTTAAAGCTTACATAGCCGAGCCTGTGTTTGATGGCCCGGTGCCGCTATGATTGATTATTTAGTTCTTGGGATTGCCCTTGGCCTCTTATTGGCTTCTCTTTTTACGTCTTTTTTTTGTTTGGAATTGTTTCTGTTATATAGGAGGGAAGATAGTTTCGTATGTAATTTACTTCAGACAAGAAACCCGTCCCGTCTAATATTTGGAACGATTATCCTAATGAATCCTACTTTTGCAGGTATCGGTGTTCTCTGCGCTTTTGTGTTTGCCTTTCTCGACCAAGCTAGACCTGGTGCTGGTCTGGCAAGCCCCAATTTATTATATTCACTGTCACTTGGAGCCATAGTTTTTCTTTGTACAATACTAGGGACGTTAATTTTTCCCACCTTTAAACGCCTATTCTTGATAACAGGAGTTAGTACAATACTGTGCCTTGGGTGGCTTTTACCGATTTTGGCTGAATAAAAAAGATCGGTTTTACTGGTTAAATAGACAATTCCAACCAACTACGTTGCGTAGTCTGAAAGGTTATATGTTCAAGATAGATCTTCATGTCCACACAGTAAAAGGTAGCAGCGATAGTGGACTTCTTCCCCGGCAACTCATAGAAGAATCCCAAAGAATTGGATTAGATGGCGTTTGCCTCGCCGAACATGGCGGGGGTTGGAATGATGCAACAGTTGAGCAAGAGTTTAGAAATTCTGGATTGGTTGTTATCCCAGCTCTTGAAGTAACAACTGAATTGGGTCACGTCATTGCGATAGGACTCAACGCTCATTCCCCAGGTATTCACAAAATCGATAAGCTAAGAAAAGTAGTCGACGGGGAGGGCGGAGCTTTGATCTCGGCCCATCCTATGAGAAATTTCTTTAATGCTCCTCCTTACAATGTCAACTTGCTCTACAAAGACTGGGCCACTCCTCCTTCAACTCCATCAGAGGCGGCCAAACATGATTTGTTCTCCTACATGGATTACATAGAAGTAACAAACGGGGCCAACAGTGACGAGGAAAACGCTTTCACTCTAGAAATTGCAACGACTCTCGGCATTTCAGGAACAGGGGGTAGTGATTCTCATTCCGTCCAAGGGCTTGGGAAAAGTCTCACAGTGTTCGAACGTCCTATCATAGACGCAGATTCACTACTCACTGAATTAAGGACAGGGCAATTTTATCCCGCAGAAGGTCTCAATGTAGGTAAATTGGAAAAATATACCGCTCAGTAGGAACAAAAAGACACATCGTGGAATTTGAGGAATTTAGAACGTAATTTAGCTATCAATTATCTGGTTAACAAACTTAAACTGCTTCGGCACAGTTTCTGATAAAAAGTACGTTTTACAATGGAGTCGTTTGGGATATTTTGTCTTCTTCATCCTACGAAACTATATTTCGACCAGCAGATGCCAGTGATTATATTGGCACCGCTACGGAAGAAATAGCAACTGCGATGGATGAAAAATACTATGCTCGTGCGGTGAATATGTTTTCGTCTCTTCTTCCTCCCGATCAAGCAGACGTTATGTCGAGATTACCCAGGACATCACAGGTAAAAATACTTTCATGGATGACACCGCGTCGACTTGGAATGATTGTGGAGGAGCTCTCGCCAAACGACGTCGTGACTATTTCCCGCGACATGGATGTCTCAGATATATCCGATGTTCTGGATGAAACAAGCCCCGACACCGCCGCTGATGTTCTGAGGGAAATGCCGAGAGAATTAAGAGCCGAAACTCTCTCAACGATGAAGGCCGCAAACGGAGTTTTGCCTTTGATTGATTATGAGGATGATGACGCTGGTGGTCACATGACTCCTCAATACATTGCACTCAACGAAACTATGACTGTTCGGAGAGCTATTGAATATATAAGAACAACTTCATCAGACATAAATATGAGTGAAGTCACCTATATTTTGGTTGTGGACCAGCAAAATATATTAAAAGGTGGGTTGAACGTTTCCCAACTTGTAACAGCGGAAAATAAGGATTATATAGCTGATGTAATGTATCCCAATATGATTTCAGTTTCTGCTGACACCGATCAGGAAGAATGCGCTTTGATAATGGAGAGATATAACCTTTTAACTTTACCGGTCGTGGACGAGAAAGGTCGCCTTGAAGGGATTGTAAAGATAGAGGACATGATCTATGTCTTGCAGGAAGAGGCGACAGAAGATATGTATCGCATGGTGGGAGTAGCAGAAGAAGAAAAGATTCTTGGTCCGTTCTGGGATTCTGTCAGGGGAAGATTGCCCTGGCTTTGCGTGAATCTTGCTACTGCTGGTCTTGCGGCACTAGTCATTACTCTCTTTCAATCTACATTGGGCCAAGTGGTCGCACTTGCAGCTTTTCTTCCAGTTATCGCCGGTCAAGGGGGAATAGTTGGAACACAAACCCTCACCTTAGTGGTTAGATCTATGGCCCTTGGAGAGATTTCTCCTGCGAATGCCAAGCATTTACTTTTGAAGGAATTAGGTCTTGGCTTGGTTCATGGATTCGTTCTAGGTTTATTAGCCGGAATAATTGTTTTAATTTGGCATGGAAATGAATATCTAGCTCTCGTTGTGGGCGTGGCAATGTTAGCAAACCTTTGCGTCGCTGGCGTAAGTGGTGTAGTTCTTCCGATGTCTCTAAAAGCGGCTAAGCTAGATCCCGCCCTCTCCTCTGCAGTGGTGGTTACAACGATCACTGATGTGGTTGGTTTTTTGATTTATCTAGGACTAGCCACCATGGCTATTTCACTTATTTCTTCCAGTTTCTAGACTTATTTAGGTTGGAATCAATCTTCTAGCTATTCGTAAAGTATGGTGCTGGACAGAATCTGTGTACTTTCCGATCGTTAAGGTAATTGGGGTAGCCAAAATTGCAACAATAAACCCGCTAAGAACGTCGAATGGGTAATGAATACCTACAGATATCCTGCTGACTGACCCTATTAGAACCATCACTATCACCATTATGGTTTGCTTCAATCCAATTTTTAGAAAAGGTAATGCCAAAGCCATAGTTCCTGCTGCGAAATTTGAGGGCATTGAAGAGTCCGTGGGTTCATAAAATATCAGATTCACGTCATGGGCTGAAAAGGGTCTTTCGCGGAAAAACCACTGGTTCAGAATAAATACAAGAGCAGTAGCTAGCGTCATATTAATAAGTGACAAGAGAACTATCTTCTGGTTACCAGTCGATTGAACGCTCGTTGTACCTGAAAACCATTTATGCAACAAAATTAAGCCGAAACCTACTGGAATGAAGAAATCACTAGCCACAGTCGCCAGTACAAAATCCAACTCATCGGATTTACCCGCAAAAGAATTTATGAGTTGAAACGCCCAATAATCCAATGCTTGAAGTCTGTCCAATTTTTCTCCTGGAGTTTTGTGAAAGTAAGTTCGCCAGAATCGTACGCGTAAATCCTAGATTGAAAGGGCTCTAGTACACTGCTATTTATTTTGCTCTTCCATACAAACTGAGAAACTATAGCCGTCAAAAGATATGAAATTAATGCAGCGAAAGTGAAGATACCGGCCTGTTGATTTGCATCTAGGCCTCCCTCATGATCGCTT
>CAYWYV010000053.1:0-9847 GCA_964462705.1 uncultured Dehalococcoidia bacterium
GATAAAAGGGCAAATGGACACCATAAAGCCAGTGACCAAGCATCAACGATTAGTATTAGATGCAAAAGACATACCTGAAGCCGTCCATGAAGCAATGGAACAATTGAAAACAGGAAGACCAAGACCTGTAGAAATAGAAGTTCCTCCCGAGACACTTTATGACGTTGCAGATGTTGAATTACTCGAAGAAGGTAAATATGAACGCCCTGGCGGAAGTGTGGAGAGCATCAAAAAAGGTGCCGAACTAATTGCAGCTGCGAAAAACCCACTACTGTGGGCCGGCGGTGGTGTTATATCCGCAGAGGCTTCGAGTGAATTAACAGCTATAGCCGAGTTTTTGCAGGCACCTGTAATTACTACGGGTGAGGGAAGAGGATCCATATCAGACAGAAGTCATCTATCAATAGGTAGCTTCAGATTTAAAAATGACACTTTTTTTGAAACCCACATAGACGATCACGATCTAGTTATCGCAGTCGGAACCAGACTAGCTTATCCCGAATTCCTTAAAGGTCAAAAAGTATTACAGATTGATATAGACGAAGAGGAAATTGGAAGGAATTACGACAACACGGAGGGAATACTGGGAGACGCAAAGAAGAGTTTGGACTCACTTCTTGAGGCTCTAAAGGCCCGTATAGGAGCAAAGGAAAGTAGAGTAGAAGAACTCTCAAAAATCAAAGAAGAAAGATTTAATCCTGCAACGGTCATAGAACCCCAAAATTCTTATGTGAATGCAATCAGACGGGCAATACCCGATGACGGAATCCTAATCTCGGGTATGACACAAATCGGTTATTACAGTAGGAACAAATACGAGGTTTACGAGCCCCGCACTTATCTAACATCATCATATTACGGAAATTTGGGCTTCGCTTACCCAACAGCGCTAGGTGCAAAAGTGGCAAGACCAGATAAGCCAGTGGTAGCTGTCTCCGGAGACGGTGGATTTATGTTCAACGTTCAGGAGCTCTCAACAGCTGTTCACCACAACATAAACGCTATCGTTGTCGTGTTTAATGACAATGCATTCGGGAACGTTATGAGAGATCAAGTAAACATGTTTGACGGACGGGAATACGGAGCTATTGTCCACAATCCCGATTTCATGAAACTCGCCGATGCCTTCGGAGCACGAGGAATTAGAATAGAGGATGGAGACCCTGAAACACTCGAGAAGGAACTGTCCAACTCAATAAATATAGAAGCTCCAACCCTTATAGAAGTACCCGTTGGAGAAATGCCAAATCCATTTAGGGACTACTAAAGAAATAGTAAAGTACCAAGTCACCCCGCTAGATTATTTTAGCGGGGTGACTTGCTATTAATCCAGAAGTGTAAATGGAATCGAAAGCTCACCACAAATATCTTTGAACCAGTCGATAACCTCTTTATGAAGTGGTATTCCGTTTTCCGACCTGTCCATGTGCGACTCTTTTTCAGGCAGACCAGGATACATAACTCTGTCATGCCCAGGAGCTGGCTTCGAAGACATAAGCATTCCAATCCATTCATCCATCGTTTCTTTAAATTCTACGGTATCCATAAATGCTTCAATACTGTAGGCAGCCACATAATGTCCAAAATTTGGTCTACCAGGATTAATCCCATAGCCACCCCCCGACATAATACCTCCGAGAATATCGACAATACACATCATTCCATACCCTTTGTGAGAACCTAACTCTCTGGTACCACCTACTGGCAATAAATATGAAGAAGCGGAGCCTTCATAGCCAGGAACTGGAGGATCTACCTCCTCCATGATCGGCGAGCCTTCATTATCAGCGACCCATCCACCGAGCAATCTAGTCTCATTTCTTCTTGCCAAACCCAACTTATTTCCTGCGACCGCACTCATTGCCGCATCAAACACAAATGGGGCCTCCTTGTTAGCTGGAGCCGCCATTGCAATTGGATTGGTACCCAATACAGGTTCCGCCCCGAATGTGGGTAAAACACTAGGGGGACAAGATGTCATGCACATACCTATCATGTCATGCTCAACAGCCTTTAAAGCGTGATAGGAAGCCATACCCAAGTGACGAGAATTGTGAATTGTAACAACTCCCATACCCACATTCTTTGCCTTCTCAATTGCGATATCCATGGCTTTGGGTGTAACTATTATTCCTAGTCCCTTGTCTCCATCGATATTAGCGGTAGATGGAGTTTCCCTCGTTATAGTCCAGTTAGGATGCGGATTTATTTCGCCATTCCCGTATCCTGTCACATAGCTACGGAGCATATTAGACACTCCATGGGTGTCAACACCTCTCATATCTGCTTTCACCAAGACATCCGCGCCTAGCGAGCAATCTTCAGGTTCTAGACCCATCTTGCTAAATACCGCCTCAACCACTTCACGAAGATTATCTTCTTTTACCCTTACTTCATCTTCAATTTTTACTTTAAATTGTTCGAGCAATTGAGACCTCCCTAGTCTAAATATTTCAATTAGCCGAGTAACTCCATAGTTTGGAGATTCTACTCCAAAACTGCGCAAGTTACTGAATATGTTTCGGAAAGTAACTAAGCATTAACTAACTTATTAAGTTAGGGTATACTTACCAACCATATTCTTTTTGGTTATCTGATTAATTTGAGAGCTTCAACAAGACGAACTGCAGTTAAGAGTATTATCGCTTATTCTACGGACCATTTTATTGAGCAAAATAGTGGCAACAGGCTCTAGTCAAATATATCGGGGGATTTTCAGAATTCCGATAGGCTTAGTAATACCCTGTCTGCTAATAACCATTGCCTGCATAATACCTCTCGCATATCTAATTTTGAAATCCCTTAGTGCAGGATCTGATTCCTGGACATGGCTTTTTAGAATAAACACTCTAATGATTTTCTGGAGATCCATAATTCTTGCATTCTCCGTCACAACAATCTGTATTGTAATAGCTGTCCCCATTGCTTTACTGATAACGAAGTTTGACTTGAAATGTAAGCGAATTTGGGAAGTGCTTACTCTTTTGCCATTGGTGATACCTAGCTATGTTGGAGCTTATCTTTTGATGTCATCAATGGGACCAAAAGGCCTGGTCCAGCAATCACTACATCCACTCTTTGGTATCGAGAGAATGCCCAGTATATATGGTTTTGTTGGGGCACTAATAACGTTGTCTTTACTCAACTTTCCTTACGTGCTGCTGACAATCAGGGGAACGATAAACCAGCTTGATCCAGCCCAGGAAGAATCTTCAAGGCTTCTAGGCCTAAACCGCCTGCAAACCCTAATGAAGGTAACGCTTCCGCAACTAAGACCGGCAATCATATCCGGAGGACTGTTGGTTTCACTTTACACTCTCAGTGATTTTGGAGCGGTATCACTAATGAGATACAAGACCTTTACATGGTCGATTTACAACCAATACGGAGCTTCCTTTGATATGAACGCAGCAGCATTACTCTCCGTATCATTATGTGTGCTGGCGACGTTAATTGTCTACGTTGAATCATTTATCAGGGGAAACAAAAAATATTTCAACACATCTATTGGGACAACGAGATCACCAAGAGTAATGAAACTCGGTGTGTGGCAAGTTCCCTCACAAATATTCTGCTTGCTGATAACGGTGCTTTCGCTTGGAGTGCCAACCTCGATATTATGCTATTGGCTTTTCAGAGGAATTTCTTCCGGGGAATCTATTATCAACGTATTAGAATCCACAGGAAACTCCCTAATTCTGGCGTCTGTAACGTCGATTTGTGTCATTGTGGTCGTGCTACCTGTGTCATATCTTGTCGTAAGATACGGAGGTATATTTGCAACTATCGTGGAAAAGTCATGTTTCGTGGGATTTGCACTTCCTAGCATAGCAGTATCACTTTCACTGGTTTTCTTAGGGTCACGAATAGGATATCCAATTTACCAATCGATGGGATTGCTAGTCTTCGCTTGCGTATTACTTTATCTTCCAACCGGCCTTGGGTCGGTAAAATCATCATTACTTCACATAAGTCCCAGGTTAGAGGAATCGTCTAAAACTTTGGGCAATGCATCCTTTCGTACATATACAAAAGTAACCTTACCTCTGTTGAAACCTAGTATCCTAATGGGGATAGCAATAGTTTTTTTGGTCACCATGAAGGAATTGCCAGCGGTGCTCATGCTCTCTCCACTTGATTTTCATACACTCACGACCGACATCTGGACATACTCATCAGAAGCTTTTTTCGCCAAAGCAGCTGTTCCATCACTCACTTTACTTTTAGTTTCTTCTATTCCTTTAACTTTAGTTATGTTAAAAAGCGGGCTTAGGGGTTAATCACGTACACCATGAAAAAAATACTGCTTAATTGCAGAAATATTTCGAAAAAATATGGATCAGTTCCGGCAATATCTGGACTGAACTTAAGTATCAACAGTGGTGAGATTATTTCTATACTCGGTCCTAGCGGGTGTGGTAAGACCACCCTCTTGAGACTCATCGCTGGACTAGACTCTCCGGACGAAGGTGACATAACACTTAATAATCGCATTCTTGTTGACCAACTAAACTGGGTTCCACCCCACCGACGTGGAATCGGAATGGTCTTCCAGGAATTTGCCCTATTTCCTCACAAAACAGTCCAAGAAAATATAGAGTTTGGACTCTCAACACTAAATCCAGGAGACAGAGCCTCCCGAGTCAAATCCTTTCTCGATCTAACACGAATCAATGATTTAAAACAAAGGTTTCCTAATGAACTATCAGGTGGACAACAGCAGAGAGTAGCTTTAGCTCGAACGCTAGCAACCCAACCAGAGTTGTTATTGATGGATGAACCTTTTTCTAATCTTGATACAAGCTTAAGAGTCCTAGTGCGTGAAGAAGTTAGAACCATTTTAAGAAACAGTGACACAGCAACAATCTTTGTTACACACGATCGCGAAGAGGCTTTCTCAATATCTGACAAAGTTGCAATAATGCTAGAAGGCGCAATTCATCAAATAGACCCGCCAGACAAGATATATTTTTGGCCAAACACCAAAGACGTAGCCATACTAAGTGGCGGTTGCGATTTCATAAAAGGGAAAATAGAGAATGACTTTGCCTTAACCTCTATAGGACGAATCCCTCTTAGGATCGTAGGGGAATTCGCAGATGGAACGGACGTGGAGATTGCAATCAGACCCAACGATCTGGCAATGACACCTAATCCCAACGGAAATAGCAGAGTTATTAGAAAAGAATTCAGGGGCGATGAAACATTATTTTGGGTTGAAAGTCCTTCGGGTGAAATTATCTGCTGTAAGCATAAGATACATACCACCTTATTTGCAGGGCTAAGAGTAGACCTTTCCCCAGAACAATTTGTTAAATTCAACGTATTCCCTAAATAGGATCACAAACATGAAACACTTAAGAGATACGATTTCACTATCAAGGGACTACTTTGAGGATAATATTTTTTCATCATGTGACGTGCTTCGAGAAAAGGCATCGAATGAGAATCAACTAGAGGGAAAATCCTTGTTCTCATTATTTTACGAACCAAGTTTTCTTACAAGAATTTCTTTTGAAAGAGCGATTACATTACTTGGTGGTCATCCGCTGCATACTGAAGATGCATCACAGTTTTTCCCCGTAACAACCACCAATTACATTGAAGACACAGCATCAATTCTAAAAAGCTTACATATAGACTCTGTTGTTCTACGAACAAGTGAACCTAACATAATTGACAGGGCCTGTGAGGCCTCTCGTATCCCTGTTATAAATGGAGGAAGTGCCAACGACCATCCCACACAAGCAATAGCCGATTTATACACAATAAATCGTGAATTAGGAGCAGTCGATGGAATTACCGTAACCATTATTGGTCGCCTTGAACATCGTAATGTTAGTGCTTTATTGCTTGCTTTATCACTGTTCAAAAATATTCACGTAAGACTTTTGCCAATAAGTGGACAGGTTTCTCCTGACGTAGATCAAATTTGTAGAGACAGAAGCCTCGAATTGACCCTAATCTCGGAACTAGATGAAATTAGAGGGTCTAACGTAGTTTATTTGAACGGACCCCGAACTGTAGCTCATTATGAAATGCTTCAGGCAAGAGCTCCACTACTTACAAAGATAGACTCCACTTTTATGTCAAAATTACCCAAAGACTCAATCGTTTTAGATCCAATGCAGAGAAGTGGGGATTTCTCGATAGAAGCTGAAGACTCCCGACTGGCTTTTTACCGACAATCTGAAAACGCACTCTATGTCAGAATGGCAATTCTTTGTGAGCTTCTCTTATAACAATCCTGAGGTCTTCAATCTGACGGAGTAACCATATGGAATTTGACAATAAGAAATCAAAAAACTTACTAGCCGACACATCATGGTTAGACAAGTTAACGGAAATTGTCACAGACAACCGTGTGGTCGCTGCGATGGAATCAATCCCCAGAGCCCAATTCATTCCAGAAAAACATCTTCATATGGCAGAGGAAGATAAGGCCATTCCAATCGGATACAACCAAACAATCTCACAGCCAACTCTAGTGGGTAGGATGTTGGAAGAAGCGTCGATAAGAAATAGAGACAGTGTTATGGAAATAGGTTCAGGTAGTGGGTACGTCTGCGCCTTATTATCGAAGCTCTCCAAAGAAGTCATTGGATTCGAGAGAATCTTGGAATTAGCAATACGTTCCAAAAAAGTTTTAGATGAACTAAAAATAACAAATGTTCAAATAATACATTCGCCGAAGGATTGTCTACCTCATGATGAGAAATTTGATGTGATTATTGTGTCTGCAGCTGCTAGGAAGGTACCCGTACCATTGATCAACAGGCTGAGACGTGGGGGAAGACTTATATGCCCAGTTGGTGACCTTCGTGAACAAACATTAATAAAAGTAACGAAACACGAAAAAGGGGAATCTGTAGACAGCCTTGAAGGCTGTCGCTTCGTCCCATTAATCGGTAGGTATGGCTGGGCAATGGATGAAATTGGTTTCGAAGATTAAACTCCCATCGCTTATAATCCTACCTACCCTGCATAAATTAATTACACGAAACATAAATATGCTAATTGTTTCGTAAAGATATAGACAAACCGATCGAAACTTAGGTTAGTTACATGACGACACAATACGAAACAGTAATAGGTTTAGAAGTTCATTCCCAATTATTAACAAATAGTAAGATGTTTTGTTCGTGCGGTTCGGACTATCAGAACGCCCAACCAAACACTAGGGTTTGTCCTATATGTATGGGTATGCCAGGAGTCTTGCCAGTAGTAAACAAAAAAGCCGTAGAACTGGTAATACTGACAGGGCTTGCACTCGGCTGTGGCATATCAGAAACGACGAAGTTCGATAGGAAAAACTATCCCTACCCCGATCTGATGAAGGGATACCAGATCTCCCAGTTTGATCAACCTATCGCAGGAAAGGGGGTGTTATCTGTTCAAGATGCAGAAGGAAAATCAAAGGATATAGGTGTAACAAGAGTACATCTGGAGGAAGACGTAGCAAAATTACTTCATAGACAGGAATCTCATGGAGAAGGATACAGTCTGCTGGATATTAATCGTGCCGGAGTACCCTTGATGGAAATCGTAAGTGAACCAGATATGAGGAGTCCAGAGGAAGCTCACAATTATCTAACATCCTTACACTCTATAGTTCGACAGATCGGAGCTAGCACCGCCAACATGGAAGCTGGTAGTTTTCGCTGTGATGCGAATATAAGCATTCGCCCTTTCGGAACTTCTACCTTAGGGGAAAAAGTAGAAATAAAAAATGTAAATAGTTTCCGATCAGTGTTCCGGGCTCTTAAGTATGAAGAAGAAAGACAAAGGGAAGCAATCGAAAAGGGAGAACCCATAATTCAAGAAACCAGGGGATGGTCTGATGAAAGGGGTACTACGATCAGTCAGCGAACAAAAGAATATGCCTCAGATTACAGATATTTCCCTGAACCGGATCTACCACCTATAAAGATTTCTAGGGACTGGGTTCACGAAGTTAAAAGTCAGCTTCCTGAACTTCCTGCCGCAAGGAAGGAAAGATATTTAAAGGACCTCCAATTGTCAGAGTATGACGCTGATATCCTTTCCACTAACCTAGAGTTTTCCATCTTATTTGACAAGACGATTACGCAATTCCCAAATAATGATCGGGAGCAACTTTCCGCACGGTCAAAGAGTGTCTGCAACTGGATAACTGTAGAGCTTGCAAGACTTATAAATGAAAACAATGACCAACCTGCAAATCTGACACCTAACTCTCTAGCGGAACTTGTACTCATGGTGGAGTCAGGGAGACTAAGTAACAGTATGGCCAAAACTGTGTTTGACAAGGCAGCTATAGAAGGTGGCACTCCTAAGGATATTTCGGATGCATTAGGAATGTCACAAATAAGTGACTCAAGTCTAATCGAGAAAACTGTGGCGACCGTTATACTAGAAAATCCAGAAGCAGTATCTGACTATCTTGAAGGCAAAACATCGGTTGTACGATTCATGGTAGGCCAAATCATGAAGAAAACTCAGGGTAAAGCAAATCCTAAGATGGCTACTGAAGTGTTAGAAGCTGCTCTTAATGACCTGAGGTAGCGGTTGCAATACAAAAATTCTAGAAAAGAAGAAAGCTCTTCCAATTTTCTTTCAACTATACGTTTGTTTAAACCTGGAATAAGAATCAAACGTTGGGTCATATTGTGGATCATAGGAATCTCGTTATTTTCTACGGGAATAGGCTATATCACCAACAAAATTGATATATCTAATTCTTTCAACTTCCTGCCCTGGCACACAGAAGGGGCGATCCTTTTAATTGTGGGCTGTGCATTCATAGCTGGATCATTTCTGGGTCTTTATAGAACAATTTCACAGCTCATAGTGGGAAATCCCACTCTAGGGGATATCGGAGACACACTGTACTCAAATTTGTCGAGAGAAAAAGGGCCGAATTTAGTAGTAATAGGTGGCGGCACAGGAATGTCCGTGTTACTGAGAGGACTGAAACAATATACCGACAACTTAACCGCCATCATAGGTGTTGCAGATGACGGTGGAAGCTCTGGACGTTTGAGGCGTGAACTCGGAGTAATCCCTCCCGGTGATTTTAGAAATTGCATTGTTGCGATGTCAGATGAGGAATCTTTACTCCCTGAGTTATTCCAATATAGATTCTCAGAGGGTGAGGGTCTAAAAGGTCATAGCTTTGGAAACTTATTTATAGTTGCAATGTCGCACGTAGCAGATAGTTTCGAAAACGCTCTATCGGAATCCAGTCGGGTACTCGCAGTACGTGGAAAAATAACTCCTGCTACAACAGCTAACCTCAACTTATCGGCTCGAATGGAAGACGGGAAATTAATAAAAGGGGAATCGAATATCACAGCGGAAAAAGGAACTGTTGAGAGGCTGTTCATAAATCCCCCATTTGCGAAAGCATATGGACCTTCGGAAGAATCAATACTTAAAGCCGATGTGGTCGTAATTGGGCCCGGAAGTCTTTATACGAGCATACTTCCGAACCTAATGGTGCCGGGGATCAGAGATGCATTACTCAATACGTCTGCTATCCGAATCTATGTTTGTAACGTTGCTACTGAAATAGGTGAGACCCAGCATTTCTCTATTGAAGACCACGTGGAAGCCCTAATAAAACATACAGATGAGAACATGCTTGATTATGTGATCGCGAACAATCACATAATGGACATAGGAGACCGATTTAAGGGAAATGCAGTCCCGATCAGCAATCAAATCATTCGCGATGTTCAGGTAGTCTACGCCGACCTTCTCGACGTAGACCACCCCGTACGACATGACTCAAATAAGTTAGCAAAATTTATATTAAAAATTAGTAATAGATGAGACTAATATTTCTCAATTGGGTTCTTTAGTAAAT
>CAYWYV010000054.1:0-9809 GCA_964462705.1 uncultured Dehalococcoidia bacterium
ATACTCTTTAAGGGAGGAGACCCACTACTTGGAATTGGTTTCAAAGTGGGAGCGTGGCCGCTAATGGGCTAACACCCAAATTATATCACATCCTTAAAAATGGGTCTATTAAGCATTTGAGTTGCTGCTAACCTGGCTGTCACGAATACTTTGCTTCTTTGCATTTTTCCCAATACCTAAATTATCCGCCCCGTTACCACCCTGCAGCGCACCGCCGGCCCCATCGGAAAAGTCTCCAACAACTTCACACACTGCGCCAAGAAATTCCCTAAACATCGGATGTGGATTCGTCGGTCGGGATAAAAATTCTGGGTGAAACTGAGTTCCCGCCATGAACGGATGGCCCTCATGTTCTACGATTTCCACCAACTGCCCGTCAGGGGAAACACCAGTAGCAACCAATCCAACTGATTCAAGTTGGTCCTTATATGAATTGTTGAACTCAAATCTATGTCGGTGTCTCTCCATTATGACTGTCTCACTTCCACCGTAGGCCCTAGACGAAGCCCCATCACCTAGAATCTCACAGGGATAAACTCCCAACCTCATCGTTCCACCTTTTTCTGTAACACCAACTTGGTCAGGCATAAGATCTATCACTGGATTAGCAGTCACTTCATCAAATTCAGTTGAGTTTGCATCTTTTTTGCCAAGAAGGTTTCTCGCAGCTTCTATAACCATAACTTGCATGCCCAGACAAAGACCAAGATATGGGATTTTGTTCTCACGGGCGAATCGCACGGTATCAATCATACCTTCAACTCCCCTGTACCCGAATCCTCCTGGAACCACGATACCTGAAACACCAGCTAGAAAAGCCGCTGGTCCTTCCTCTTCAATATCTTCAGATCCAACCCAGCGGATCTCCACATCCTTATCGTGATGAAGACCAGCGTGTATTAAAGCCTCTTTCACTGACATATAAGAATCATGTAAATCTACATATTTTCCTACAACAGCTATCTCCAAAGTCTCTTTTGGTTTTTTGATCTGATCTACAAACTCGATCCATCCATTAAGACTTTCTCTCCCAGCCTCTTTCAAATCTAATCCCAGGGTGTCAGATAACAAATTCCCCATACCCTGATCTTCAAGTATCAGAGGAACTTCATAAATACTTGATACGGTAGGAAGCATGAGGACGCCTTCTATGGGAACATCGCAGTGAACAACTATTTTGGAACGCAACCCCTCTGGAACGAGTTGGTCACTACGGCAAATGATCGCATCGGGCTGAATACCTATCCCTCGTAATTCCCGAACGCTGTGTTGAGTCGGCTTAGTTTTTAATTCATCGGTAGACGATATATATGGAAGGAATGTCAAGTGGGTATAGAAAACATTATCTCTGCCAACCTCGTTTCTCATCTGTCGTATGGCTTCCAGGAAGGGCAGACCCTCAATGTCACCGACGGTGCCACCAACTTCGACAACAATCACGTCAGCAGAACTTGAATCAGCAAGCTCCATAATTCTTTCTTTTATGGAATCAGTAACATGGGGTACCACCTGTATCGTTCCCCCCAAAAATTCTCCCCGCCGCTCCCTAGCAATCACGTCACTATATATTTGTCCCGAAGTCACGTTGGACAACTTGCCGAGTTGGACATCAACAAATCTTTCATAGTGACCCAAGTCCAAATCTGTTTCACTTCCATCATCTGTAACAAACACTTCACCATGTTGGTAAGGAGACATCGTGCCTGGATCCACATTTAAGTACGGGTCAAGCTTCAAGAGCGAAACAGATAACCCACGGCTTTTTAAGATTCTGCCTATTGATCCGACACAAACCCCTTTACCAACTGAGCTAACTACACCACCAGTCACAAATATAAACTTTGTCATATGTAGCAACGCTCCTGAAAACGATCACGCAAGCACTAGCAAACTAGCCCCGAGTGTAGAGATGTAGCCCGACGGTCTGGCACATGAAGACAAACACTAAGCCACCAGGCATTATTAAATAGCTGGAATTTCGATAGGGTCACGAACCTCGCCAAAAATATTATTGGCATAAAAGGAATGTTTAGTACAGTAAGAAAAACCAAATAACCCCTATTACCCCCCAGCTAGACCCAAGTATAGGCAAGCTCAAAAGGGGGTGTCAATCTAAAAATACATAGCAAGATTGAAGCACTTCATTTTTTAAAGTTCATTTAATACTTATCTCTAGTAGTTGCCTAGCTAAGGTATCAGCACCTTAACCTGTACCATTAACAAGTTGTCGAGAATAGCCTAGGATATAGGCGCCTTCAGAAGCGGCCAATAATTACGTATTTCCTAGACATGTACCATCTCATTATCAAAATAACCAATGATGGCCAGCAAAGGAGTAAAGCATTGAAATATTACAGACTTTCTGATCAGTACGGGAACCTGTCTTTAGCAGTGGAGTCCGGGGAAAATGTGCTTGAGGACATCACTTCCATTGAAGACGATCTAGACGACATAGCGGACCTCGCACGCACTTCAGCGCTAACCGGTATAACTATTGACGATATCACCAGGACAATACTCGATTCTGGTTCGGCTGAACAGATATATCTGGATAAGGTCATTGAGTCAACTCGAGAAGGGGGTGACCTACGAATAGATATACCATTGGATCCTCCAGAAGTGTGGGCTGCTGGCGTTACATACAAAAATAGTGAACTGGAGAGAAGGCGTGAAAGTGACACTCCAGACGTATATTCAAATGTCTACAATGCTGACAGACCGGAAGTTTTTCTTAAATCTACCTCCGACCGTTGTATGGGACCCTTTGAAGAAGTGGGAATCAGGGAAGATTCCAATTGGAATGTTCCCGAACCTGAATTGGCATTTGTCCTATACAGAGGTGAGATAATTGGATACACCATAGGCAATGACATGAGTAGTAGGCAAATAGAAGGAGACAATCCTTTGTATCTGCCTCAGGCAAAATTCTATGATCAGAGTTGCTCGATTGGACCTTGTTTCGTTACTGCGGAAAGTGTAGGAAACCCTCAAAACCTTGGAGTGCAGTGCATCATAGTGAGGAATACTGAAAAAGTTTTCGAGGGCACCACATCTACCTCCGACATGGCTAGGACTTGCTTAGAACTCTCTGATTGGCTTCAGAGAAGTAACAGAGTCCCTGAACTTACGACGGTGCTGACAGGAACCTCCATAGTTCCTCCGCCAGATTTCACTCTACAAGCCGATGATAGAGTCATAATAACGATTGATGAAATCGGAACTTTAGAAAATACAGTGATCGAAGTGTAATTTTTAATAAATAGTTGATGAACCAAAATAGGAATTGAAACTAGCAAAAGAAATATTTAAATTAATTTTAGGTGAACGTCTTCCAAATTTAGATGGAGAGCTTACAACAGATGGAAATGATTCCGTCGTCAAAATAACGCGCGACGATTTCGGCATCCCATACATAAAAGCAACATCTACCTCGGACGGATGGTATGGGCTAGGTTTTTGCCAAGGCCAAGATAGAAGTTTTCAACTTGAGTTATCACAGAGAATAGCGACTGGCACGCTATCAGCGGTAATTGGGCCAAGAGCACTCCCTATCGATAGAATCTCCAGGCGTATCGGATTTCACAGATCCTCAGTAGCTCAGTTCAACAAACTCGATCCCGAAACCCAAAAAAGCCTTAATTCTTTTAGTTCAGGGGTCAATGCTGGGCGGACCACGGGCTCAACAAAAAAAGCTCACGAGTTTACTATTTTGAGGTTTGAGCCAAGTCTATTTACACCTTATGACTGCCTAAGCACACTTAAACTGTTTGCCTTTCAGATGGGTTCTAACTGGGACTCAGAACTGGCTCGACTCAGGATATTACTTACCGATGGTAAAGATGCTCTCCGGCGTGTGGACCCTTCTTATGCACACTGGCATCCAGCTTCAGACACACTATCCGGCAGTTCATCTCTGCTTGATGGAAGCGACGCCCACAAAAACCAAAATTCATTGGACCAACTTGAAAGTGACTTATCTGCTTTGATATCTGTTATTGGTGAAACGGGTGGTTCTAATAACTGGGCACTTTCGAAAAGCAAAACTTTGACGGGAAGACCTATATTGGCCAACGATCCCCATCTTGCATCAATGGCGCCTCCCCAATGGTACCTTGCTTCCATCGAGACTCAAGACTGGAGAATTGCCGGAGCTGCCATAGTGGGACTACCTGGGCTCGCCACTGGACACAATGGTTATTCGGCCTGGGGAGTTACTGCAGGACTTGCAGACAATACGGACCTTTACATTGAGACAGTTAACCAAAAATCCAAGAATAATTTTGTTGAGGAAATCCATGTAAAAGGGAAAAAGTCCGAGAAAATAAATGTAACTGTCACTGACAGAGGACCAATCATTAGTTCTCGTCTCGGATTCGATGGCCTAGACATATCCATGAAAGCCACCTGGCTGGAGCCCACTTCATTCAACACTCTTCTTGACTTGCCCCATGTTAAATCATTCGAGGAATTTAAAGAAAGTTGGCGAAATTGGCCATTCTCTACATTTAATATGGCTTATGCAGATATTGGAGGGAACATAGGGTGGCAATTTGTTGGGGACGTACCTGTAAGAACAAATGAACCAGGATCAGCTCCAATGCATGGAATCCTTCCGGGTCCAGCTGCCAACAACTGGGAACTTAAGTACATCTCTCACACTGATCTTCCGTCTCGTTATAACCCTGATAATGGGGTAATTGCAACGGCTAATAACAGACCTACACAAAAATCCGACTTGCATTTAGGACACGACTGGATGGACGGATACAGAATTTCTAGGATAGTGGATCAGTTGACCAAGAAAAATAACTGGGACATTCAGTCATGTATGGAGTTGCAGTTAGACAAGACTTCCTTGCCATGGTTTGAGTTAAGCCAATTTATATCTAGGCTAGAACTAACCAGCCGGGAAGCTATCCTTGGAAAAACACTTCTGGAAAACTGGGATGGGATTGTCGACAAAAGTTCAATAGCTGCATCAGTGTTCGAAGGATTCATGTCCAAGATGTGCCTTGCAGTAGCAAAAAATCTAGCACCATATTCTTACCAGACAGCCATGGGGAAAGGATTCAATCCCTTAGTACCTATAACCTTTTTTGCCTCACAAAGAGTAAGTCATTTAGTTTCTAATCTTTTAAACCAGACGGATGGATGGTTCCAAAATTCATCGTGGAAAGAGGAAGTAGAGAAAGCATTGGAAGAAACAATAAAAGAGTTAACGTCCCGATATGGACGCAAAACATCAAGTTGGCAATGGGGCAGCATCCGTCCGCTTACTATAAATCATCCACTTGGCACGAAGAAGCCACTCGACAGAATTTTCAATCACGGACCCTTCGAATGGGGCGGAGATAGCAACACCGTAAGCCAGGCCGCAAGTCACCCATGGGATCCATTTTCACGAATTACCACTATAGCTTCCATGAGAACCGTTATTGACGTGGGAGAGTGGGACAACAGTAGATTTATACTACCTAGTGGACAGTCGGGTAATCCTGTTTCTATTCATTACGAGGATATGACGAATCTATGGCTAAAAGGAGATGGAGTCCCTATCCACTGGGCCAAGAAATCTGTCGAAACCTACACCAGACATAACCTAATTCTCAGACCTAGCACAATTTAGAACTGAAAACGCAATATTTCAAATGACTTAAATCGACTTGCTAACAATCATATTTCCTTAACATCTGATCATTCTGTTTCCAATCCGCCCTCTATAGCTTGTTCATATTTTTCCTGGATAGAGGTAATTTTTAGGTCGGCTTCTGAGAGTCTCTTACCCGCTTCCACTGCCAATGTCATACCTTTTTCGTATATTTCGGCGGCTCCCTCTAGTGAAATACCACCTTTTTCAAGTTGTTCGACACAATTTTCCAGTTGGCTCATAAGGTCTTCAAAAGAAAGCTCAGATTTATTTACATCACTCGTCATTGGACTACCTTCCTAACCTACTTTCCACACAAGTCAATTTCAATATTCGTTATGATTCGCCTCGATATTCCATTACACGAGTAACGTCACCTTCAAAAGCACCGTTTGACACCGTGATTTTTATTTCATCACCTGATGATACGTGTGAGGTGTTTGTCACAACTTGCCCACCAACAGATTTTTCCACAATAGAATATCCTCTCTCCAAGGTATCATTCGGGCCAACAAATCTCAGGCTATTTTTTACACGTTCAAGAGCTTCAAGCGCTCGCGAAATATCTCTTCTTGAACCTAGTTGGATCCTATCAACCAGTTCATCAACGCGTACTCTTAACATCGCCACATCGGGCATGTTGGCTCTCATAATAGCAACTTTCATGTTTAGTTCATTTACTGAACCAATGATAGGACTCCGAGCAGAGGAACCCATGGTTCTCACCATGAAGTCAATTGAATTCATAAGTTCACCAGAATCAGGGGTCACCATCATGGCAGCCATCGTAGGGGTGGAAGCGCGAACGTCAGCAACTAAATCAGAAATCGACCAATCCGTCTCATGTCCCACACCACTGACTACAGGAACCGGAGAAGCAAAAATAGCCCTTGCCACCACCTCTTCGTTGAAGGGCCATAGATCCTCGGGGGATCCACCACCTCTGGCGACTATGATAACGTCTATTTCAGAATGGGAACTCAAAATTGATATTGCACCCGCTATTGAATCAGCAGCTTCATCTCCCTGGACGGGAGTGTGGGCTAGTACGAGTTCTACCAATGGGAAGCGACCCAATACGGTACGTTGAATGTCGAGCCAGACCGCAGAATCTTGAGAGGTGACAATTCCTATAACGGCAGGGAATTCCGGAACTCCTCTTTTTCTGGACTCGGAAAACAAACCTTCACTGGCTAGCCTTTCTCTAGTTTCTTCAAACTTGGCTTGAAGTTCCCCTACCCCTGAAGGCCTGATATATTCAGCCACAAGCTGCAACCGGCCTTGGGTTACGTATACATTCACTCTTCCATAGGCTAAAACCTCATCACCAACCTCTAGATGTTCTTGACCTATGCCTCCCCTGAACAATACAGATTCGAGAGCAGCCTCCTCATCCTTAAGAGTAAAATAAGAGTGGCCTGAAGCAGCACGCGTAGATCTTGATACCTCACCTCTTATACACACATCTGACAATAATTCATCAGACGCCAACAATCCACTCAGGTAACCAAGTGCCTCTGATACTGATACAGCTTCCATATATTCAAACCCTAGATAAATACTCTCCAGATCTAGTGTCCACCTTCACCACATCGCCTTCGTTGACAAAGAGAGGAACAGATATTTCCAATCCCGTTTGTAGGGTTGCAAATTTGGAGGCTCCTTGGGCAGTGTCTCCCTTCACACCAGGTGGAGAGCTGGTTACTTTTAGATCCACCGTAATTGGCAGGTCCAATGCTATTGGGAGATCTTCAAAGAAAACTAGGTCCACTTCGGTCTGCTCAACGATGAAATTTAGCGCGGTGTCCATCTGATCCGTGGACATTGGAAATTGCTCATATGTTTCTGAGTCCATGAAGTAGTAAAATCCTGAGTCTTCATATATATATTGAGCCCGCCTGCGATCAACCGCTGCAGGGGTAAAACTGACATCATAACCTGAAAAAGTCTTATCTACGGTCTTGCCAGTCCGAAGACTCCTGAACCTTATCCTCATTACAGGAGCTCTCTGCTGCATTTTACTACGTTCATATTCCACTACAGAGAAAGGTTCTCCATCTAGCTCGATAGACATCCCTCTTTTTAGGTCTCCATAACCAATGGTCATATCAACTCTCCACTTTCAATATATTAGTATCACTTTCTATACGGACACCAATTAAATCCGACCACTCATACGAAAGTAAATCGAAATAAAATTCTAGCGCCCTTCCACGATGAAGGATAGGTTCCCAGATTGAGAGTATTATTTAGGCGACAGTGTCAACACCTGTGCCGATAAGTCGCCCATTACTAGAATATCCTCGATACGAACCCCTCCCCATTCCGGTACATAGATACCTGGTTCAATAGTGAACACTGATCCTGGAAGTATTCTGTCTGCTGATGACGGAACCACCATCGGTAATTCATGCACATCTATTCCAACACCATGACCAAGCCCATGACCAAAAAGACTGTCATAACCGTATCCCCCAATTATGTCCCGCGCAATACTATCAAGTTCACTGCCTAACATACCTGCCCTGGCAGATTCCTCTGCAGCTGTCTGGGCCTCCAGAACGATGTTATAAACTTCATCATATTTAGATCGATCAGAATCGCCTACAAAATATGTTCTGGTCAAGTCGCTCCTGTAGCCTCGATACAAAGCCCCCATGTCTATAACGACTGAGTCACCTTCAGATATAACTCTGCCCCCCGCTTTGTGATGCGGCAGAGCAGCATTAGGACCTGAAGCAACTATCGTGTCAAAAGCCGTTCCGTCCGCTCCAGCCATTTTTAAGGCCCTTTCGATAACATCTGCAACCTCATATTCTCTAATACCTTCTACCAAACAGCGTGCTGCTTCAGCCATTGCTGAGTCGGCCATGCGGACCGCATCAGAAAGTATCTCAATTTCAAGCTCATCTTTCCTATGGCGTAGCTCTTCTACCGTATGAGTCGCCGGAGTAAAAGAAACATCGGCTGAAAGAGATTCTTCAATTGATTTATGCTCCCCATAAGTGATCTGATTTGGCTCAAAGGCAATCGAGTGTAAAGAAAACTTTGCAACAGCCTCTGAGAGACTTCTGTATCCATCACGTATGCGGGTGACTGATACGTGGGGGCACTCGCTTTTGGCTTGTTCTATGTATCGAAAATCGGTGAACAGAACAAAGTCTGAAGCTGTCACCAGCATATATCCATTACTGCCTGTAAACCCCGAAAGATATTTACAGTTCGACCGTCCTGTCACCAAAAAACCATCATATCCTGCGGGCAGCATTCTAGACACTAATTTTTTACACCTAGTAATATAAGAAAACACTAATTTGTCTCTTTGGAACGTAGGTGATCAACAATAAGGTGTAGGGCATATTCATAACCTTTAACACCTAAGCCAGCAATTTGTCCTACAGCAATATCCTCAACGACGGAATGCCGCCTATAGCCATCTCTCGAATGGATATTAGAAATGTGAACTTCCACCAATGGTATTTCAGCATCCAAAACAGCATCTCTTAACGATAGGCCATAGTGTGTCAGTGCCCCCCCGTTGATTATTAACCCGTCGCTACAGTCCTTTTCAGTTTGCAAAAAGTCGATAATATATCCTTCTTGGTTTGACTGAAAATGTTTAATCTCTACCCCGAGTGAACCTGCTGCATCACTGAGGTTTTCTAAAATACTAGCCAAAGTGGTTGAGCCGTAGTAATCGATATTCCGTTGCCCTAAGTTATTTAAATTGGGACCATTAACAATAAGTATTTTCATAGTAATTAACGCCCCATCGTCTGAGTTCCATCATCAATAGTTGAAAGAGGGTGGGCTTGAACGTAACTTTTTCTTGCCTCTCTCAACGTCACATGAGTATATATTTGAGTTGTTGTAGGACTTGAATGCCCAAGTAAATCTTGAACAACCCTCAAATCAGCTCCACCATCAATCATATGAGTTGCAAATGAATGACGTAGTGTATGAGTATGCACCCTAGAGCCTAAACCAGACAGCCGAGCATATTTTCTGATCCTGTCCTGAATTGATCTTATGCTCAAGCGAACACCATTCCTTGATAAAAATAAGGCTCTAGTGTCCTCATCACTACAAAACTTATGCCTCGCAGTATTAATATATGAATGTAATGCAGTTTTGGCTGATTTCCCGAATAAAGCAATCCTCT
>CAYWYV010000055.1:0-9740 GCA_964462705.1 uncultured Dehalococcoidia bacterium
AGTCTTCTCGATCTTCTAGTCTCCGTTTCACCTATTCTGGTATCTGTGTGTTTCCAGAGGATTCCGTAATCCTCCTCATGCATGCAAATAACATTTTTTAATTCTGTGGCATTACCCTGGATATTGAAAAGGGCCATATCAAAATAATATATTTCCCCAAGACAATCGCAGCCAAGCTCCAGTGAATTCGCACACCTTCCGATTCCAACCTCCCCAGCGTCAAAAACCTGTTTTTTATAGTGATCGTTTGTTGGATCACCATATGGTACGACCATCTCAGAAAGTGCCGCGCGATATATGATCGGTCTTAGTTCACCGCCATCTTCATAGCCAATGGTATGAAGTACAAGACCTTCCCTCTTGGTGTATCCCACCCGAAGATTCCATTTCTGCCAGCTTACCTCTGTACCATTGACTTGGAAGCTGGGCCCCTCTGGCTGAGTTATTTCTATTGGTTTGAGGTCAGTTCGAAATTCCGATTGGTATCTAGCTGCATAGTTTCCATCCTCAGGAGGTATGGGAACAATTCCAAAATCTTGTATTTCGACGATTTCATTTTTGTTCAGGTCGAGTATTGGAGAAAGCCCTTCTATAGGCCTAGCGTAACCGTTGTCTCCCTTTTCTTTTCGCACCCAGCATCTGCCAATTGCTAGACGTTTACCCTCTTCATCCTTGTTTCCGAAATTGGAAATCGGCCACGGATCAATCATAACTAGACTCGGATCGGTTATCCCCCTTTTATTCAGGGCCCGAATCAACTTGGGATCTTGCTTGATATGGGTCTCCCATTCATTGAAATCCATCTCGAGATCACCAAACATAAATGCTGGCTGAACTCCAGGTATGTGTTGACACTTTGTGATGCTTTCTTCGTCGAGCGAAATATCGAGTTCATAAAGTTTTTCCGTTTTGTAATTTAATACAACAACAAAAACATCTCGGGAAAACCAGCTGCCGGGAACAAAGGACAACACCTCTTTCTTGGAAGGCTCTATCAACATTATCGTTTCAAAAAGAAGCTCCCGCCCAAGATCAGCCTGCGTCTTGACGATGGAACTTGCCAAATCAATTTCATCAAAACTGAGAGGATCTAAAGGATGGGCATTTATGTTACGTGACTGTGCTAATTCTGTTTGCTTTTTTTCTACAACCATCGTTACCTCTGCTTAGTATTCCTCACTGACCCGGCCAAACCCTAAATCTGTTACGGCCATGCTATAGCAACAGAATACTTATTGCATCACTCTTTGGAAGTAGATCCCGTCGATCGAAATCTAAAAAGAAGTCCCCAATGTAATCAAGTACTTTTGTCGGTAACCGACCTAGGCAAGAAACCTGTAAGGAGGTTCAGCGAATTATTTCAATACCACGGGCTTCTAAATTGGGAATATGAGTTCGCGTGCTTTGATGATTGAATGAATCTCCCTCTATGTCTATATAGCGAAGTTTGGCTAGGGAATTTAGAGGACTGATATCCCTAACCTGGTTAAAGGCGAGTCCAATCCATTGGAGTTTCGTGAGCTTCGACAAAGAATCTATGTTGCTTACATGGTTGTGTGAAATATCCAGGGAGGTAAGGTTTTTCAAAGGTGAAATCGAGCTAATATCGCTTATGTTGTTCCGAGACGCATGGATCCAGGTTATTTTCGATAAAGGGGCCAGTGCTCCTAAGTCAAATACATCATTACCGTCTATATCAAGAACTTTTAAGGAAATCATATGGGTGAGTGGAGACAATTCTTCAATGTTGTTTTCATTCAAATTGAGTATTTCCAATTGAGAAAAATCTGCAAGAAACCGTAGATCGTCTATCTCACATTTCCGTAGGCGGAGTGACTTCAGCTGTTTTAAGGAACTTAATGGGGAAAGGTCAACTAACGAAGTATTACTGATGTCTAAATGAGTCAAATTACTCCTTTCAGCCATGAAATCCATGCTTTCTAAGTTCGCCCCAGAAATGGTCAATCTTGATAAAGTGAGGAGAGTCTTGAGTGGGATGAGATCTATATAGCCATCACAATTTAGGTTCAACTCCACAAGCCCATGGAAATACCTGAGCGATAAAAGCTGACTTTGAGTAGGCTTGTTTAGGGTTATGGAAGTTTGGGAGAAGAGATCCATCTCTGTTCTAAGTGAGGATTCCTGGGCGGTATCCCCTGAGAAAATTTGATCCACTATAGAGCGATCAAAATCAGTTGGAAATCGATCTGGTTTCTTAGTGGTCAAGACAAATAACCTCGATATTTACCATTTTCATAAACTCCCAGAAAATCGACTATATATTGCAACACTCCCCAGAAACATATCAACTACGTCAATCATAAAATTGTAACCCGATATAGACGAAATTCTGGACACATAATTGGTCTTACAGATATTCCGAGTACTATATGAGTCTAGAACCGTGATGGCTTTCTTAGGTGGAAAGACCTCCATCCCTCAAAGAAGCATCTACCTCAACCTGGAGTCCATTTGCTAATGAATTATTTTTGTTTGCGAGCCCAGTTACCGCCATCAATTCGGATAACATTTGATCATTCATTCCTTTTCCCCTGGCGCTAGCGATGTGACTGTTAATACAATAATTACAAGAATTTGTAACACTCACAGCTATATAGATCATTTCTTTTACCAGCGAGTCAATTTTTCCTGAAGCCATCACCGTTTTAGTCTCTTGCCATGTAGTTTTTAAAAGTTCTGGATCGACCGCCAACACCTTCCAAAAATTATTGACTGTATCACTCTTTCGAACCTCCATAATGTCTTCATACACGCCTTTAACTGTTTCGTCAGCATCTTCATATTCAGTATGTTTAACAACGGACATTAAGCCTTATCTCCTTTTGTAATTCCCCAGTTTTATTTATCATTGGGATCGTTGCAGAGGTAGTACATTGCGTGGATAATACCAGCGGTTTCGTAAATGGTAATTCACGAAGTCAGTATCCGGTTATAGGTTTACTACCATTGAAACAAGTTTACGTTTGAGCGTGTAGTGCACATTTGATTTTCAAGGGGGCTGATATGGAAGTAGGTATCTCGACCTTCCCAACGGATTATTCAATTGATATAGCCATATTGGCTAAAAAAGCAGAGGACTTCGGTTACGATTCTTTGTGGTTAGCCGAGCATCCAATATTACCGGTGAATTCCAAAACACCATGGCCGGGTTCTCCGGACGGAAAAATACCTAAGAAATACGCTGATACAGCTGATCCTTTCGTGGCACTAGGTAGAGCTTCAGCGGTAACGGAGAAGCTTCTTCTAGGCACTGGTATTTGCCTCGTACCTGAAAGGAATCCTTTAATTCTTGCAAAAGAAATTGCTACTCTTGATATGTACTCAAAGGGTAGATTTTTATTTGGTATTGGAGCCGGGTGGTTACGTGAAGAGACTGAAATTATGGGTGGAGATTTCCCCCATCGCTGGACTCAAACTAGAGAGGCCGTTATGGCGATGAAGGAACTCTGGACAACCGTGGAAAGTGAATATCATGGTACTTATTACGACTTCCCCCCAGTATATTCTTTTCCGATGCCTACGCAGCGCCCTCATCCACCTATTTACCTAGGTGGACACGCTAAAAATGTGTTTAAACGACTGGTGTCATGGGGCAACGCATGGATGCCCAATCGAATAACACCGCAGGAAATTGAGGATGGACGTAAACAGATTGAAAGTTTGTGTATCGAATCAGGTCGAGACCCAAATGAGATTGGAATTACCGTTTATGGTGTGGCCGCAGATAGAGAGTTATTGAAGGATTTTGAATCTGCCGGTGCGGAGAGAGCCGTGGTTTCCATTGATAGCGTTGAAGAGAAACAAGCTATAGAGCAACTTGAAGACATGGCTGGGAAACTCCTGTAAAGATGAGAGATTTTGTTGGATACGGAAATACCCTTCCTAAAGTCAGATGGCCTGGAGGGGCTAAAATTGCAATCTCGGTTGTTGTTAACTATGAGGAAGGTTCTGAGTATTCCCTACTAGATGGCGATCAAGCACACGAAGTAAATAACGAGGTGCCCTCCCCAGTGCCTCCTACTCAAAGGGATCTCGCAAATGAATCCTTCTTTGAATATGGGAGTAGAGTCGGGGTCTGGAGAATACTAAAGACATTGGGAGATTTTTCTATTCCCGCGTCCTTTTTCTGCTGTGCTTTGGCTTTGGAACGCAACGCCGATGTAGGTCCCGCAATAGTAGCTGCCGGGCATGAAATAGTTGGCCATGGTAACCGGTGGGAAGAATACTATCTCCTTAGCGAGGAGGAGGAAAAACTCGCAATCGATAAAGCTGTCCAGTCGCTTCGAAAAACTACAGGTGTCGAGCCGCTAGGATGGTATACCCGATACGCCCCCAGTGAAAACACAAGGGAACTGATTGCTTCTCATGGTGGATTTATATATGACTCGAATTCTTATTCAGATGACATACCTTACTACGTAGAAGCAAATAACAAGCCATGGCTTGTTATTCCTTATTCCCTTGAGGTGAATGATACGAGATTTTGGAGGGGTGGAATGAATAGACCCTCCGATTTCCTTGAGACTCTAATAAATACCTTCGATGTCCTGTATGAAGAAGGTGACGAGAATCCAAAACTAATGAATATAGGTTTACACTGCAGAATAGCTGGTCGACCTTCTAGGGCCGGTATTCTTAAGCAATTCTTCAAGTACGTGAACGAAAAATCAGGGGTCTGGTTTGCCCGAAGAGACCAGATAGCCAATTGGTGGCTATCTGAATTTCCCCCGGAGAAATAAGAGAAGTTATTCTTAGCTTTTTCCTTTAACGATCAGGCCAGACTTCATCACCATCGTCACTGATTGACCGAATTCAAGGGAGGAAATATTCTCCACTGGATCTTTATCAAGAACAACAAGGTCAGCGACTTTGCCTGGTGAAAGACTTCCAATTTCTCGCTCTAAACCTATACATTCAGCGGCGGTCAGGGTACCCGCCTGGAGAGCTTGGACAGGAGTTATACCTGCTTCAACTAAAGATGTAAGCTCCTCAGCATTATTCCCATGTATCCAACCCCCTGCATCTGTGCCGGCCGTCACCTTGACTCCCGAGGCCATTGCGGCGGACAGGCTCTTCCTGTGATCAAGCGACATTTCCTTTGCCCTCCTCTTCCCGTGAGGGGTTCCATTCTTAGCATGATGCTTATAGACAGAAAAAGTTGGAGTGAAAAATATATCGTTTTTCGCCATAAGGTCTAGGCTCTTAGGGTATTGATGTAAAAATGTGCCATGCTCAATTGAGTCAACACCAGCCTCAATACTCTCTGTTAATCCTAGGCCACCCAGAGCGTGACACATCACTTTTTTTCCAAGGTTATGAGATTCATCCACAATCGCATCAATCTCAACCCTAGTGATGAGCATATCTGTAGGTTCTAAACCTGCCCTGGAGCTTGCACCTCCAGTTGAGGCAAATTTAATAACGTCTGCTCCTGATCGAACCATTTCCCTCACCTTAGTTCGCATTTCAATGGGTCCATTGGCTACGCCATCAGGTATTGCAGGATCACTCGAAAGAGGGGATTGGTGACCTGAAGGACTTAGATGCTCCCCGATACCTCCTGTAGGTGAAATAATACCTAGTGACACTAGTAGCCTAGGACCAGTAATTAAATCTTCCGAAATAGCATCACGTATACCAGCCGGTAATCCCCCTGCGTCCCTTAAAGTCGTATAGCCACTCTCTAGTGTCGTTCGCAAAACAGAGGCGATCCGCATATACCGCTTGCTCTGTGGCTCAACCAGTCCCCATCTTCCAGCTATGTCGTAACCGAAACTAGCGATGTGGTCATGACAATCTATAAGACCGGGAATCACTATAGAATTTCTTACATCAATTATTTCGGCATCTGACGGAATGTTGTTTAGAGTATAGGATTCACTCCCAACAATAACCTCACCATCGACAAAAAGTATTCGTTCATGTTCCATGGATCCTTTTACAGAATCAAACAATTTCCCACAAATAATAGCTTTCAAATCAGTCGCACCTCCATGTCCAATTCTCCACCCAAGGAAATCATGCTCTTTGTTAAAAGATGGAACCAGAGATTCATCTAGTATATGTTTATCGTGATTTCATGGAATCAAGGAGCCTTTATATGTCCATTATAGACAAATATGACCCACGTACTGTCTTTGGAGAAACTGATGTATCGGATGTCGAGCCGCCCAGAATATTGATTGCCCCTAATCGATATGTCCAGGGCCAAGGCGTCCTCGATAATCTTGGACGTTATTTGAGGGTTGTCCCTAGTAGAAATCCAGCTATCTTAATTTCAGCGAGAGGGAAAAACGAGTTGGGGCCTCGACTATTGAAAAGTTTAACTCAGGAAGGAATTGACCCTACTTTTGTAATATTTAACGGCGAATGTTCAGCTCTTGAAATTGAAAGAATTGTGACATTGCTAAACTCTAAGATAGCAATAGATTCCCTGGTTGCTGTGGGAGGAGGCAAATGTGTTGATGCAGGTAAATCTGTTGCTCATCGCCTAAGTATTCCATCGATCATTTGTCCTTCACTCGCTTCTAACGATGCTCCATGTTCCGCCCTTTCAGTTTTGTACACGCCGGAAGGAGTTTCTGAAGGAGCGGAATTTTTCCCATGGAGTCCCGCCTTCGTAATCATAGACACAGCTATTGTCGCCGAGGCGCCAGCCCGATACTTGGTTTCAGGCATGGGTGATGCCATGGCCACTTGGTATGAAGCGGATACCTGTTTTCAAAACCCTAAAGCCAGGACTACCATAGGAGCAAGGCCCACCTTAGCGGCCAGATCCATAGGGGAACTTTGTGCCAAGACTCTCTTCGAATACGGGGTAAGTAGCGTTAAATCAGTAAATAATTCGATATGTGATGAGTCTTTAGAGAGTGTTGTTGAAGCCAATACCTTGTTAAGTGGTCTCGGATTTGAGAGCGGAGGACTTGCTGGCGCCCATGCCGTCGCTCAGTCTTATACAGTCATTCCGCATATCCAGGCCAACTATCTCCATGGTGAGATGGTTGCTATGGGTCTTTTAGCACAATTAACCTTGGAGAATCGGGAATCTGAATGCGAGAAGGTAGCTACTTTCTTTGCCCAAGTGGGACTACCCGTCAATCTCTTTCAAGTAGGATTAAAGGGTAATGTAGAAGATTCTCTGGACGAGATTGTTGAAGCCGCCCTCAACTCTTCGATCATAGGCAATGAACCCATGGAACTGAATCATTCAGTTCTCCTAGACGCCTGTTTATCAGCCCACAAAATTGGGCTAGAAATTGCAAAACAGCATGGTGAAGAAGCATTTGGTGCTCTTCACTAAAATTTAGAATATCTATCTGGTAGGGTCTCTTATTGAACGTTGAGATTGGAACTTATATACAGGGAGAAAGTGGGTTATGCCAAGCAAAAAACTGAGATTGGGAATTATTGGAGCAAATGTGGGATATGGCTGGACCCCCAGAGCGCATGCACCGGCAATCGCAGAGCTAACTGACATAGACTTGGTAGCAGTTTGCACAGCTCACGAAGAAACCGCCAAAGAATCCGCCGAAAAATTCGGTGCCGAACTCGCTTTTCATAATCATCTTGACATGTTGGAACAAGCCGATTTAGATGCAGTCGCAGTAGTTCTTAGAGTTCCAAAGCATTACCAAATTACCTGCGACGTAATTAGAGCGGGCAAGCACACTTATACAGAATGGCCACTTGGAGCAAATCTAGTCGAGGCACAGAAAATGGCTGAACTTGCCGATCAGGCTGGTATTTTCACCATGGTGGGTCTCCAGTCCAGGGCAGCGCCTGTGTTCATGCTGGTGAAAGATATGATTCAAAACGGCTACGTTGGGAATGTTCTCTCTGCCAATTTGAGCCAATTCATGTCTGGTGTTCTTTCTCGCCCGACTGGCCGGACTTGGCAGAAGGATGTAGAACTCGGCGCAACGACCCTAACAATACCCTTTGGCCATTCCATTGACGCCTTGTGCATGTGTCTCGGAGAGTTTGAAAAAATCGGAGCCAATGTCAGCACTAGAGCTCCCCAGTGGAAAGACATTGATACGGGGGAAATGGTGGATGTTTCCTCCCCGGATACCATCTCCATTAATGGAGTTTTGATAGATGGTGTAACTGTGTCGGCCCAGGTGAGTGCTATTCCATATCATGGTTCGGGGTACAGGTTTGATATCTACGGAACTGATGTGACCCTATCCATCCAGAGTAATGGATCTCCCTCAACCGGATCTGTTCATTTATATGGCGGAAAACCGGGGGATGGAAGTTTAAAGGAAATTGATATAGATAGCTCCTATGTGACGGTGCCAGCGACTGTCCCTGAAGGGCCAGCATTTAATATTGCCCAGCTATGGCAACGTTTTGCTGACGGAGTATCTAGCGGTGAAGGAATTGAACCTGATTTCAAATCGGCGGTAAAAAGGCATGAGCTGCTCGATGCCATTCAGAACGCTTCTGACACAGGGAGTTTCCAGTATTTATAACCGGATAAAATTGTTCTGAACATACTTGTCTTTTAGGCAATCACTTTGAACGAATATTTCGTTGTGTTGAGCGTACCATTTGCAAATCGATTCATTTTAAGCGGAGCTATGTCCACAGTAGTCGATTCCCCCTGTGTGATGAGCTCGGCCATAACCGTGCCCACGGCCGGAGCAAGTTTGAATCCATGTCCACTAAAACCGGAACAGACAAACAGGCCATCTATACCGTCTACAGAGTCAATAATAGGATGCAGGTCAGGTGTCGTTGTATATAGACCGGAGTATCCGGTAAATAGCTCACCGTCGGCCAGAAATGGTATTCGCTTAGTCAAGCGAGTCCATACTTCTGCCGCATAGGAAAGACTGTATTTCTGATTATAGGAATCGGGGTTTGCTGTCTCCTCGTGATTTCCATTTCCGACCAATGTTAAGTCATGACCTTCTGGTCGAAAATATATAAGGTTTGTCATATCTCCTCCCCCAGGATGCGTTGGGAGTTTAGTTTGATTCCTTTTTATTAAAAACACTTCATGTCTAGTTGGTAGTAGTGGTAGGGAAATACCCACTTTCTCTAAGATGCCGGTAGTCCAAGGCCCTGTAGCTATGATCACCGTGTTTGACTCAAAACAGGCTTTTTCAGTCTTGATCTTGTGAGACCCAGATTCAGAAATTTTGATGTCTATCACGGGGGTGTCTAGATATATGGTTGCACCACATGCCCTAGCGTGATTTATGTAGGCAAGTGCTGTAGCAGAAGGATCAGCGTGTCCGGAATCTTCTTCCCATGCGACCTGTTCTCCTTCGTCTATCTTGAAGGCTGGGGCTAGTTCTGCCGCCTCAAGATGATCAATCTCTCTTGTTGATATGCCAACTGACTGCTGCATGGATATATTCTCGCGAAATCCCTGTGTAGCCTCTGCAGGAGCAAAGACCATATATCCGGTGTTTACAAAACCAACATCTCCTCCCACCAGGTCAGAAAAGTTAGCGAATACTTTCAGGCTCTCGTGGGCCAAAGAGGCATTAACTTGGGTGGAGTAATGCATTCTTATTGCTCCGGAGGATCTTCCGGTGGATCCGGCACCAATAGTTGATTTCTCCAATAAAATCGTATTAGTTACCCCCGCGGAGGCAAGATTCGATAAAATGCTCGCACCCATTACCCCACCACCGATAACTATAGCCTCACATGTTGTTTTCATATTCAATCCTTGGTTTAGAAAATACTATAATTGATGCTAAGGT
>CAYWYV010000056.1:0-9726 GCA_964462705.1 uncultured Dehalococcoidia bacterium
CCAGATATTGTCTCTAAGTCATTAAAGGAGTCATAGACCTTCTGAACCAACCAATTATTGCACTAGACGTGGGAGACAAAAGAATTGGAGTGGCCATCAGCGATCCAACCCAAACTTTGGCCAGCCCTCGATCTGCAATTCCCAGACATAGAGCGGAGTCGCAGATATTAAAGCTAAGCCGTGACGAAAATGCTTCTTTGATAATTGTGGGCATGCCGTATTTAGCATCTGGTTGCCTGGGTACCCAGGCAGACAAAACTCAACAATTTATTGCTAACCTGATAAAAACAACTGGGCTCAACATAGAAACTGTGGACGAGCGTCTATCCACGGTAGAGGCTCGCAAACTACTACACGAATCTACTGGTCGGAAAAATAGAATCAAAAAAGACAAGGGCTTATTGGACTCGGCCTCTGCAGCTGTTTTACTTCAGACATATTTGGACCAGATAGGAACCAGATAAACTACAGCTTAACTACCATCTGTACCTGAGTCGACGGCTGGCACAACGCTTCAAAGGCTTGTTGGATATCTTCGATGTCAATAATGTCAGCATCTAAAATCAAAGGATCAACATTAACTTTCCCCTGAGAAATTAGACTCATCGCGACGGTCCAATCATATGCCTCGGATCCAAACGTAGTATTAAAAATAACTTCTTTACCAGCCCAATCCACTGGAAGTAGGGGTACTTCTTCCCAAGCCAGAGCTACAAGCATTACGTTACCCTGTTTCCTAACAATATCGAATGCTGTTTGAAGAGTGGGTTTGGCGGCTGCACATTCATAAACTACGTGAGGACCCGCACCATCAGTTAAGGAAATAATCGCCTCAACAGGATCTTCATTTGTAGGATCAACAACAGCGTCAGCCCCAAGAGATAAAGCGACATTTCTTCTCGCTTCCGAAGGCTCTGACACTATGATTTTCCTAGCCCCAGCTGCTTGAGCTGCCTGCATGCAGAGAAGACCTATAGGACCCGCTCCAAGAACAGCTACGGTATCTCCCAGCTTCATTTGTGAAAGCCTGACGGCTCGGACGACGACCGCACAGGGCTCCACGAGAGTGGCTTGGAGGTCTGTTACGTTTTCTGGGATTGCTGTTGGCGCCCATTCTGTCAGAAGCGTGTATTCGGCATACCCTCTTTTGCGATCGTCTGCGAATCCTTCTAGACGGTAGTTGTATTGATCCTGTCTCCTAAGAGGTGCCTCCATACCCGGAGGAGGCTTACCCCCTCCGCCTACAAGCCTATCCCCGATTTTCCAGCGGTCTACTCCAGATCCAATAGCTACAACTGATCCACTAAACTCATGCCCCATAACAGCTCCTGGTGGGGCTATGTCATAGAGAAAGGCGTGAACATCAGTCCCACAAATAGCGCTGTAGCCTACTTTGACCAAAATTTCCCCTGGTCCTGGTTCTGGTATGGGTATATCTTCAACAATAAGCTGCTGAGATCCTTGATAGACTGCTGCCTTCATAATTCCCTCCAACATAAAATCACTTGTCAACCAGGTATAAATATAAACCCGGGCTCAGAAATTTAGTCAGATTATATTGGTTGTAGGAAATTAACCCAAATACGAGACTGTCTACCTACACATTAAAACACGAAATGTGCGGTAGATAGATCAACCATAAAAATGGCCACTGAATTAGCGAATTATGGCCTACGGAAGGATTAGTCTTCTATACCTTTTTCACGGAGATAATCTATTGCTGCCTGTACCGTCGTGATAGACTCGGCTTCCTCATCAGATATTTCGATTTGAACCTCTCCAGAGGAGAATTCCTCCTCGAAAGCCATTATCAACTCCACCAGATCTAGGGAATCGGCATTAAGGTCTTCTGTAAAAGAGGCCTCAGGTACGACTTCTGATTCATCAACACTTAGTTTGTCTGCAACAATTTGTTGTACTTGTTCGAGAAGTGCCATTTAATAGCCTCCAGGTTTTTTCTAATCACCACTATGAATTTGACTTAGGCATCCCAACTACAAAAGAGCCTAAAACTCCGTTAACAAATCCAGCCGAATTCTCAGCGCCAAAGGCTTTTGCTAATTCAACCGCTTCATTTATTACCGCACCTTCGGGAGTCTCTACTGACCATTTTATCTCAGCCACTGCTAATCGGATAACATTCCTGTCTACAACAGCTATCTGTGATATCGGCCAGCTGGGTGCATAATCCGTGATTATACTATCGAGTTCCTCAATATTTACAAGCACATTTTCTACAAGGTCTGATATGAACTCTGAGTATCTGGGCATAACGTCGAACTCTAAAAACAAACGATCAAGAATTAAAGAGGCATCATGCCGAACAATGTCCGTCTCACAGAGTACCTGCAATGCAACTACTCTCGCTTCTCGTCTGTTTGTTACTGCGCCAGTTCCAAGCATACTCAATGAATATTAATTTATTAACTGTCTAAATATCTAGATCACTATGTAGCGCTCTATTAATTTCTACTGAGTGCCAATATAGATTCTAGGTCGGAAACACTCGTCACACTAGCACTTCTGTCTATGCGCTTAACCATCCCACCGAGAGCCTTACCTGGGCCGATTTCTAGGAAATTTGTTACCCCCGACTTAATCATAAAGTCAACAGTCCTCTTCCATTGAACGCACCCAGAGATTTGGGTAATTAGCTCTTCCCTAATTTCCTCCGCGCTTTTCAAGGGTTGACCGGTGCAATTGGCTATAATAGGTACCTTCGGAGTCTTGAAGTCGACGTTATTCACTGCATCTATTAAGCCGGCTTTGGCCGGCTCCATTAGCCCAGAGTGAAAAGCTCCTCCGACCCTTAATGGAATAACTTTCTTAGCCCCTCTAGCCGAAGCCATATCCATTGCCCTGGCAACTGCAATTTTTGATCCACTAATCACTATTTGTTCTTGGGTATTAACATTGGACACGAATGTTCCAGATTCTCGAGCAACCTCTTCTAACACCATCTCATCCAATCCGAGAACAGCCGCCATCGTACCGGGGTTGGAGTCACAGGCCTCTTGCATCAATTCACCCCTCTTCTGAACGAGGAGAGCGGTGTCACGAATGCTTAGTACTCCTGCTGCAGCCAAAGCAGTGTACTCACCCAGACTATGTCCCGCCATTAAAAGAGGTCCAGAAAGATCTGAATTGTTTAAGTGCTCTAGCATAGCCTGCAGGCATGCCAAACTAACCGCCATAATTCCAGGTTGAGCGTTCACAGTCTCCCTGAGAGCTTCTTCAGGACCTTCAAACATAATATGTGACAATGATCTCCCGAGTGCGTCATCAACCTCTTCGAAAACAGCCTTACTTGCCTGTGATTTCTCAAACAATTCTAAACCCATTCCAACCGCCTGGGCCCCTTGTCCTGGGAACAGATAGGCAGTCTTAGAATCATCAACAAATGTCAGAGTCATTTACAGCTCCTTGCAGAACTAAATTCTTATGTTCGCTCCCACAACAGGCATGACTATAGGGTCTCCTGTGCAGTTTCTATGACAGACCTGCCATTGTAGGTTCCACATTCAGAACATGCCCTATGTGGCATTCTGGGGCTATGGCATTGAGGACAGGTAGAAAGAGAAGCGGGTTTAATTGCCCTGTGTGCATTCCTACCTCCTTTTCTTTTACTGGAGTGTTTCTTTTTAGGAAGTGGTGGCATTATCGCCTCCCTTTGTTCAGTTTTTTATTTTCAACTGCCTTAGCAGCAAATTACTTATTCACTATTTCTATGCAGGGCACCCACTCCGTCAGTGCTCATTGGATCTGAAAAACCCAAAACATTAGATAACGTTTTCCCAAACCAATTTAACCCTATCCAACGTGTGAAATAGACGGAAAGCCTAATTATACTTTTGGTCTGTGTGGAGGGTCAATCTAATACAAACCCAAATAAGTAACTTTTTTTCCTGTATTTATCTGCATATTTTAGCATGCCAGTCTCAGACAGGAATTGCCACATACCGTAATGTAATTTACATTTCTATGTGCTCATCTAATTGGATTGAAGGAGATAGATAATGCCAAACCAAAACGATTTCGACGTTGTAGTCGTGGGAGCAGGTAGTGCAGCTCTTAACGCAGCACTATCAGCAAAGGAGCAAGGAAGTAAGGTGCTTGTGTTGGAAAAAGCACCGGAACATCTGCGAGGTGGGAACTCCTATTTTACTGGGGGGTTGTTTAGGTTCGCATACAGTGGCTTGGAAGAAATAGTTAATCTGCTACCGGAAGTAGGAACAGAAGAGCAGGATAGAATCGATGTTGGTTCATATGATAATTCTGATTTCTATGCTGACGTCATGAGGGTAACGGAAGGTCTATCCAATCCAGACCTCCTCCAAATCTTGGTATCGGAATCATATCCAACTATGATCTGGATGAGAGATCAAGGAGTCCCATGGATTCTCGCGTACGGACGACAAGCCTTTGAGCACGAAGGTAAGCTACGATTCTGGGGTGGCCTTATAGTTGAATCAGTCGGTGGAGGCAAAGGCCTCTCTGACCGACTATTCGAACTTTGCAAGAATGTGGGTATAGAAGTGAGATACCAGTCAGCTGCTACTGAGCTAAAGACCGACAACAAGGGAAAAATTAGCGGGGTCATCATTAAAGGCCCCGACGGATATGAGAACATTAGTTGCCCCAACGTAGTGTTGGCCTGTGGTGGCTTCGAAGCCAATGCAGAAATGCGAACGAGATACCTCGGACCCGGATGGGAACTGGCAAAAGTGCGTGGCACACAATACAACACCGGAGAAGGGATTCAAATGGCCCTCGATATTGGGGCTCAATCTCATGGCCACTGGAGCGGATGCCACGCGGTTGCCTGGGATCTAAACGCACCTCCTCACGGTGATCGCAACGTCGCAGATCTGTTCCAGAAACACTCGTATCCTTTTGGGTTAATAGTAAACGTAGACGGAGACAGATTTGTTGACGAAGGAGCCGACTTCAGGAATTACACGTATGCAAAATATGGGAAAGAAATCCTCAAGCAACCTCAACGCGCTGCCTTCCAGCTATTCGATCAGAAAAGTAAACACCTACTCCGTGACGAATACTTCATACAGCAAGCAACCATGGTTGAATCGGACACTATTGAACAGCTAGCTGAGGGACTTGATATAAATGTTCCTGGTCTAGTAAAAACAATTTACGACTACAACGAATCTGTTCAAGATGGAGAATTCAACCCTACTGACTTGGACGGTAAAGGAACTGTTGGCTTAACACCACCAAAGTCAAACTGGGCTCAAAAATTTGATTCTCCCCCGTACATTGGATATGCAGTCACGTGTGGTATTACGTTCACATTTGGGGGTCTAAAAATTGATACTCGTTGCAGAGTACAAGACACATCAGATGTGCCTATACCAGGACTTTATGCCGCTGGTGAACTCACTGGTGGGCTCTTCTACAATAACTACCCAGGAGGAGCTGGACTTATGGCTGGAGCCGTATTTGGAAAAATAGCGGGGAGAGAGGCCGGTCAGAGGTCCTCTTAGTGATAATTAATAGATCTTCCTTGACCCACTGAGTTGATGGCCATAGAGTATGTTCCGCTGAATACGAAATGAACTAATACTAAGTGAAGGGAAAATATAGAAATTTCACGAGCCGACTTCCTGAAGAAGTGACTACGAATTCAACAGATATATAAGGAGTAAGAGAATGAACGGCGATCAGTTAATGGCAAAACTTCTAAAAAAAGAGGGCACAGAATGGATCTCATGTTTTCCAGCACAGACTCTCATAGAAGCCTGTTCCCAGGAAGGTATCAGGCCGTACCTGTGCCGACAGGAGAGGGCAGGGGTCAATATGGCAGATGCTTACAGCCGAATCCACAACGGAAATAAAATAGGGGTATTCACGATGCAGCATGGCCCAGGGGCTGAGAATGCTTTTGGTGGAGTCGCCCAGGCATTCGCTGACAATGTTCCAGTGCTCCTGATACCTGGGGGATCAACTGCAGACAGAGTAGGAGTTCATCCAGGATTCGATGCAGTTCCGAACTATCAACACATTACAAAATGGGCGGGACGGATCGAAACCGTCGAACGAATACCAGAAATGGTGAGTAGAGCTTTTACTCATTTAAAGCATGGCAGGCCAGGACCCGTGTTACTCGAACTACCTGGTGATGTGGGACACGCCGAAGTACCAGAAAACATAGAAGAATATGAGCCGGTAAAAGTTTATAAATCTTATGCCGTTTCAGAAGATGTTAGGGACATAGTGACAGCCCTTCTCAAGGCCGATAAACCTATTATTGTTGCTGGACAAGGAACACTCTATGCCGAAGCATGGGATGAGCTTATTGAGTTGGCAGAACTGATCAACGTCCCTGTGATGACGAGTCTGGCAGGGAAAAGTGCCTTCCCTGAAGATCATCCTTTAGCGCTGGGAACAGGTGGAAACACTGGAACATTAATGGTCGATAGGTTCCTTCAGACTACGGATTTCGTACTAGGAATTGGTACTAGCTTCGCAACATCGAATTTCACTGCCCCTATGCCTCCTGGGGTGACAAAAGCCCAGATAACCAACACTCCAGAAGATCTGAATAGGGACAACAGAATTCAGTACGGAGCAGTTGGCGATGCTCGTTTAGTGATTCAGCAACTCATCGAAGAATCAAAATCTCAGCTTGGTGAGCATGGAAGAGGGGACGTGAATGGAGTTAAAGATGAAATTTCGACCATCAAAGATGAGTTCATGAAAGAATGGGGACCAAGACTAAATTCCGATGAGACACCAATGAGTCCGTACAGAGTCTTTAAAGAAATGATGACAGCCATCGATCCCCGAGAATGCATCGTTACTCATGACTCCGGCTATCCAAGAAATCAGATCGTGCCTTTCTGGCCTGCTCTAAAACCCAGATCCTACATTGGGTGGGGCAAATCTACACAGTTGGGCTATGGTCTGGGATTAGCCTTGGGTGCAAAAATTGCAGACCCAGACAGGACCCCAATTAATGTCATGGGAGATGCCGCTTTCGGAATGGCTGGCCTAGATATAGAAACCGCGGCCAGGTCTGAATTGGGAACAATAACGGTTGTTCTAAATAACGGGGTAATGACCCACTATTATGATCACTTCCCACACGCTACTGAGAACTTTCGCAGTAATGAATTGGGAGGACAGTATGCGGATACCGCAAAAAGCCTGGGGGCATACGGGGAAAGAGTAACAACCCCAGATGAAATAGGTCCAGCTATGAAGAGAGCAAAGCAAGCCGCTGACAATGGACAACCTGCTCTTATTGAAATGATAAGTAAAGAAGAAGAGACCATCTCAGACTACGGAAGATAAATCTCCTAGTAGCAATTTTAATTTACAGCTACTTTTTTGCACCTCTGGTCATCAAGGTAGCTGTAAATGTTTTCTGCAATGCTGTAGGCCTCATCTTCATCTTGTGCTGGCGTAACCCTGATATTCCTAAATCACCTGCATCATTAACATAAGAAAAGGCCCGAAGCTCTCCCAAGACCTTCCATCGTAAGTATTCGGAGAGCCCAAGGAATTCTGGATTTGTCTTAGCTACGAAAAAATTTGCTGTGTCCTTATTCATAGGACCAGCCAAAGCAAAAGCCTCTACATTACCCTGGACCTTGACGCACCACCCATATAGATTTTCAGCTGAAAATCTATGGAAGTCATTTAGTGCCGCTCTGGTATATCCCCAGTCCAACAAGAAACTATTCTTACGCCCCTGCAGTGACCGCCATTTTCTTAAAAGCTCCTGACACTCAAAAATATCGTCTACCGATAAATCCATAAAATCTGGGAAGTTTTTTTCGGCTTTCCGGACACGCTTACGCATATCCCGAAATTCGCTCCCTTCCATTTTCCAGACTTTTTCGGGTTCATATATATATTCGACCCCTTTTTCATCCCAGGCAAGATTTTCATCAAACTCCAATCTCAATCGGGATATTTCCTCCTCATCTACCCAAATTATCCGAACATCCTCCTGGCCCACTGCTTCCGGCAATGTGGTTAACCAGGAATTTATTTTGTCCGTGTAAGGAACCGGGGGGAAAAGTAGGTCGGTCCTAGTTTCACCATTTCGAACATTTACCTGTATCAATACAAGACTCCCTTCAATTTCTAACAGATATAAAGATCGTCTTGGCGGAAGGTTATATGAGACTAAAAAAGGGGGGAAATGAACCCACATACTTTTATTATTTCGTTCCAAAATTTTCTGGATAGACTCGCAATCACCGACACTAATAATGCGTGCCTGCTCTAATAGTTGATCAAGTCCGTGCGACATCTTATTAGCATTGTTTCCTGGAAGCTGTATAAAGGGTGGATAAGTCTTCCGGTATGAATGCTGACGTTCCTTCAGAAGTTACACATCTGATCATATTACTTACACCTGCATAAATCTGAGCCCCAACATACATGTTGAATTCCGGTATAACTTCTTGTATCGCCAGTCCCATAGAGGTAATAGAAGCATAAATTTTTACGGAATCAGATGGGTTTTTAGACCCATAAGACAAGAAACACTGCGCGCCCACCCCTGGTTTAAGCGCCTCAATCCCTCTGCCAACAAAAAGATTCAAACCAGTAACCGTGTAGGGAGGGTCAGTTACGAATGCATCGAACGAATTTTTCAATTGCTCAGGAATTCCATCTTTTAAATCCAGGCAATGCGTCTGAATATCGCATCCGATGGAAACGCAAGTTTCCTCCACAAATTCCAAAATTCTATCGTCTACATCAAGTACAACGACTGATCCGAGTTGTAATCCAAACTTTTTAGCAAAAATAATTGTGGCCAATGAGGTCAAATCGTCATCACCCAGAAACAATAAGTCTTTACCCTCTATTCCATCATGCTCATAGAGATAAGCCGCCCGCATGGCTATTGTTGCAGTATCAGCATGGGATTGATCAAGAGAGAAGTCTGGGCCAGGTCTTGAAGATAGCAATATATCTAATTTTTCAACCACAGGATTTAGCCACTCAGGAAAAGGATATCCAGATTGTAAGCGTGGAATTTGAGTTTCCCGTACGCCAATACTCTCCAATAAGCTTAGGCCATGCTCCGTGAGAACTATGCCACCCTTACGAGATAACAGTTTTCGCTTCTCCAGTTCCCTTCTTAGTGCAGAAGCAACTGGGACTGTTAATGAAGTGGATCTGGCCACTCTATGTAGTGGCACTGGCTGAAATCTCAAGACTTGTCTCAAAAATTCTCTAATACGACTCGAGCCTTCCAATAAATGGACGGCTTCGGAGACGTCGTTCATAATGCTTATGGCCTCGTTAGGTTCCAAGGCTCTAGGCCGGCCCTACCCTACCAGCATCCGTAATAATGGACTGGACTGCCTCCGCAAACAATATCTCAGAGTCATCCATGGGATCATATCCAAGAACTTTGCGAGCATTTGCGAGTGACCAAAATGAACGGGTATTGTTACTTATCCCATAAACCACTTGCCATGGAATCCCATATTCATTCTCAATATCTTCAACCTCGACGGATTTTTCAAACAATTGAGTTATATCTCGCGGACTTATGAATGCACCTAGATCTCTCTTAAAGCTAACCGCTCTATCTCTATATTGTTCAATGTCCAAGTTTCTAGGGGCTCCTATTCGCACCATTACAACGCCCATTTTGCGGCTAGTACCCAAATTTCCGGCTACCAGGTTTTCAGATAATCCATCACCACCCTCTCCCATTCCACCGCAGGCGAATAAAAATCCAAG
>CAYWYV010000057.1:0-9195 GCA_964462705.1 uncultured Dehalococcoidia bacterium
GAATAATAACGGTCAGCCAGCATATATAGAATTTGTGTGCATTCAGTACCCAGTATATGGATCTTGGGTAAGCGGCTCACATGTTGAATGAGTAATAGTTATATTTAATTGATGTGACGAATCTGGGTGCCGTGGGTGGATAGATTATTTATGATGAAGTAGGAATTTCCTATATTCTGATACCGGTCCCTGAAAGGATATAGTCCCTTCATCAAGGTAGATAATATGGTCGCTAGCTTCTAAAGAATTCTCGTCATGAGAAACCACAATTACCGTTTTACCTTCATCAGCTAGCCCCCTTAGTATTCTGGAAAATGTTTTTTTACCTTGTTCATCTATGTTTGATATGGGTTCATCTAGCATGATGGTATTTTTTTCTTGAGCTAATGCGAAAGCAAACCATGTTCTCTGTTTTTCTCCTTCAGATACATCAATAATATTTTTTGCACTGATAGAATCCACGCCACAAATTTCCATTAGGTGATAAGCACACTTCGCTTTAGTTTTTTTATTTATTTTTTGACCATTGAAACCCAGAGAAACAATTTCATAAATGCTCAAGAAGGGCGGGCTATCCAAAGACTGAGGTAGATAAGTTAAGTTTTTTACAGGGATTTTGGTGACTTGCCCAGTATAGTTATGGATTTCATCTGCAAATACTTTCAGTAGCGAGGATTTACCAGAGCCGTTTGGTCCGATAATAGTCGTTAAGGATTCTATGGGTATAGTGAAGGTTATATTTCTTAAAATCACTGATCCATTCAACGACAAATTCAGGTTATTGGCTTCCATATTCATCGCAGACGAAATGCCAGATACATCAATGTTGGGGCGCCCACGAGGGTTGTAATTAGTCCGACGGGTATTTCTATAGGTGAAAACAATAAACGAGCCAATTGGTCTGAGGCGATGACCATCGTGGATCCAATCAGTGTAGCTCCGATGATTATGTGAAAAGTTGAATGGCCGAATATTCTTCTAGCAATGTGAGGAGAAACCAATCCGACAAATCCAATGATGCCTCCGGCATAGACAGCTGAACCGGCAAGGATACCTACAAGGGACATAGAAAGGAATCTAGTTGTCACAGGGTTTATTCCGAGTGATCTTGATAAAACGTCGCCAAGGGTAATTATTTGAAACCTGCTATTCAGAACCAGCGAGATAAAAATACAAAGGGAAAGTGTAAATAATAAAAACAAAAAACTATCCCAATTACCGGTGGTAAAGGAGCCTCCTATAAGACCCAGAAGCTGACTAGGGAATACCCGACCATAGGCGAATAAAGCAGTCCCAATCGCTATTGTAATGGCTCCTAGGCCAATCCCTATTATGGCTAGTTTGATGGGGGACATTTCCTTATTTGAAATTAATAAGCCTAATAAGACAGAAACTATGAGGGATGCAGCGGTTGCTCCAAGCATAGTCGCAAATGTGCCAGCTGATAGTATTCCGGCTGCGATTAATGCCATGAAAATAACAGAGCCCCCTCCAATTCCGAACAGATTTGGGTCTCCTAGAGGGCTTCGTGTGGAAATCTGGATGAGGGTCCCAGCTAGTCCTAAACATCCCCCTGCCATCAAGCTAACGCCAATCCTGGGGAGTCTTATATCCCACACGATTGTGTGGATAACGTTGGAGTTATCTTCAGTGAGAACTTTTAATATCTCTGATAGTGGAGCGTTGCTCGGGCCAGTAAATAAGCCAAGCAACGCCATTATGACGGATATGATGAGTAGGCAGGAATATCTGGAAGCCACTCCTATCCGAGACATCTAATAAATTCGCTACCTCTCGACACGTTCTTTGAGAAATTCTATTGCTTCGATTACTCTCGGTCCTGGTGCTTGTAAAAAGAGACTAACATCTGCTTCAATTACATTTCCAGATTGTATCGCTTTTAACCTAGCGAATGGGGGTATCTGCTTTATTGTTTCTGACAGACGAGGAGCCGGCTTAGGAGCAGGAGTAATGGTGACTATAAAGTCAGGGTTTGCCATAAGAATAGCCTCTGGTCCCATGATTGCGAATCCTGGGTAAGGACCAGAATCTGATAATCCGGCCGCCTTGTTGATTAGGCCGATTTCAGTAGCGATTAGTCCCGTGTATGATTCTGGACGGGCAGCATAAAGGTTCCTGTCATGGTCAGATATGAGTAATAACACACTCCCGCTGTTATAAGTTTTAGCTAAGGAAAGCCGGGACAATATCCCAGCAATTTCTGTTCGAGCTGTGCGTTCTTTATCAATAATCTTCCCGACTTTCAGGATGTTTTCGGTGATGTCGTCAATTGTTTCTGCTTTTATTGCCATGACTTTTAAATTTGTCTGCTTCAACATTGGGATAAATCTTGCCTGGGTGAGGGCTTCAATTATCACTAGGTCTGGTTGGGCATTTATCAACGCTTCGATTGAGGGATTGTAAGCACTACCTGCATCCGGTAGCGTTTGAACTTCCTCAGGAAAGTTAGAGGCTCGATCCCGAATTACTGCAGTGCCCCCAGCAGCATAGAGTATTTCCGTTGCTGACGGGCTTATAGTGGCTATTTTTTTTGGTACCGTATCGAAGTACAACGTTTGCCCTAGATTGTCGACGATAGTTATTGAATTCGCCATTGGCAATTCTATGGGTGCGGTTTCTTTTTGTGTTTTGATAGTAGGCTCTGAATTCGCTATCGCTGCAGGTAACGGGTCTTTAGCAGGAGATGGTGTGGCTGGAGGTAAAGGCAATTTTGGTGTTGTTTGCATTACTGCGGCAGGGTTGGGTGAGGTGGGGATGGAAGGTAATGGAGGAGCGGGTTTGGCCGGCTCAATGGCCTCTGATACAGAACAACTAATTGATGTCGCTATACAAAGTGCGAATAAGAGAGAAATGGATACTATATGTAGCTTCTTAAAAGACATCTTTAACCTGGGTTACTCCTTTTTGTTACGGTCTAAATTCATGGATCGGATCAGAGACAATATGTGTCTGCACTGTGGATTGATATGGATCAAGTATTAATTATCACAAGGTTTGAGTCTCATATAAAACTAAGTCCTCGTAATATCTATTATTTATTCAGTGAATAATATGGTTTTAAGTGAGCATTTTATTATTCTTCATTTGAAATAAAACTGAAGAGAGTTTTGTGATAAGAGCGGGGCTGTTAATTGTTATTGTTGTTTGAGAATGGAATCGTAGGTGATTCAGTCAGCGTGGATATATTAATCACGTTGGAAATACTGACTTCCTACCTTTCTCCCGTGTACCCGCTTTTATAGGGGAAACTAAATTAGTCGAGCATACCCAGTTCCTTGAATATCGCCTGAGTGCCTTCTAAGTCGGACAGATCTTCCATACTTAAGGCGGGTATATTTAGCTCGGCGAATGTTGGCAGGAGCTTATGAGTTTTTATGCCATCCACTACTGGATACTCATAAATCTGCCCGGTGAAATATTGCTGAGCGACTTTTGAGGTCATGAACTTCAAGAATTTTTCAGCATTCTCCTTGTTCGGTGCAGTGTTCAGGATGCCTGCTCCAGCGACCATAACCAGGCTGCCTGGACCTCCATTACTGAGGTAAAGGTTTCGGGCGTTAAAAGTGTCACCTTCTTCTGCCACGAATCTGTGTAGGTAATAGTGGTTAACGAGTCCAATATTTATTTCTTCTGAAGCCGCCGCAGCAACCTGTGGGGTATTTTTTGGGTATGCAAGGGGCTCATTTTTCAACATCTCCTGAAGCCACGTTTTGGTCTTGTCTTCCCCCCACGCTATCCTCATCCCTGTGATCATTGTCTGAAACGAGCTATTTGTGGGGGCCCAACCTATTTTCCCTTTCCACTTGGGATCTGTCAGATCCTCCAAGGAAGCTGGTAATTCATCCACAGATAAACCTGCGGAATGTACTAATGTTCGAGCTCTTCCGGACAGTCCCACCCACGTTTGATCAACGGGTTTCGCCCAGTCAGCTACGGGATCTGTGATGTCTGTGGAAAGTGTATCTAGTCTACCTGCTGCGGAAAGGTATCCTAAGCCGCCCGGATCTTGGGCGAAAAATATATCTACATCTCGAGCTACAAATTTTTCTGTCAACGCTCTTCTAAAATCATAGCGGCAATGGGAAATGTTTTATCATATTTGACTTTAACGTCTATGCCTGTTGCATCTTCAAATTGTTCAACGATAGGACCAACCAGACTTTCTTTTCTACCTGAATACAAAACCAGTTCACCGGGATCTTTCTCTATCTCAACAGTAACTACTTTAGTTACTTCGACTTCTTTAATGACTTCCTTTTCCACTATTCTGTCGACTGGTACCTCTACAATCTCAGACGAGCAGGAGGAAACGGTGAAAGTAACAATGAGGGCTGCTACGAACATAATAACCATGACCCTTAGCATACGCAGGTCGAAAATTGGGTATTCCCTGTACATTTTGAAAAACCTTTCATTAATTATTACAGTGATAGCGTGCATACATATTTCGTGAGAAAGTATATGCTAAGTTATTAACTAAGTCTATGCAATAAATTAGTTGGAGAAAGTTGATCATTCTGGTAATAAATTATTTTTTAGGATATTAAATCTTATTGGTTTGAATGAATTAATAACATTAACAGATAAATAATATGATATTAAAAAACATAAAACTTATAGAGGAATTCTATTTTGTTACAAAATGATAGTTATTATAAAATTAGAATCAGAAGATATTATTATTCTGTGAAAAGGAAAATATACTCAATGAATAATGTCAGATATTATTATGAGAAACTAATATACTAACTTATATACAATGCATAGAAATACTTAGTTACTATGTATGTATTCACTAATATGATATAGCCCTACTTGCTAATGGCTTATTGAGAAGGAATGAAGGCTAAGATTGAGGGGAAGGATCATCCAAGGTTAGCAATAAAATAAAACCAGGTGCGGTGAGAGCCGCTATTAAATAAAACCCTACTTGGTAACTAAGGTGGTCTGCGCAATATCCTACAATCAAGGGACCTATGACCATGCCCACCATAGCAATACTTTGGGATGTTCCCATGATTGATGCAAACGCTGTTCTGCCGAAGTAGTCTCCTCTCATGGATGTTAGGACAGGTGTCCTAGCACCCCAAGATAGACCTTGAATAATTGCATATCCAACAATGTGGGCTGTCGAAGTAGCGAGAGCAAGAAAAATTATGGCTATGCTATGCCCCAAGACGGTAAAAGCAGCCAATTTTCGTTTCTGGAATTTATCTGCCAAAATCCCTCCACTTAATTGACCTACCATATTTATGGAAGTTAACAACATTACGGCAAATGCGGCGGAAGTTTTTGAAAATCCGAGGGAATTTTCTAGGTAAGGGACTTGATGAATGCCTGTTGAAGACACAACCAGTAACGCTTGTGCGTGTCCTACAGATATGATCCAGAAGGCTTTTGTTTTAAGAGCATCCATAAGAGTAAAATTTTCTGTCCCCACTAATGAAGTTTCCGCTGTAGTGCTTCTGGGAATGTTGAGGCTGGGCTGTTTGTTTATGCTCTCATCTTCTTGGACTCCATCTGGTAAATATCCATAAGGCTCAGGACTAGATCTCACGAAAAGGGAAACTATTCCACCCGCAATTGCAACGAAAATCCCAGTTGTGAGTGCCACTGACTGCCAGGTGAAGTTGTTCAATCCAAAAGCCAGCAATGGAGGAAAGACGACTCCTCCAATTCCCAAACCTAACATGGCAAACCCAATTGCCCTGGCTCGTTTTTTCAAGAACCAGTTGTTTAGACTGGTCATGACTGCTATGAAACTTGGTGGGTCAGCCCCCGTTGCTAATATGACGAAACCTAGGTAAAACACTAGTACAGAGTTCGATCGACTTATAATTATGTACCCCAGTCCAAATACAATGAAGCCTATAAACATGATAAGTCGAGGCCCGTATTTTTGTATTAGATAGCCAAGGAATGGGCCTAAGATAGAGCTTTCGATTCTGGATACTGCATAGGCTCCAGACAGTATGGTCCGGCTCCACCCAAAGTGAGTTCTTATAGGTTCAAAGAAAAAACCAAATCCTGTGAAAAATAGACCGCTTGAAAGGGCTGTAGCAATACAGCCTGCCATGACTATCCACCAGCCATAAAATATTGTATGTCTAGCTCGCATTGTGAGTTGTAAATTCTCGCTTGTAATTTTTGAACACGATGAGATGTTTACCACATATTGAATCAATTCACATCTTGTTATCGACGGCTACAAGCAGAAAACAGTGCCTGAGTAAATTGGGGATATACTACTTATCTATAGCATGTTGCTTTGCGGGACACTAGTTCAGTCGAACTGCGATCAGATAAAATTGCAGTAAGAAAAATATCAACTTATGTAAGGCTTGGGAATGAAAATTACAGACGTAGAGATATTCGTTGTAGATGGTGGTAGAAAGAAGTGGCTATTTTCAGCCGTTCGGACTGACGAGGGAATAACTGGGTACGGTGAATTTGGATATGGTACGGTGGCAAAATCTTTGGTTGGATTTATTGAGGATATAAAGCCACTGGTCATTGGGAAGGATCCGAGCGCTGTAGAGAAAATATATTTTGACCTTTACCGCGCCTTAAGACAGGTTCCAGGTGGTATCGCGCAGATGGGTATCGCGGCTATTGAACTGGCCTGTTGGGATATCAAGGGAAAGGCTCTTGGGCTTCCTGTCTCACACTTAGTCGGTGGCCCACATCGTGATTCGCAAAGGGTCTATTGGTCTCATATGGCTAGTGCTCGAGCTCATAATCCCTCTTTAGCTCCTGACAAGCCTTTGAAGGACTGGGAAGCCGTAGCTGCAGCTACACGTGAAGTTAGGGAAAGAGGATATGATGCGTTCAAGACAAATATATTTTGGCCTGGAGAAATCCCTAAACCTATAAGTCAGGGTAGGGATGGGATTAACCACGATCAGAGAGTCGATATTGAACTACTACGCCACGCGGAGAAACAAATTTCTGTGATGAGGGATGCTGCCGGTGACTCTGTAGACATATTGCTCGATGTGAACTACAACTTTAAGACCGAAGGAGTTATCAGACTCGCAAAAACTTTGGAACCATACAAATTATTTTGGATAGAACATGACAATGAAAATCCGCAGGCTTTGGCACAGTTGAGGGATTCGACTTCTATCTCTTTGGCCTCTGGCGAGGAACACTTCACTACGAGAGAGTATCTTCCTTATTTTGAATTACGGGCAATGGATACAGTTTTGGTTGACGTGCAATGGCAAGGATTTGGACCTTCGAAAAAAGTAGCGGATATAGCTGAAACATATGAAATGAATATAGCGCCACATAACCCAGCTTCTGAACTAGCCAGTTTTCAGTCTGTACATTTGTGTGCTTCGGTGTCTAATGTACGAATTATGGAGAGTGACCCAGAAGGGGTTCCATGGCGGGAAGAGCTTTTCACAAATATGCCCGAAGTAGTAAAAGGTCGAATGCAAGTTCCGACATCTCCCGGATGGGGTTGCGATCTTGTTGAAGAGGCAGCTGTTCGTTACGCCTGGTCAGGCTAGGATTTTCTACGAGGCTTCGTAGACACATAAAAAGGCAGACAAAATAGGAATGAAAATTATAAATATTGAAACTTTTCCCGTAAAGACCATAGGAAATGGCGCATGGATGTTCTGCGCGATCAGGACAGATAATGGCTTAACGGGATATGGAGAATTTGGAACGGGTCTGTTCAAGAGAGGTTTACCTGCGCTGGTTATGGATATAGGGGAAACCTTGATAGGTAAGGATCCTAGGGCAGTTGATAAGCATTTCATGGATATGTACAGGCTTACTCGCTCCGCCTCTGGAGGCGCAACGGCGATGGCCATCGCTGGTATCGAACTGGCTTTATGGGACATAAAAGGCAAGGATGCTGGAGTTCCAGTCTATGCATTATTTGGGGGACCTCACAGAGAAGAACAGAGAGTTTATTGGTCACATTTAGCGACTTATAGAGCGATGTATCCAGAACTTTACGACGAGCCGGTTTTAAGAAATATGAGTGATGTAGGGGACTGCGCTGTTGAAGCGGTAGAAAAAGGATATTCAGCATTCAAAACGAATTTAGTATTTCCAGGAGACAAGCCTTTTACAATATCGGATTTTAACCCTGACTCCAACGACCAGAATGCTCCAACCGAGATAGTAAAACATGCTGAAAATCAGATGTCGGTAATGAGGGAAGCCGTTGGTCCCGATATTGATATTTGCTTGGACATTAACTTTAACTTCAAGACAGAAGGAGCTATAGAGATAGGAAAGATATTGGAGCCGTATGATCTCTTCTGGATGGAGATTGATAATCAGGACCCTAAGGCATTGGCCCAAATTAAGTCGTCGCAAAGGACGCCTATTTGCACCGGTGAACAATTGTTGGGTTTGCGTCAGTATCGCCCTTTCCTGGAAGTCACAGCAATGGACACTCTTAAAATCGATGTGCAATGGCAAGGATTTTCACAGGCAAAAAAGGTTGCGGACCTTGCAGAAGTATATGACGTGAATATTGCCCCTCATAACTACAATTCACACCTATCGTCCTTTCAAAGTTTAAATTTAACAGCGTCGGTTTCAAATGTGCGTATTATGGAAAGTGATGTAGATTCTGCTCCTTGGAGAGATGAGATCACAACAGAGATACCTGAGATAGAGAAGGGGTATATGAAAATTCCTTCAATGCCTGGTTGGGGCTGTGATCTAGATGAAAATGCAGCAAAGAAATACGCATATAAGGGCTAGTTAATCTAGTCGCTATGGCTAGGCATTGCACTGCGAAAAATGTCACACAGCAAGAATTCATTGGTGGTTCTAGATTGAAGATGCGTTAGATCCACTAACTAATTTAGAAAGTTTAGCGGTACACTTGAGACTAAGGGAGCGACACTGCGACAACTACACACTTTTATTAAGGGTGGTCATACCTAATGTTCAGTACAAAACTATCAAACTTATCTTTATTGTCTCTTACGTTGATTTTCATCTTGGCGGGTTGCGGGAGTGATGATAGTTCATCAAATGATGAATTGTCCGTGCAATTAGCTACAGTGATAGCACTTTCTGAAGAAAGCAGAATCGTTAAAGCAAATTCCGATGCTACCGTCACTATAGCTCCTACTTACACGCCTTTGCCTACTTTCACTCCGCAACCTACATATACCCCCTATCCCACTCTAGAGCCACTAC
>CAYWYV010000058.1:0-9126 GCA_964462705.1 uncultured Dehalococcoidia bacterium
ATCAACTTGGGTCCCCTTGCTCCTCATCACCAGCATCGCGCCGTACTATTACGATGGCACCTACAAGTGCCACCAGCAGAACAAGCGATGCCACTTCAAAAGGAATGGCCCAGTCAGTAAAAAGGCTTTCTCCCAGTTCAACCATGCTCACTGCAGACTGATCTCCCTGAGGTGTGGGAGTTCTTACAAGTGAAGCGATAAGCATAGCAAGCAAACCAAGAGAAATAACTAAAGCCAACGGACGATTGCGGTTATCCGAAATATCACGGAAATCGTCGATGCGAGTTAGCATAAGGGCAAACAATATAACTATCACAACAGCGCCGCCGTATATAAGTATCTGCACGAGAGCAAGGAACTCAGCAAATGCCAGCAAGAATACACCGGCTATTCCTATCATTGAAACAAGCAAAGAGAACGCACAGTAAACGATATTCTTCGAAACTACTACGCCTATTCCCCCTGAAAGAACGAAAGCAGCTGCAACGTAGAACAGAATTAAAGATCCGGTCACTCGTCTCCCTCCATAGGCTCACCAGACCTGCTGTCAGTTACCTCGAAATCATTTATAGCCAATTGTGAATTTTCCTCAACCTGAGGGGTACCTCTATTTTTCCCAGGATTTTTGGGCTCCCATCCAATTTTTTGCTGGTAGCTTTTGCCCATCGAAATCAACGACTGCAAATCGACTCGATTCCCATTGCGCTCGTACTTACTTAACTCATGTTCATGAGACATCTCAATCGCATCGAAACTACATACATCCACACAAATGCCGCAAATTATGCAGCGCCCTAGGTTGATCTCAAATGTATCCACAATTTTCCTGCGCCGGCTTTCCGCTGGGTAAAGGGGATTATCTTTCATTTCAGCAGTCATACACTGTGTAGGACATTCTCTGATGCAAACCATGCAGCCGGTGCAATACGGCTCCCCTACGTCTCCGTCCCAGGTTAAGGCAGGAAATCCCATATACCTTTCTTCCAAGTTCAACCGCTTATCAGATTCGGGGTATTCAGCCGTAACGGGTTCACGCCAAGTTGATTTTAACGTAACAGCTAAACCACCGATAAACCCAATAATATCGCCAATCATTCAGCTCCTCCACTCGTCTCTAGAGGAGAAAACTTGGCTTTGGATCGCACATCTCTTGCAGATACCAGCCTAACGGTATCCCGTTCAATTGAGCTACTTGAATTAAGACGAATTATGCAAACGGCACCTACGAGTAATATTCCAGACAAGCAAGTTAATACCCATAGAGGCAAACCATAAAAAAGAACGATGGCGGTTATTACGATATTTAAAAACGAGAGAGGCACAAGCAACTTCCACCCAAACGCCATAAGCTGATCTATCCTAAGCCTTGGATAAGTTCCTCTTATCCAAAATATTAGCCATAACACAGCAGAAGTTTTTATTAACAACCAAATCAGAGACAAGGTAGCGTGCAAAAATCCTTCAAAAGGCATGGTTGGCCAAGACCATCCCCCGAGAAAAAGCAGTACGGTCAGCACAGCGATAGTGAAAGTATTCATATACTCTGCCAAGAAAAAGATCGACCAGTGTGCCCCACTGTATTCTACAAAAGGACCACCTATAACTTCAGATTCCGCATGATGAATGTCAAAAGGAGTTCTACCAAGTTCTGCTAGAGCTGAAGTAAGGAATATAAATAATCCCAGCGGTTGAACCAACGCAAATGAAACCGAATTCTGTTGAGCGACAATCTCAGTGAGGTCCAAGGATTGAGCCAACATAGCCACACCCAATATGGCCATTATAAAAGGAATTTCATAACTAATGAGTTGTCCTGCAGCCCTAAGGCCTCCCATAACGGCCCACTTATTTGCTGAGCCCCATCCCGCCATTAGGAGACCCAGCACAGACAAAACTGAAACAGCCGTTATATAAAAAAGGCCTAAATCCAGGTTCTCAACTACGATTTGACGAGTGACAGGTATCGTGACCCACATAAGAAAAGCAGGAACAAATACGGCAATAGGCGCTAACCAATAAACTCCCCTATCTGCCCATGTGGGCAATATGTCCTCCTTGGTTATCAGCTTCAAAGAGTCTGCTACAGGCTGCAAAATACCCTTGAATCCAACCCTTGTCGGTCCCATTCTCTGCTGTATCCTGGCTAAAGCTTTCCTCTCTGCGTAAGTGAGGACTAAAACCACAAGCGACACCGATAACATCAAGATAACGGCTTTTGCCAAAATAATGAGGACTTCAGACAGACTCATCTATCGACTTCTCCCATTATTAAGTCGATGGACCCAAGTATCAAAACTGCATCTGCAAGATAAGCACCTTGAAGCATCTGTTCCAAAGCTTGAAGATTCGCAAAAGAAGGGGCGCGAACCTTTACGCGGTACGGGGTATCAGTGCCATCACTAACCAGAAAAACTGCAAGATCTCCTCTTGGTGACTCAGTTCGAACAAACACTTCACCTTTAGGAGGACGCACTATCCTTCTCACTGCCGCTGTAATATCCCCCTCGGGCAGGTCGCGGGCCGCCTGTTCAATGATTTTGACAGATTCACGCATTTCTTCAACACGCACATAAAATCTATCCCAACAGTCGCCATATGTCCCAATAGGAATATTAAAGTCGAAACGATCGTAGATTGAATAAGGGTCAGTGACACGGATGTCCTCCACTACCCCAGAAGCCCTAAGAGCCGGACCAGTAACACCGAAATCTATGGCGTCTGGGCCACTGATAGCACCTACACCTTTAGTTCTAGCAAGGAACATCTCATTTTTTGAAATTAGAGCGTCGCACTCCTCAATCCCACGTTTTAAATGCTCAAGCACATCATGTAGACGTTGTTGAAAATCTCTAGGTAGATTTTCCTTAACCCCACCTATCCGGATGTAATTATGCATCATCCTAGCCCCAGTCACGCTTTCAAATAAATTCTGAAACTTCTCGCGTTCTCGGAAGGCATAGAGAATAGGGGTCATTGCCCCTGCATCCAAGCCGTAAACACCATAAAAAAGCATGTGACTAGCAATACGATTCAGTTCACATAAAATTACCCTTATATATTCGGCACGCTCAGGCACACATACGTCCATAATCTTTTCAGTTGCAAGACAAAATGCTAGTTCTGAATTGAGATTTCCGACGTAGTCCATCCGGTCAAATAAGGTCACAATTTGACTGTAGTGTTCACTTTCGCAAATTTTTTCCGATCCCCTGTGTAGGTAACCAATATGTGGTTCAGACTTAATGATTCTTTCCCCATCTACCCAGATAACCAACCGAAAAACACCATGAGTACTTGGGTGCTGAGGACCCATGTTGATCATGAGATCTATTGATCCATCAGTTTCATTTTCTGTTTCGTGGATCTGCATGTATTTAATTTCCATTTCCTTCAAGCACTATTACCACTCCTGATAATCGTGGAACGGAAAGCTCTTTCTCCCAGGAAAGCCATCAAATCCTTCATAAAGCAAAAGTGGAGAAAGATTACTGTGGCCGAGAAATATGACCCCGAATAAATCATGTCCTTCGCGTTCAAACCATTCAGCTGACCGCCATACAGAAGTCACTGTGGGAAGAACCGGATCAGCTGATACTACAGAAGTCTTAACGGCAACTTTGTAGTAAGTGGACAAAGAAACCATGTGGTAAACGATCTCGAATCTTTGTTCACTCTCTTCATAATCAACAACTGAAATTGAACAGAGGTAATCAAATGATAGGTTTTGGGCATCCTTCAAAAGCTGACAAACTTGGACTAACGATTCCTTAGGAACCGTTATGGTTACAATATCTACACAAATCCCTATTTCGCATTTAAGATCAGACGGGAAAACTCCTTTCAAAACCTCAAAAAGCTCCTCACCACGAGGGTCCAAACGAGGCGGAGCAATTGGTATCTCACGAGCACGCCTACCTGGTAAAGGTTTCTTATTCACCGTCTTGCGCTTGCGAGGAAGGATTTGGGTTCGTAGCATCTAGCTGGATTTTTTCTTGGAGCTGCATAATGCCATGCATCAAGGCTTCCGGCCTGGGAGGGCAGCCAGGAACATATACGTCGACCGGAATCAGATGGTCAACGCCCATGACGACAGAATAGGACTTATAATACGGCCCACCATTTGTAGCACAGCTACCCATCGCAATTACCCATTTCGGATCAGGCATTTGTTCATAGAGTAGTTTTATTGGGTCAGCCATTTTCTTGACTACAGTTCCTGCGACTATCATCACGTCAGCTTGACGAGGAGACGGCCAAGTCACGACTCCAAATCGATCAAGATCATGGTGAGACATGTGAGTGCTAATCATCTCTATCGCACAACAAGCTAAACCGAAAGATAAGGTCCAAAGAGATGACTTACGGGCCAGCGAAAACAATTGATCAGACTTTGCTGTGACCGCATTAGGTAAAACCCTGTTAAATACACTGTCGGGAACACTATTCCCCTCATCAACCTTATAGCCGTCACCAATACGTCCGAAAACCTGATTAGACAAATTATCACGGTCTGAGTTTTCTAAAGGTATCGACTGATCATCTCCGCTTACCGCCACTGGAGAACTCCTTTGCGCCAGCCGTAAATGACTCCGAAGAAAAGTACCCCAATAAAAATCAGCATCTCATAGAAAACTATAGGTACCGATTCAACGAAAATCAGAGCCCAGGGGAAAAGGAAAACTGCCTCAACGTCAAAAATAATAAATATGATCGCGAAAACATAATACCTAATCTGTATTTGCGACCAATGATAGGGGGCAGCCGGTATCCCGCATTCATACGGTGAATCCTTAGCTTCTGTCGGCCTACGCGGAGCAAGCAGCCTTGAAGCGGCAAACATCAATAGGATTGCCACCAAGCCAACTGCCGCCACCACGAGGACCGCAATCCAGTTTAAGACGTAACCTTCTGACAACAAGCCACCCTACGCCGCGTCTCGTATCGCAGTCACAAAATATAGCTATAAAATCTTACCACAAATGAACCCTAGTTCATGGCTTGAGGAAGGAATGTACCGGAAAATATGAGCAGCTCAACACACACCATCATTACCCGATATTGGCGAGATGTGACGCCGGACAGAGGGCTTCCATCTCTAGTGTGGGACTTTTTTCAACGATGTTGTTATAATCGCGCCACATTTCAATTATCACCCTAGGCGATGCCTATATTGCAGAGGATTTGCAGAAAGTTTCTGCTCTCAGGGATCTCCTAAACGGACTCCAGACTAGGGAGAATAGATATGGGCCAAACTGTTACTGTTCCAATTACCTTAACTGTGAATGGAAAACAACACTCAGCGGAAGTAGAACCACGCCTCTTGCTTGCACAGTTTTTACGAGAAAACTTAAGCATGACAGGGACGCACATTGGGTGTGATACAACGAGCTGCGGTGCCTGCACAGTAATGATTGATGGTGGGTCTGCAAAGTCCTGCACCATACTGGCCGTACAGGCTAACGGATCTGAAATAACAACTGTGGAGGGATTGGCCGATGGTGATAACCTCCACCCTATACAGGAAGGATTTTGGGAGAAACATGGTCTCCAGTGTGGATTTTGTACACCTGGAATGATGATGTCATCCGTTGCACTTCTAAATGAGAACCCAAACCCCACAGAGGATGAAATACGGCACGGACTTGCTGGAAACGTCTGCAGATGTACCGGGTACCACAATATAGTGTTAGCCGTGCAATTTGCCGCGGACAAAATGAAGTCGTAACACTATGCAATAACACTAGATCTTAGAAACAACTTAATGAGAGGAAGTATATGATCCCCGCACCGTTCCAGTACCACAAACCCGCTTCTGTTGCTGAGGCGGCTGAGCTTCTAAAAAAGCATGGCTCCGACGCAAAGATACTAGCCGGTGGGCACAGTCTTATTCCTTTAATGAAGTTAAGACTTGCACAGCCGGAAGTGATTATAGACATTGGATCTATAGAATCCATGTCCTACGTGCAGGAACGAGACGGAGGAACTGCAGTGGGCGGTACAACCCACTACGTTGACATAGCAAATTCTTCAATTGTGCCAACAGCTCTTTCGGAAGCCGCAGCTCAGGTTGCTGACGTCCAAGTCAGAAATAGAGGGACCATTGGAGGAAGTCTTGCCCACAGTGACCCAGCGGCTGACTTACCCGCTGCTCTTATCGCACTTAAAGGCCAGATAATAACCAGCTCTACGGGTGAGCACAGAACTATTGAATCAAATGAATTCTTTCAGGATCTCTTCACTACTTCACTGAGAGAAGACGAAATTATCAGTGAGATTTTTGTTCCCAGCGAATCTAGCGGAACTGGCTCCGCATACGTAAAATTTGCCAATAAGGCTTCTCATTACGCGATAGTCGGTGTCGCTGCGTCAGTCACAATTGCCGGGGGGAAATGTACAGAGGCTAGCATTGGTGTTACAGGAGCTGGGCCAGCGGCTTACCAGGCCAGCGCCTCTGTGTCTGATCTGATTGGATCAAATCTCGATAACGCGGATATAGAAAAGGCCTCTTCAAAAGCTGGAGAGGGTGTTGAGTTTAACGACGATGTCCATGCATCTGGCGAATATAGAGCACACCTCGTTACTGTGTTTACCGAACGAGCTATCAAACTAGCGAGTTCAAGAGCTGGATAGAAAAATTATCCTCATCACACAGAAAGTATCACTCGACAGGTCATGTTATATTAGTTGTGTAATTAAATAGTTCGTCCCGAGTGGCAGGCGAGGCCCCAGTCCTCTGACCCTGTCCGGCAACCTTAACTCTCAAGGTGCCCCTGGGGAAGAAGACGAGGTCCTAAATGGACAAAGGGTACGGGCTCTCCGTACACCGGAGGGCTTTTTTATTGCCCCTCAATCATTTCTTCCTACCCGTCGGGACGTCAAAGGAGATGTTCTGAGGATTATGTGTGAAGAAAATCAAACTACCGGCCCTGTTAATTCCAGGATACGCTGGAAAGAGCATGTCCTAAAAGACAACAAATTACAGGTCATATCTCGAAGAAACTTGCCAAATTTAGACATCTCCCGCAGCATATTTTTAATTGCACAAAAAATGGGCGATTTAGAAATAGAATGGGCTTCAGAATTACGGAAAACCTACGGTTCAAACTGGGTCAAAAGATATGCAGACATACTAGACCCAATGATAGGTATCAGTCTGAATTTTAGAGTCGAACCATCCATGAGTTACGGTTAGGATCATCTCTGATAAGCCGAAACATAACCGGCCATTTGTGGATAGGTTAACGTGTTCTTCCCCACATCTACATTAGGCACTCTATCAACCGCCTAAAGCTCAATTCTGGGTGCGCCAACTTCCTCCCATCCGTTTATTTTAAGTAATAAGTTTCAAGATCGCCAAAATCCCCTTAGGCAAAACTTGCACCAATAAAGAAGTTAAAACCCTGTATTATATTTCATGAATATAATATAATTAAAAACTCTTCCTATTACAAAGGAAATTTTATACCTAATTAATATTTACTCAAGCACAACAAGGCTCAAGGAATTCTTCTTAAACATTGTCCAAAATAACCAACTACACTAGGGAATTATTAAACAAAAAGCGCCGAGATAAAAGAGATTTTTCAGTATCCATGATCTCCCAAATCAACAGCCGAAACGTTCCCAAATTACACATTCCAAGAATACCTGTGAGGATACACACATTTGATGCTTTTAGATTAGCAAACTATAGGTTCATGTGGTTAGCCACTGTTATATTTAGTAGCGGCTTTTGGCTCCAGCAAGTCGTAATCGGCTGGCTCGCCTATGACGTAACTCGATCTCCTTTGCTAACCAGTATCATATTGGGCCTGGACGCACTTCCTATTCTTCTTGGTGGACCCCTTGGAGGTATCGTTACCGACCATTTCGATAAGAGAAAACTATTAGTTTTCATATATTGCTATCAGGCAACATTATTGACGATTTTCGCAGTAGTAATCGCAACAGACCAGATTGTCACGTGGCATTTATTTGGATTTGTGTTCATGATGGGAGTTGCCTGGACGATTCACGATCCAGCCAGGATGTCACTGATAACATCAATAGTTCCTAAAGAAAAGTTGGTAAATGCGTTCGCCCTGAACTCAATGGCTTTCAGTATCATGAGATTAGTGATGCCTGCTCTCGGTGGTCTACTTCTTTCGTCGATTGGGACCTGGCCCCTGTTAATATTGCAGGCTTGTCTAGTGGTATCAGCCGGGATGACGATTCAGTTAGTAAAACTTCCTGCGGGCAAAACTGACAATACTTCTCCTCTCAAATTCAAACACGTTTTTTCAGAAATTCAAATTGGATTAAGGTTTGTTAAAACACAGCCGACTCTCATCGGTTTTATTCTATTGACCGTAACGATGGTTATAGTCATCGTTCCCTTTGTAAATGGTCTTATGCCTGTATATGCCGCAGAAATATTTAAAATGGGCCCGGAGGGTCTCGGTCTATTACTTTCGGCAGCAGGGTTAGGGTCACTCATTGGAACCCTGATATTAGCTTCTCAAAGAACAGTCTCACGTCCCGGTGTAGTGGCATTCGCCGCAATAGCAATTCTTTCTTTATTGATGTCCCTATTATCCTTCAACAGCAGCTATATCAATGCATTGCTAATCGTTATGCTTTTCTCCGGCACCATGATGACCTATTTCTCAGTGGCGGGAGCTACAGTACAAATCCTACTTCCTGACAATTTACGGGGACGAGTAACAGGAATATACATGATGGCATGGGGACTGATACCAGTTGGAGGACTTCTCGCCGGATATATTGCAGACACAGTCGGTGCCCAAACTGCCACAAGGATTGGGTCTGGGCTGGCAATCTGTTCACTAATTGCGTCATTCTTACTGTTCAGAGACTTGTGGCACTACAAAGCCAACCAGATTAAGAAACCATTGATGCTAAAAATTGCCTCTCAAACAGGCCACAATTCAAAACCTTATAACCCTTCTTATTCCCTACCGAGGATAATAACGACAGCCACAACCGAAGGAGGAGCAGATTCATAAAACTAGAATTCACTAGGTTGTGGGTCAGTTGTTGTAATATGGGGCCATCAAAATTCGAGAATACGAACGGGAGGAACTATTGGCTTCAGGCACTACTTACAGTAACTCTTCTTTTACGAAT
>CAYWYV010000059.1:0-9025 GCA_964462705.1 uncultured Dehalococcoidia bacterium
GGAAAGGATCAGGTGTTTTTCTAACCCTCATGGATGATAAGCAGATAGCTGAGATGAAAAAGACCCCCCATCTGGAAGATGAGGGGCATTTGTGTGCATGGTGGAGACGGGGGAGGGTCGAACTCCCCGTCCAGAAGACACCCCGATCGGAATATGCTACAGGTTTAGCCGGTCTTAATATTCGAAAGGCCCAGCCCCGACCGGCTGATGCTTGGGCCCTACTAGCCGATTATCTTTAGCCAGTGTTATCGGCGTCTGACTGGCTGCACCCCGTCTATTGGCGCCCTTTCATATCCTTCGGGGATCGGTCATGAAGGACGTAGCCGCTTAAGCGGCTAGTGCTAGCTCTTTATTGCCAGTTAACTTTTTTGCCCACTTTTTAACGAGGTAGAAGGCGCCCCGACCTGCAATTCCGCGGTGACACCCCCTGTCGAATCCACGCGTCCCCACGTACTAATTTACTCCGTAATTTTATCATAGGGACCCAATTCATATCTCCAACCAGACTAAATTATTCAACAGAGAATCTTCATCACATTTACAATAAAGTAAGATCGTTATTATTTTCTGAAGGGAGTATGAATGGTTAAGTTAGCTGCAAATTTAAGTATGATGTTCACCGAATACGATTTCTTGGATAGGTTCGAAGCTGCTCGCAGAACTGGGTTTAAAGGGGTGGAATACCTTTTCCCCTACGACTATAAACAAGATCAATTAGTGAATTTACTCGCTGAAAATGGTCTTTCTCAAGTTCTGCATAATCTTCCTGCAGGTGATTGGGATTCGGGGGATAGAGGAATAGCTTGTGACCCCGCTAGGGTGGGGGAGTTTCAAGACAGTGTAGGTGTAGCGGTGGAATACGCAACCGCCCTGGACTGCCCACAGGTTAATTGTTTGGCCGGAGTGAAGCCAGATAACGTAAGTGGTGAAAATGCGAGAGATACATTCATATCTAATTTGCAGTTTGCTTCGCCGATTCTGGAAAGCGCCGGTGTTAAATTAATCATTGAAAGTATTAACACTATAGATATACCGGGATTTTTCTTAACCCATACCGATCAGGCCAAGGAAATAATCCAGGATGTGAATTCTCCTAATCTGTCTTTACAACATGATCTCTATCACATGCAAATAATGGAAGGAGATCTTTCAAGGACTATTGAATCTAATCTACCTTTAATCAGTCATATGCAACTTGCTGACAATCCTGGAAGGCATGAACCTGGAACTGGAGAAATAAATTACCCATTCCTCTTTTCTTTTATTGACAAATTGGGTTACGAGGGCTGGATTGGATGTGAATATATTCCTGCAGGAAATACCGAGGAAGGCCTGAGTTGGACCAAGGATTATTTGTAAGCCTTGTGATGGATATAGTAGGAGCATTCTTTGCTCTTGGCATGGATCTGTGTTTCGGGTGCTATACTCGGCTGAATAGGATTTTTGTAGTCTAGGAGTACGCATCGGGGGGCTTTCGCCTATGGCGTATGGAATTGGGACCGAAATTATAGGAGACACTCCTGAACAAAGAGACGGGGATAACCTCCTTTCGTTGATACAGGACTACGTGCTATGGAACGCAATGGAACTTGTCCATTACGCGAACAATGTGAGGCTAAATCCCGACGGTACTAAAGTCGGGGGACATCAAGCCTCCAGTGCATCAATCGTAACTATTATGACCTCACTATATTTTGACTACATGAATGGGGGAGATAAAATATCGGTTAAGCCCCACGGTTCCCCCATTTACCATGCTATTCAATATTTGCTTGGTAACTTAGATCCCTCATATATGACTGAATTGAGGGCATTTCATGGACTTCAAGCCTACCCGAGTCGAAGCAAGGATCCGGACGGAGTTGAATTTAGTACTGGTTCTGTAGGACTCGGACCAGTTGCACCTAATTTTGCTTCCATTGTAAGTTCCTACAACCGATCTCATGATTTTTCCAATTCCGAAAATAGTACTGAGGGAAACAGGTATATCTCCATAGTAGGGGATGCGGAACTAGATGAAGGTTCCATTTGGGAGGCCATTGCTGAACCCGAGATGGAACAGGCTAAGAATGTCTTATGGGTAGTCGATCTAAACAGACAAAGTCTCGATCGCATAATCCCTGGTATTAGAGTTAAAGCATGGCGTGAAATGTTTGAGTCCAACGGTTGGAATGTAATTGAAGCCAAATACGGGAGCCTTTTGCAAGCTGCATTTGTTGAACCTAATGGCGAAATTCTTCGAGATGCAATCGATGATATGACTAACCAGGTCTACCAGCGTCTTTTGAGGGTTGAGAGTCCTGTTTTGAGAGAAGCATTGCCTATCTACAGTAAGTATCCTGACGATATGAAGCGGTTGATTGGAACTATGGATGACAATCAACTTGATGATCTTTTCCATAATCTAGGTGGTCACGATTTTCAAACGTTGAGAGAGGCGTTTAAAGAGTCTGACCGCACAGGTATCCCAAATGTCGTTTTTGCCTACACTTTAAAAGGATATAGGCTTCCTTCGGTGGGAGACCCACAAAATCACTCGGTGACTTTGAGCGACGCACAGATGGCGGAATTGAGAGATTCTCTTAACTTACCAACCGGGGAAAGATGGCCTGTACCTGATGACAAATCAGAGGCTGGCATTCTTGTAGAAAGTCGGTCAAAACTTCTTGCTTCAGACACTATTACCTCACCTCTACCAACAGAAAAGATTCCCTGGGACTTCGGTAGAAAATATTCAGGTAATATGTCGACGCAGCAGATTTTTGGTTTAGTTTTGACCGATATGTCCCGGACTCTTGGGGAGATTTCTAAGCGAGTTGTTACTGTCAGTCCTGATGTAGCTTCTTCCACGAATCTAGGGGGTTGGATAAACAGGGTAGGAGTTTGGAAGACGGGAGATTCTGAAGATCTCCCTGGTGAGGACGTTGTTAGAGCCCTCCGTTGGGAAGAGTCAAAAGAAGGTCAGCATATTGAGTTGGGTATTTCAGAGAACAATCTTTTTATGATGTTGGGTCAGTTGGGCCTTTCGTACGAACGTGATGGAGAGATACTTTTTCCGATTGGTACCGTCTACGATCCTTTCGTTCGGAGGGGCCTGGATGCTTTTGTATATAGCGTTTACTCGGGAGCGAAATTTATTGTGGTGGGTACCCCATCTGGGTTGAGTCTTGCTCCTGAGGGTGGAGCTCATCAGTCAATGATGACACCTTCAATTGGCGCCGAGATGCCTGGACTAGACGCCTACGAACCCTGTTTCGGGCAAGAGTTAGAGTGGATTATGCTATCGGCAATGCACCAAATTCGTAAAAGGGGTCGTTGTACCTATTTGCGTTTGACTAGTAAGCCAACAGATCAGACACTCATGCCTACTCCACTGGATCCAGTTGAACTTGAAAAACTCAGACTGCAGGTTTTAACTGGGGCATATTGTTTGAGAGATAGCTCAATAACCTCCCGAGAGGCTTCAGCGGGTAGTCCCGTGGTTAACCTAATTGCTTGTGGGGCTATGGTGCCAGAGGCATTAGAGGCTGCAGATAGGCTCTTAGAAGAGGGTGTTTATACTAACGTTATTAATGTTACAGGCCCAGGACCCCTATACCGGCATTACCGTGAATCGGCCAGGCGCGCCGTAGAACAAGGAACCTCTCTTGCCCAAAATATTGGGCGGCTTATTCCAGGTGCCTTGCCGGGAGCCCCTGTCGTTACAGTAGCGGATGCCCATCCTCATTCCCTTGCATGGCTAGGCTCTGCGCTGGGCAGTAAAGCGATACAGCTTGGAGTCGATGACTGGGGTCAGTCTGGCAACAGAGATGACCTTTACAGGGAGTACAAGACTGACGCAGAGTCGATAGTAGCTGCATGTATAACTGTGTTAGATGATTGATAAAGGCTAATATACTAATAAGCGACTTGCTATAGCTATGCTAGACTTGGGAACTCGGTTACATCTATTAAGAATGGAGCGTTTGTTATGACAAAAATACTCGTTGTACATGGGGCGGGAATAAACATGAGAGGTAAGTTTCAAGTAGAGATATTTGGGACGGACACCATGGATGATTACAGTAATGCAATTAATGAATATGCTTCCGAACTTGGTGTTGATGTTGAGATATTTCACTCCAATATAGAAGGTGAGGTCATCAACAAATTCTATGAATGCCATGAAAAAGGATTTGATGCCGCCATTATCAATCCTGCAGGGTATTCTTCTGGACATCCTGCCCTCGCTGCAGCGATAACACAGGTTGCATTTCCCACAATCGAAGTGCACATATCAAATCCAGCTGCTCGGGGCGGTAATTCTGAGATTGCCCGGTCGTGTAAAGGTGTCATAACAGGTTTTGGATTGTTTGGTTACAACATAGCCATCAAAGCTATTTTGGACATGGCTGACTGAAGGTTCTGTCACTTTAAACTTGACACTGTTGTATATATTTCTTCCCCTCAGGGTATGTAATATTAGCGACTGTATCAGCGAAATAAGCAGAAATATATGCAGAATATGGTAGGAGTATCAATGAAACTGTTGAATTTTTTCTTGATGGTTGTTTTTGTCACCTCCATCACATCTTTTATAGGGTGTGGCGAGGATAAGAAACAAGAGGCAACTCCTATCGCTGCTGAGGTTTCTAGTACCTATAAAAGTTATGACTCAGCACCTGTAGTCACTATTGATGCAAAGAATGATTACTTTGCCGAATTTGATATGGAATCTGGTGGTAAATTTACGATAGATCTCTATGAAAAATTTGTTCCTATTACTGTAAACAACTTTGTGTTTTTAGCTCGAGAAGGCTTTTATGATGGAGTGACATTTCACAGGGTAATATCAGGATTTATGGCTCAGGGTGGTGACCAAACTGGCAGTGGGTCAGGAAATGCAGGTTACTATTTCGATAACGAATTTCACCCCGATGCTCTACATGATGGACCAGGGGTGATTTCAATGGCTAACAGAGGAGTCATCAATGGCAAAGGAACAAACGGCACCCAGTTCTTTATAACGTATAAAGAGACACACTTTCTTGATGGGTACAAGCCTGACGGGAGTCCGAAGAATTGTGCTGTGCCTCAGACTTCTTGTCATTCTGTTTTTGGCAAAGTTAGTAGCGGCATGGACGTTGTTAACTCTATTTCACTGCGTGACCCGTCTGTTCCTGGCCCCCAGGGAGATGTGATTAAGTCGGTAACAATAATAGAGAAATAGAGTTGAATGATTTTATGGATAAGGACTCACCCATGACAGAGAGCCCATATCCATAAAATTGATTAGTCATCGCCGAATCCGTGTTCAGCTACGATTGATTCTTTGCCAGTGAAAAAGTTGAACAATCGGCCGTGTGATCCTATCCAGGAACTGTTCCTTAGAGTTATCTCCCCAACGACCGGCTTGTCATCTATTCGTACAGTAGGAGACACTCTAAAAGTTTCAATGTCGACCTTATCTTTTCGGAACTTGAAGGTTATTCCATCTAATTCTGAAACAGCTGTTTCTTTCCCTTTGACCACACTTGGGAATAGTAGTTTGTTGAAAAATGACCTCTCGAGGGACTGAAAATCTACGAGGACGGAACCATCCTCATTATCGATAAATCCGAATGGTCGAGTTTGAGCACGATGATAGGTAAATCCAGCTATTATTAATGCTATTAAAGCGATGGGTATGCCGATCAAACCCACTGCAATTCCAGCATTAGTCTTAGCAATTTGAACAACTTCTGGTGCCACTTCGATCACTGTTGTGTTGTACGGCTCCGGTGCTGGATCTGGTACGAGGTTAGGTAAGCTTATCGCGGTAAGAGCTATAGATTCTGAGACTTGTTGACGAACCTGGCCAGCGTAGTCGATATCTAAGTTAAGAGCTAAGGTTGTTATACCTTCTTTAGTTGGTGTGAATATAACGTCGTACATCCAAGCGCGTCCATCTGAAGTTCCTTCCCGTGGAACGATATCTAACTGGCCTAAGTCTTCTCCCTCACCGAAGCTAGCTCTTATTGAAGAGGGATCTACTGCGAACGACTGCCCTGAGATGTTTACAAATATAGTTGCTATGTTTGATCTACGTTCCAGGTACATTCTATCTGTGTTCAGTTGTGTGACTTCCATTTGTGGGAAAGCTTGTGCCCGAAAGGTGAGTTGCTCGATTACAGTATTAGGTGATTCAGCCCATCCGAGTTCCATTTTGACGACATAGTCCCCCTCACTTTCCGGACTGGCTATAGTGGCCGAATAATAGTTATCACCTGCAGTAGCGTCACCGTACTCACCATCATCATTTAAGTTGTAAAAGACATTGTGACCGTCAGGACCTGTGACAGTCACTTTTACTAATGAATTCTCTCCTGGTGAAACTATTACCGATTCTTCTGTTACGTATGTGATGAGATTTAATGGTTCCCCAGTAGGAATAAGGTCATGAATTCCAAGGTTTAAGCGGAATTTATTTGAAGATATTTGCCAAGAAGATACCTTTCCTTCCATTCCGTTGGCATCTACAGTCCAAACGCCAGGGGTGGGATCTTTGATTTGCCATATTACTGTGTGGGGTGTTTCGACAACGTTTAACGAGGCCGTGCCACTTGTTGCCGGTTCATCTACCTGAGGGCTGTTTAGTTTTAGAGAACCGTACTGATCTTCTTTGAAAAATAGGACTGTTGCATCTTTTGTTCCGGGGGCTATTTTGATTGTTGAGGTCAATACCTCATCTCTGGTCAGTGACGCTTGACTTGATAAGGACAATGCACCAAGTGAGTCTCGGGTCATTATCTTGTCGGTTATATTTCTAAGAGCGTCATTAATGGTCAGTTCATATCTCTTAGAACCAGTTTTTGTAGCTATTCTGTCGAGTACGTAGCTCATACTCGGGTCCGCATTGGTAGGAGTAATGCCAGTAATTGTCCATCCGCTCGCACTAAACATTTCTGCGATTGGGTCTAGGCGTCGTGCTGTGTACTCGGGATCTGCGGGGACTTTTCTTTGTCCAACAAGGTAGAGCGTTGATCCTGCAGAGGCGGATTCCTTGCCCATTATGTTGTATGCCTGTGAGACTACTTCCGGCATGTTAATGTTATTCTCAGGGATATGAGCGCTTATTTTTTCTTCAATAAGAGGCTTGTAATCGACGAAGTTTTTTGAGCCAGCCTCGAATGGTCCTAGAAATAACTCTGGATTATCCATGGTAGAAAAATAGAAATTTTCTCCCGGTTGAAGGGTCGATAATATGCCGGTCAAAGACTCAAATAACGCAGAGTTGTTGCCATTACTGATAGAGTCTATGTCTACTGACATTATTACAACACGGCCTTTAGAAAAACCGCTTTCTTCGCTAGCGTAAGCGATGCTGCCAGTCACCGTAATCGTTAGCAAAAAAAATGAAAGTATTACTGCCCTGATCGATAGTTTCATGTAAGCCCTCCCCTAATATAAAGAAACTAGTGATCAGGCTTTTACAGGTCAATTAGATTAAGGTTCACTTTATGAACAAAAAAGAAATATTTGCTATTGGGAACTTGAGGAAATTTAAGACGAACTGTCTGTATTCTTCGGCTTTTCTATTTAGTTTCATACTAATTCTTACAGGATGTGAGGGAGGCGTTGCAGAAAAGGAATTATCTGTCGAACATGGTTTAATCGCAGAGGTGTCTGCACGTAGTTTGACTGAAACGAGGTGGTTTTCTTTAGAAACTGATGGAGGGGCCACGTTTAAGGTAATGGTAGAAACGGACTTGGGTAAATTCACCCCTTCTCATCTCCGTTCTCACATGATTACTGGACAACCAGTTGAAGTCATATTTTCCGAAAAGGAAACCACTAGTAATGTTATTATTGCCGTATCAGTCAGGGATTACCACGGTAATTGATATGGGTTTTGGTTAGTCTTCATCAAAGTCTCACACTGTCTTATTTGCGCGACGGTATCTCAATACCAAGACAATAGGCACCACAACTAAAATTCCGAAAATAAAAAGGAAAAAATATCCTGCTGAAGTACCAGATACGATGCTTTCCCCACTTACATTTACTATGAAGAAAACGCTTGATTCATGGTCCGGAAGAGTTTGTATTTTTACTTCTGCTTCCCAATCTCCTTCCTCATAAAATGTAAGGTTTGCATCGTACATTGTCGTTGAAGAAGGGGAGTTTACAGCACGTGACTCGAAGGCTTCATCTCCGAGTCTGACAATTATAGTAATGATAGCTTCTTCAATTGGGTTACTAGTTTTAACGTCAGTGGGTTCAATTGTGAAGTGAGCGTGCCCGACCATTGGTTGATGGGGAAGCACGCTTACGGCGACTTTATAGTCGTCGACTTCACCGACAAAGATTTCTTTCATGTCACCGTGGGCTGACACTTGGTTGGTTGCTATAAAACAAAAAACAAATAGGGTAGCTACAAGTGCAGAGCCGTTAAATACGTGTCTCATTTTTGAAATTAGGAACTCCAGGAACTGTGGTGGGCCCGGTAGGGATCGAACCTACGACCTATCGGTTATGAGCCGACTGCTCTAACCACTGAGCTACGGGCCCGGAATTAAAATTACTTAAGTTAAATTTGATTTTGTATTATCTGTCTGACTTTCAATCAGGTGATGCCAAAGTTTGCATTTTCAGTTAAGTCCGAATTAATTGTCTGGTACTGTCATGCACTAGTCAAGAAATTGTATATTGCTAGTACTTGTATTGTTAAATGGTTGGAATAAGACTATGGGTTTGTCGCTGATTGTTCTTAATGATTGCTATATATTCCAGGTTCAATCACAAGAAAATGGTCAAGGTGCTGTCTTAATTATGGAAGACGAAAAGTATTGCAATAAATGTGGGACAAGTCTGCGGGTGGCATCAAATATTTGTGATACGGACTCAATTTTTAGTCTGCTAGACCAAATATGGACTTGTAGGAAACATGCTTCTGAGCACTTACATGAGATTGAAAATAGACTGTTAAATTCTACAAATAGAGCTACATCAATCACAGAGCAGAGAATGCTTGACGAGATTCAGGTGTTAAAAATGAGAAAAAGCA
>CAYWYV010000060.1:0-6330 GCA_964462705.1 uncultured Dehalococcoidia bacterium
TACATGCTTAACCGTCGTAGATTTTTTTCATTGACTTCTATTCCAAGACCGGGACCGTCTGGAACGGTTATATACCCGTTAGCGAAATTGAAGTCCGTTTCGCATAAGTCGTCGCGAATGGCGCTAGGGGTTTGATCGTATTCCATCACAGGTTCTTGAACAAATGGTTCTGGATTATGATTCGGGGGGCAAGGTGGAATAGTCGATATAACTTGAAGGCTTGCGGAGATCATAATAGGGGATCCCCAGACATGTGGATTTACCTGGATTCCCAAAGTGTTGGCAGTCATTGATACATTTCGCATTTCGCTAATTCCACCAACGTTCACCACGTCGGGTTGCACGATATCGTAGGCTCGCCTTGAGATGAAATTTTGGAATTCATATCGCGTACGTAAGTTTTCACCTCCAGATATTGCCATGGGTACGTTTGACTTTACGTGTAGATAGGCCTCTATATCTTGCGCATTTACGGGCTCTTCAAACCATAAAATGTCTTGATCGGCTAACTTATTTCCGATCGTAATCGCCGATGACGAATTGTAGGCTTGATTCGCATCGATCATTAACTTGAGATCTGGTCCGATTTCTTTTCTTATCGCCTTGACTCGGGCGATGTCTTCGGCCATTGGGAGGCCTCCAACTTTAGTTTTCATTCCTAAGAAACCTGCATTCGCGTAGTTTTGGGCTTCAGCTAACAATTTGTGTGGAAATTCTTCCTCGGTGTAATAGAGCCCTGTAGCGTACACAGCTACCCTGTCCCGGATACTTCCCCCAAGCAGGTCGCTTATGGGAACTCCAAGTATTTTCCCTGTCAGATCCCAGAGGGCAGTATCAATTGCACTGATAGCTGACCCACCGATCCCCACGGCCAGATTTGCGTTATACAGTGCGTGAAACATTTTCTGCCAGAGCATCTGTCGTTTGATAGGGTTTTCTCCGATCAGAAGCTGGGACAACTCACTGTCGATTAGATGACCGGATGATCCTGTGCATCCTTCTCCCCAACCGACTAGTCCATCGTCGGTGGTGATTTTCACGATTCCTACGCTTCGACGTTTAATCCAGTCTTGGGACCATCCAAATGGTATATCCAAGTCTGAAGATAGTTGAAACGTTTCAATGTTTGTGATTTTCAAGGTCAGGATGCTCCTATTTTATTTTTATGCAGCGAGAGTCTAGCAATCCGTCTGTTAACCTTCAATTGATAATTTGCTTGGGACGCTATTTTGAAACATATAGGGAGGTAATATTTACAGATTTATTGGGTTTAGGCATGTAGAATATATGTAGAATAATTCATGTCAAATATTTCAAGAATAGAAAATAACAGTTCACGTCGACTGCATACGTTTGATGCATTAAACAGCCCCAACTATAGACTCCTTTGGGGAACTAATAGCGCCATGTATGTATCGAGATGGATGCAGATGACTACTTTGTCTTGGTTTGTTTTAGACCAAACGGATTCTGCGTTCAGCGTGGGCCTCGTTGGTTTCTTTGGAATGGTACCTTTTCTGGTACTAGGTATTTTTGGGGGATATCTTGCCGATGTGTTGGATCGGAAGTTGCTGATTGCCGTGACCCAATTCCTAAATCTAATTTCCGCTGTGGTTATGTGTATTTTGCTCACTTTTGGCACAGTGGAATATTGGTATGCTTACGTAGCCATAGTTATCCCTGGGATTGGTTGGTCTCTCGACATGCCGTCAAGGCGATCCCTCATCATGGACATTATGGGCCCTCAAGGTTTAACTAACGGCGTCGCCTTGGATTCCGTAGGAATGCATACCAGTAAGATGATTGGGCCTGCTCTTGCCGGGGCATTGATAGCGTTTACCGGAGTTGAAGGATCCTACATATTGCTTTCATTAGTAATGTCGATTGGATGTTTTCTCTTCCTTAGAGTGAATCAACCAAACAGGCCTAATCAACTGCAAAAATCGGAGGGAACCACTCCAGGTACAAACAATTCTCACAAAAGAAGGTTGGCAAACGAAGTTTTTAGTAACTTATCAGAGGGTTTCAAATATGCTTTTTCCAATCAAACTATCGTTGCTGTAATAGTTATAACGGTTTTCATGAATTTACTTTTATTCCCGTACATGCAGATGGTTACCGTTGTTTCAAAAAATATTCTTCATGTGGGACCATTACTAATGGGAATATTAATGGCTAGTGACGGTTTGGGAGCGTTAGTTGGATCAACACTAATTGCATCAAGGAATAAAATGCTTTACCACGGTAGATTTTTTCTTTATGGTTCAATCCTGTCTTTGATTGCTCTTACGGTATTTTCGATGTCGACGTGGTATTTGTTATCACTTCCCTTATTGCTAATACTAGGAATAGGTACTAGTGGATTTGGCACGATGCAGTCAGCTATTGTTCTTCTTGTATCCCGGCCAGAAATAAGAGGCAGGGCTTTAGGTGTAGTGACTTTAGCGATTGGGGCTGGTCCAATTGGATCACTTGTTGTGGGTGCTGTATCGGAATGGATAGGACCTGCGGATGCCCTACTGTTCAATTCAATATTGGGTCTTATACTTGTTTGCCTTTCAGGGTTATTTTTCCCTTCGATCAGAGGTCGGATAATTCCAGAAGCGAAATAATTGTGGAATTTCTGACAGTGTAGAAGTCTTCAACTACTCTCTTATTATGTCGTTTCCGTCCATTAACATTAGATAAGGCTCTCCGTGCTGGTCAGTGGAATCCGCCGACCAAGGTCCTTGGGAGTTTTCCAGTCTGAGCCTGATTCCCCAATCGCCACCATAGACCAGATGTACTACGGCTTGACCAGAATCAGATACGGGTGCGTAAAGTGCCGGGCATATTGATCCAGCACCTTCACTACTCCATCCAGTAACCTCATATACTCCTGTTTTACGGCCTGGTTCGTCCAGATATATTAGTTTTATTGGAACAGGAGCTTGGTGGGCCTCATACACTTGTAGAGGCATCCACTCACAATTGTTATTTTCCTCAGTCTCTATCCAGATTGATTCATACATTTGAGTTAAATTGTGACCTAATTTATATCCCCATCACATGATATCCAGTGTCGACGTGGATCACCTCACCTGTAACACCGCTTGACATGTTGCTGCACAGGTACAAAGCGGTCGATGCAACTTCATCATGAGTGATATTTCTTTTCATTGGTGCTCTGTCCGAGTGGGCTTTTTTCATATCTCTATATCCGCTTATTACCCTGGAAGAAAGAGTGTCGAGAGGCCCGGCGGAGATCGCGTTTACTCGTATATTATCCGGCCCAAGATCATTTGCAATTTGGCGAACTTCATTTTCTAGAGCAGCCTTGGCTGTGCTCATAACGTTGTAGCCTGGGAATACCTTTTCAGCAGCCATAAATGACATTGCCATCATTGATCCACCGTTAGTCATCAGGGGAGCGGCATTCCTGGCAATTGAAACCAGAGAATAGGCACTTATATCTAACGCTACTCGAAAACCTTCTCTATCGGTATCTACGAATCTTCCACCAAGATCCTCTCGTTGAGCGAATGCGATCGAATGAACCACGACGTCGAGGGTATCGCAATTTTCCCTTACTGTCGCGAAAGCTGATTGGACGTTTTCTTCGTCACTTACATCACATTCCACAGTTACAACATTTTCCAATTGAGAGGTTAGTTTTTCCACTGAGTCTTTGACTCTCTCATTTTGATAGGCTGCTATTATTTTCGCTCCAGAGGACGATAGAATTTTGGCAATTGACCAAGCAATACTACGTTGATTAGCAATCCCAAAAACAATGGCACTTTTCCCAGAAAGATCTATCTTATACATAAATTACTCCCTCCTATTTAGGAGTCACTAGACATAGGAATTCTATGTCTAGTGTGTAATGTGATCAAGGATTAACCAAGTACTATCATATAAGTGTAGCCTTGTTCGGTATTATTTGGTTTGCTAGAATTTTTTTGTTGGTGGGGATTCGTCTAATGGTAGGACAGCGGACTCTGAATCCGTAAGTATAGGTTCGAATCCTATATCCCCAGCCAATCATCTTGGTGTTCTGGGGGCTTTCTTCTCACGACTTAGAAATCCTGCTTTCTTAATGGCGTGCTTTTACGGGCTCTAGTGGGGCATACTGGTCTGGACGCCGGGTCGTTATTTAGTTGATTCGGTTGACTATGTTAGGGGTTTCAGAGGACTTTTAAGTTAGAAAATAACCCCGGTAAAAAGTCCGTTACCTTCTGTTTACCATAGGTAACGGACTTTAGTTGATCTTAAAAAAATGAAACTATCCTGTTACTTCCACTCCCACAATTCCCACGTTGCATTTCCTGTCCCGTCCACATCCCAGTTGAATACTACAGCGGCGCCATTTAGGCTTGCCAATGATGGAGCTGAGGTTTTGAAATAGGCCATTCCTTTAAATGCAGCTCCTCCATCTTCTGTGAACGAACCAACACCTGTGGCCGAGAAGGTAGCCATACCATCAGCAACCATAACAACCCCAGCATCAGGGCACTCTCCCCGTATTACGCCGTCTGATCCCACTTCTGAATAGTAGGTGGACATCGCCTGCAGGACTTCCGCTCCTGCCAAAGTTCCAGACCCACTTGGGACAACGACTTCAAATTTAGGGTTGCCACCATTTGATGGCAAAACTTTCTGTGTTGATACGCATTTCAGGGATCCTATTTTCTCTGCAGGCATATTTTCATCTCCATCTGAATTCTTAATTAATAAAATGAGCCGGCGGAGTATATATTAAGAAAATTAGCCTGTCACATTCCTATAATGCTGGTTGGGTTTCACTCCTCACTACACACAGAGCCTACTACTAGACTAATTTTGAATAGTCTTATGTAAATATCCTAGTTAGAAAAATGAGACAATCTTTTCAGATCTTTTTATTAGGGGAGGGAAAATCATGAGCAAATGGAGCAACGCTAGTAGTTTGCAGAAAATAAAAAATCCAACTAATGAAGCATATGAAGCTAAGATTCATGCGCCTGAAATTACATTTATAGGGGCGGAAGAGCAGCCGGACTTTGCAACAGCTGATATAACATTTTATCCGGACAAAAGCGTTATCGAATTGAAATCTTTGAAACAATATTTTTTCCAGTTTCGAAACACCCATATTTCCTATGAGAGGATCATAAATACTATATATGAGGACTTGATGAATATTTACTCCCCCAAACGTATTCGACTAGTTATGAAGTTCAATGTTCGTGGAGGAATAACTAGTCAATTAACAATTGACTCAGATTGGAAAGTCCGTGGGGGTAAGGAAGAATTCAACGATTGGAGTAAATCCGAATAAAATTCGCCTTTAAACACAGAGCTTACTGTACTAGACAACACTAGGTTTACTAAACCGATAAAGATCAGAAATGGGAAAATCATGGCTCCACATGATGCCATAAGGTGAGGAGAAAGTATGAGTGAATCGCCAGACGAGCTTAACGTCTACTTGAATCTTTACAAATTATCATGGCCGTCTGAAGGGCCGAGGGATGGTCTGATTATCCAGGGTTTTGGTGGTCCTCATCCGGGTGGGACCGTCTATGCCCCAGCGAGATGGGACTGGCCGACACCACAGTGGAAAATATTTACCCAGCAGGGTCTACAATGTGACTGCCCACGAGAAGATGTTATATATCGTTGGAGTGAAACAAAACCAGGGATCCGTCCACATGCGAATGCTCACACTAGAGAAGATGGCTCAACGTGTCAGGCTGGGCATCAGTGGCTTTCGGTACAATCTAGCTTAAATGGAAACGGTATAGACCCGATGCCAGAAGACTATCTTGATTCGTTAATAAGTGCTTATGGTGACTGGATTCCCTCCTACAATGGGGAGAAGTCACTGTCTGAGACACCGTTAAGAGAAGGTTACTATCTCGTTATTGAGGGTCTGGGGGCAGATCGCAGTACCTTCTATGAACGCGGATATGAAGATAGGCTCTGATGGCATTGCCTGATGAGGTACCTGACACTTATAGGAACACTTATCAGAACATTATCGTGTTGGTAGTTTCACTCAGTTTTTTTCCACGGTAGAGATGGGTCCCTACGCCACCATTCCCATGTTTCTTTTGGTGTGAGGCCGTAGTGGTTGTAGGGTCCGGCAAGGGGCATTCCTGTTTCGGGATAACAGCTAAAGCAATACGTGTTTATCCATACCTCTTCCTGACACTCAATATGTTCGATACGTCTCTTTTCAGCCACTTGTTCCTTGTATGCCATTCCAAGGACAGAAATCGTCTTTGTTCTGTCACGCACAGACATAGTGACTCCATAGAACAACAGGGGAATACCAAAAATAACAGCGAGTAATTCCCATATTCCTCT
>CAYWYV010000060.1:6340-8857 GCA_964462705.1 uncultured Dehalococcoidia bacterium
AAAACATCTTCCTGTCTAGTATAAATAACCTTCATTCCCAAATTCCTCTCAATCCTAAGTTGTCCAAAGGCCATAGAGCCACGATTAACTCATAAGAAACCCCAGCACTAAATATCCAACCGATACCCAAACGTATATTTTCGTCTGGAAGGCGCCTTGTAATCCAATCTCTCATAGCTACCCCCTGGTGAGGATTACTGTACTCTAAAATATTCGTGAAAATATAGGATCACATTAATCGTGTAGTGTTTAAAATTCATAGGTATGTCTTGGGTTAAATTGGTTAGCATAGGTCACTACTTTTTTTGCAATTACTCCCCAACATTTAAGGTAAGTCACTTTCGCACAGCTAGTTGAGCATTAGGAAAACGCAGTCGGTTTTCTATATTAGTCAAAAACTCAAGTGGATATATATTTGTGAAACACTCACACCTTATACAAGTGCCCACTCAGGTAACCTACCATTTTGAAAATGCTTTAGTCGACCAAGGCTTTCCTTGTAATTGGGAAACAATCGTTCAAGTTCTCTCCAGAACTCAGATGAATGGTTTAGGACTTTTAAGTGAACAAGTTCGTGATGTAGTACGTAATCAACGACATCCGGGGGCATCAGCATAAGGTTGCGATTCAAATTGATATTTCGCTTGATCGAACAACTTCCCCAAAGGGTATTTTGTCTTTTGATTCTTACATCTTTGTATGGAAGTTTGAGTGCGACGGATATACTGCTCAGTTGTCTTGGAAGATGTTCACGTGCCTTTTCATGGAGCCATTTTTGAAGCAATGTAGGCACCTGAAACACATCTTTCTGGTTCTCTGGGATTTCAAGAGTGTTAGGGGTTTCTGTTATGACGTCGACATTTTTGTCACTCATTTCCCTATATCTGACCTTCCAACGGTTTCCAGTTGACGGCAGTGTAATTGATTTTGGCTTAAGTTTTATTCGACCTTTTCGGATTGCAGCAAGATCTTTTTCAATCTGATATTTTTTTCTAGAGAGAACATCCAAAACCCAATTATCGTCATAAAAGCGCGGAAGGATTATTTCAAATCCAATACGAATGGAAGTTTTGAAGATAAGTCTTTTCGCTCTGCTGCTGTGTCTAACCGAAAGTAGGGTAATGCTTTCCTCGGAGAGATCTAGCAACTCAAGAAGAGACTCTTCGGATATCAATTGTGAGTGGCCACCCTTTTAGTTAACTTTTTCTGGTTCTCATAATACAGACCCAGTGAAGTAAGTCATAGTGATTGGCTCAAGTCATATCCGGAGCTACAAGAAGCTGGGGAAATGCAGGTGTGTCCAGAGTTTGGTATACAGTTATGGGATGGAATTAAAAGACGATAGGATCTATGAAGACCTACCTTTCTCCGAGCTAGATTCTGTAAAAAAACGGATTAAAGCAAGTACTTTTGAAAGGTGTGAATTTGTTAGTTGTGATTTCAGAGAAGCAGAATTTATAGATTGTAGATTCACGGAGTGTACATTTCAGGATTCTGACCTGTCTTTAGTAAAATTCACGCAAACAAGATTTACTGAAATTCAATTTGAACGATGCAAAATTGTTGGAGTGAACTGGACTACACTAGACTGGAAGGGAATTACAGTCGTTGCACCAGTGGAGTTCTGTTCGTGTGATGTTAGTTTCTCAATATTTCGCGGTTTACGGCTACCAGGATTAAAGGTCAGGAATTGTAAAGCTCGCGAGGTTGATTTCGTGTTGTGCGATTTGACTGGTTCAGAATTTATTCGCAGTGACTTAGCTAACACTCGTTTCAGTTCAACTAAACTCAATGATTGCGATTTTAGGGAAGCGAGCAACTACATCATAAATCCAACAGAAAATTCAGTGGCCGGAGCGAATTTTAATTTTCCTGATGTTCTCAACTTACTTAGTTCTTTTGAGATCCAGATAGATAAACACTAAACGCATGTCCTCTCGGACCTCTCGTTTACGTGTATATCTCAGTCACAGGTAAGCAACACGAGGATGCGAATGGGTTTCTAGATCAAACTGCCGGCCTGTTACAACTCAAGAAGGGATGTTCAGTAGGACTCATTTGCTTCACTCTAACTCAGGCTCTCAACCGTTGAGGTAAAGATCTTCTAACTACCGTCTATATAACTGCAACAACCCGGCAAAGAACGCTATTCCAAGAGAAACAGCACCAACGATACAACCCCCCTTATCCATACCAAAGACAGAACACATTAGCAGGTAGTATGTGGCAGCAACTCCTACGGCTGGAAGTACAGTTTTAGAGAGTGCATCTTTTGTATTTTCACTAATCATTATTCCATCATCATACACTTGAAATTGGAGTTCGTAGCTACACTTCTGATTACGGACTGACTACCCAGCATTACCGTAGTAAATGTGCTCGGGCACAACAATAATTGCAGAGCGACGGTCTTCTTTCACAGTCTGGTCGAACTCCTCCCAGTCGGGATGTTCTTTGCCACTTCCTGCCCTATAAACTTCGCGTAGGGTTTATCTAAGCTCTTCTATAGGCCTAGCA
>CAYWYV010000061.1:0-8611 GCA_964462705.1 uncultured Dehalococcoidia bacterium
CAACCAGGTACCTTGTTTATGAGCAATCCAAAACCCCAGCGGCAATCCTATTGAGAGACTCACAACCATAGCCGCTAAATTAACCTGAAACGAGACCCACATTTTTGAAGCTAGCAAAGAACCTACTGACTTGCCCCGATATCTAAGGCTTTCTCCAAAATCTCCCCTCACAACACCCCACATATAATCACCATACTGGACAATTACAGGCCTATTTAGACCAAATGATTCCCTCAGTCTCTCCGCTACAATCGGATCATATTTTGTCCCCATCATGACCTGAACTGGATCACCTGGACCATAGGTCCCCAGGACAAAAGTTACTGCTGATACAGCGGTCAACAAAAATGGGACCCAAATTATTCGCCTAAGAATAAATTTCCACATTGCTTCTATCCATCGCCACTGGTATTACAAACCAACAATAGTCTGAATAGAAAGCACCCATTTAAATCCGGCATACCTGACCACTCCAAACCTTGTCAGAATCAATAACGTGATTGGCTCAGCAGAAATAAATTAATCCTCAATATAAACATGCCGCATTTTCGGGACTATCATTGGAGTAATGACATAACCTTTAACGTAGGGTTTTATTAGAAGATGTCTCTCTCCCGCGAACCACAGAGGTAACCATGCTGCGTCTGCCACTATGGATTCTTCTGCCTGCCGATATAAATCCATGCGCTTCACAACGTCAACCTCCACTCTGGCCGCCTCCAAAATGCTGTCGACTTGAGTATTTGAATACGCGCCATTATTATTTTCGCTTTCAGTATGGAAAAGTATGTCCAGAAAGTCTTGTGGATCAGGATAATCAGCCTCCCATCCAAGACCTGCATAGGCTTGAAACTTTTGTCTGTCTAGGTCCCGAAGATAAGTGGCCCACTCAACCTGTTGAATTTCAACTTCAACGCCTAACACATCCTGCCACATGTTTATTATTACTTCCAAATCTAAATTAGGGGTCCCACCAGAACCCGGGATCGTCACGACAATTCTCGGCCTGCTGGAAGGATCGGCATATTGAGATTCGGAAAGAAGTTTTTTAGCCAAAACAGGATCATGTTTAAGGCCAACCAACTTTTCGCTATGACCTGGAAAACCAGGTGGAAGTATTCCATAGGCTGGAACTACGAGATCGGCCAGAACTTCCTTGGCAATTAACTCTTTGTCTACGGCGTGATTTAAAGCTTGCCTGAATTTAGGATCATCGAATGGAGGTTGCTGTGCATTAAACCCCACGTACGAAATTGAGAAACTAGGGTTTGCAACCACCAGGTCAGAGTGCAATGGATCACTAGGGTCTTTTATTCTCTCAAGGTCAAAAAGTCCGACGCCAGTTATATCTATTTCATCGTTTTCATACATCGCCATTGAGGATCCGCCAGCCAAATTCATCTGAATTCTTTTTAAGCCGGCAGCCCCTAGGTGATATGAATCGTGTCGTTCCAAAATTAGCCGCTCGCCGATCTTATATTCAATTAACTTAAATGGCCCTGTGCCATTGGGATAGTCGGTCCAATTCCTCCCACCAGACTCAACGTTTTCCCGATCCAAAACATATGCTGTTGGGTAAGTAAGTTTTTGTAAGAAATACGCTTTAGGAGAATCTATTTTAATCTGGATCGTCCTATCATCTATGAGGGTGACTCCACTTATCTGATCTGTTACTCCATTCAGTACGTCCTCAACACCAATTATGTCTCCCAAATAAGTCTCTGCCACAGGAGAAGCTGTATCAGGATTCGCTGCCCTTTCCAAAGACCATTTAATGTCACTTGAGGTAACCGGTTTACCATCGTGAAAAACCGCGGTGTCGCGAATCACAAAAGTATAGGTAAGTGAATCAGCAGATATTTCAAAACTTTCCGCTAAGTCTGGGACTAAATTTAGATCCGTGTCAAAAGTAACAAGTCCACCAAATATTTCAACAACCACACCAGAAGATGTCGTATCAGATGTCAGATGAGGATCGAGTGTCGGAGGGTCTGACCATAGTCGATTAAAAACCCCATCTAGCTGTTCATTCTCATTTCTTGACGCATCTGCTAAGGTCAGCGGCTCATTCTTGGTATTTCCTGTACCAGAAATACCACCCGTTGCCATTGGAGACTCTATTTGAGGTGCCAAATCAGCCGTCTGCTCCAAATTATCAGATTCTCCGCACCCGGCAACTAGAGTTGAAAAAACCACTAACAAATTGACCAAGAAAAATAATTTTATCGTTGACGAAAGTTTTTTATGTAACCTAATCCTCAATTCTTATTCTCCCAAATTAACTTCAGATTTTTGATTTTTATCCATCCCCCACTTGAGAAGTTAGGAATGCCGCAATGAAGTCGTCGATATCACCGTTCAAAACGTCTCCTGTCGATGAGGTTTCCAGACCGGTTCTGTGATCTTTCACCATTTGATATGGATGCAAAACATAACTTCTAATTTGATTACCCCATTCTGCCGAAACATATTCGCCTTTAAGCTGTGCTATTTCATCTTCTTTCTTTTTTCTTTCCAGATCCACAAGACGAGCCGTAAGTATCCGCATTGCTATCTCACGATTTTGATGCTGTGAACGTTCATTTTGGCAAGTAACAACTATGTTTGTGGGAATATGTGTGAGGCGTACAGCAGTTGAGTTCTTTTGAACGTTTTGACCGCCATGTCCCCCGGCTCGAAAAACATCTAAGCGAATATCATCGGGACTAATATTTATGTCAATGCCTTCCTCAACTTTAGGTAGTATCTCTGCAAGGGCAAATGAAGTATGCCTGGCGTGATCGTTATCAAAAGGCGATATTCTGACAAGTCTGTGAACTCCTTTTTCTGACCTCAAATAACCGTACGCAAAATCTCCCGATACCTGTATCACTGCGCTCTTTACTCCCGATTCCTCACCGTATGAGGTATCTAAAACGTCACAACGAAACCCTTTTCGTTCAGCCCATCTAGAATACATTCTGAGCAACATGGATGCCCAATCCTGTGAATCCACACCTCCAGCCCCAGCGTGAAGAGCAAGTATCGCATCTCTCTGATCATATTCTCCAGAAAGAGTAAGCTGAAACTCCATATCGGATAGCTGCTGACCAATCTCTACTGTTTCGTCTCTAATGCTTTTAATCAATTCAGTATCAGATTCTGCCTTTGCCAACTCCAAAAGTTCTGATGCAGATTCAGCCCTCTCGCGAAGAGATGTCCAGCTTGAAACTTGTTTATTAAGTAAGGCTAGTTCTTTCATTTTGCCTTGGGCGAAAACAGGCATATCCCAGAAATTAGGATCAGAGGCATCCTTTTCAAGTTCTTTTATTTCACGCTCCATAGACGGTACGTCAAAGACGCACCATGATATGAGCGATTTTCTCACCCATTTCAATTAGCCAACTATTTAAGTCTTGCATTTCATTTCCTCCGCACAACGCCTGATGCCCAATAAAGTGATTAAAATTGTGACAAGCCTCTAGAAGAACAACTTAGAGACAATTATACCAAGTACGGGCGAATAAACCCTTTCTGTCGATTAAACTTTTCCGTCGATTAAACTGGGGAGAGAAGTTGCTTGGACACAGCAATTTCATCTACTGCGGATTCCGTGTAACACATGGCAATGGTCTCAACTTTAGACCAAATACCTAATTGGTCCGCATAATGAGAACTCCCAGGATGACCAGACGAGCCGAGTGGAACGATCCAACGAGAATTATCCCAATTAGATGCATCAAATACATACCGTGCGACTGACATACCAGTCATCACAAAAGGGTTTGTATGTGCAAAGCTGCCAGCCTGAGGAGTATCTCCATCTCCTCCCATAGCTACAGATGGCGGATCAAGTTTTCTAGACAGATCTGGATGATACTGTGACAGGGGATGTACTGGATTTGTATGGTGTACTCTACCCCATTCCCAAGTGGTCACATCTTCCCCCAAAATATCGGTTAACCACAATATTCCATCACCAAACGCTTTGGGTACAATACTTTTCCAAGTCTCACCGTCAGGCAACAAAGATTCGCTCCTCATCTTGGCATCCGTCACAAGGTTAGAGGCGAGTTGACTAACATGTCTTGGTGCACCCCTTCCCCCAGCTATAAGAGCTTCATCAGCCAACGAACCAAAGAGATTTCGAAATACTCGATCGTGTAATTTCAACCTAAATGCCGAATAAATAGTAGCGGCAGGGGAATTGGAATCCATAACCCCGTTCCAGTCACTCAAAGCCTTTTTGGCGGTCTCCTCAATAGGCCCACTAGGCACTACTTCCTTTAAAATGTCCTTATAAACAAGTGCGGGGATAGAAGTTCTCTCCGAATGAATAGACATCATGTCTTCGACAGTGGCATTCCCAAGTTCCAACACTCTCTCAATAATCCTCCTAGCCCTGTATTCTGGAGCATACTCAAGTGCTATGTAATGAGGATAATCTTCATTCACTATTCGATTGTTGGCAGTCACTATGAATCCGTTCTCCGGATTGGTGGATCTGGCAAGCTGATCAAAGGGTATATATCCCGACCATTCATGATCTCCATCCCACCCGGGAACGGGCAACCATGCATTATCCATGGATCGTATAGGAACTTTACCTCTGTTTAAATATCTAATATCACCATAGACATCTACAAACACATAGTTGTTGCATGGGTCCACCCAATCCCTCATCGCCTCGTCTGCCTCTGCAATAGATCCAGCAGTCATCTGAGGAATGAGAGACTGAAAACCAATATTGGGACCAAATGTTGAGGTATAGCTAAATGCCAGCCCTATGGTCAAATCTTCACTTTCCATGAAAATTGGGCCATGTTTCGTTACTCTAACTTCGATAGACTCTGAATCTTGACCTGCTACTTGTATAACTTCTTTACTCACTTCGGAATCTATCTGAGACCCTTTCCATTGATACTTAGTTAGCTCTGAAGAATCAAATCTTTCAACAAAAATATCTTGATAGTCAGCGCCCGCGTGGGTAACACACCAGGCAACGTTTTGGTTGTGACCAAAATGTGGAAACCCTGGCACTCCTGGAAAGGAAAGACCGATGGCATCAATGGATTCCGAGGTCACATGATTTTGATAATAGCAATTGGGCGTGTCCAAACCTCTGTGCGGGTCCCCACTAAGAAGTGGCTTACCGGAATAAGTCTTAGATCCGTGTAGTGCCCAGCTGTTGCTACCAGAGTCGGGAGATTCTTTCAACCATTCAATTGATTCCAAATTATTTCTAAAATGATCAACACCAGCGATAGCTGGGCCAGAATATTTGTGAAGTGGGGGTACAATAATAAAATGCCCCTCTTGATATCCTTTTAACAAATTAGAGGCAACTTCTGCACCTAATTCATTAACCAATTGAGCGCGCCACAATTTGCCCTCGAATACCCCCATCATAATGTGGCGCACTTTATAGACTGCAATACAATCTATCGCAGTCCACGGCTCTGGTGCTCCTGATACCAAGGTGTATTCAATGGGAAAACTCTTTGTAGATTGGATAAATGCGTTTACTCCAGATGAATAAGCTTCCAACATCTCCCGGGTCTCGACATTGAGTGCTTCATAGTCCGTCTCTGCTGAGGATTTAATTTGAAACCGGCGCATCATTTTGTCACTTTCCACACCTCCACTCCCCACAAGTTCAGACCATCGCCCATAAGCCTGTCTCCTATCAAAATCCATATGCCACAACCTATCCTGAGCTGTCGCAAACCCCTGCCCAAAAAAGGCATCATTATTGTGCTTAGCCCTAATATGGGGTATGCCATATTTATCTCTGATAATGGTAACTTCACTATCGAGACCTGGAACACTAATAGACGATTCCGTATCTGGTAGGGAAGAAGAGAAATCTAGATCCATCTGAGGTACTCCTTCTAAGGTTCGACTACGTCTAAAAATTTTCGTGACATTCTAAAGGTCACGTGAAAGAAACCGGGTTTATATCCACCGACCACCCGTTTAATCCCCTTCTATGGTTTGTACCATAAGTCAATTGATGAACTTTATCCAAGAGAAGCCTAGGGTTTGGACCCTTCAGATTTATTTGCCATCTGTACCTCCCCCTCACACGAGCGGGGAAAGCAGGAAGGGGGCCAAAAACTTCTGTATCAGACAACCCCCATCTACTACGTTCATCCAATAATTTATTAACTAAATCTTTAGCATCACCTTCAGCTTTAGCATTATTAGTGTCCTCCCTAACCAATCTTATTAACCGACTGTAAGGTGGATATGCATTAAGTTTTCTATAAGTAGACTCTATATCGAAAAATGAAAAATAGTCTTGTTTAGAAGCGGCTATAACTGCATAGTGCTCGGGCTGATAAGTTTGTATTATTACCTTGCCGGGCCTTTCACCTCTACCAGCCCTTCCAGCAACTTGGCATAATGTCTGAAATGCTTTTTCTCCAGATCGGAAGTCCGGCATATTCAGACCTATGTCGGCCGAAATCACTCCCACTAACGTAACATTTGGAAGATGGTGCCCTTTAGCTATAAGTTGCGTACCAATAAGTATTTTGGAATGTCCGGACCTAAATTTACCTAGAATTGATTCATACTGATCTGATCTAGTAGCCACATCTCTATCTAACCTCAATGAATTAGCAGAAGGAAATAATTTATCTATTAATTCGGCTACTAATTGGGTACCAATGCCATATCTGCCAAGTGAATTCTCACTACATGAAGGACAGTTTTCCGGAGATGGCCTGCGACGACCGCAATAGTGGCAAACCAACCTGTCGTACTGTGAATGATAAGTAAGGGATATATCGCAGCTACCACATTTAATTACTAAGCCGCATGATCGACACTGTACGAAAGATGAGGCACCTCTTCGATTCAAAAACAATATGGTTTGTTCCCCAGCTTTCAGAGTTTCCTCGATTGAGCGGTATAACGATCTACTGAGCATCTCCCTATTTCCAGCCTTAAGCTCCTCCCTCATATCCACGACTGAGACAAAAGCCATGTCCCCACTTGCGTCATTATTAACACGGGAACGTGGAATGAATCTTTCCTTGAGTTCCGCAAACTCATATCGTCCCCTCTGGGATCGCATAAAGGACTCTATATCTGGGGAGGCCGAACCTAGCAGTATTACCGAGCGAGAAATTCCAGCTATCTGCATCGCTACTTCACGGGCATGATACCTTGGAGCGGACTCGTTTTGCTTATATGTCCATTCATGTTCCTCATCTAAAACTATTAGCCCAATATTGGGAAGTGGAGCAAATACGGCCCCTCTAGATCCGATAACTACCCGATAATCACCTTTTTTTATTTTCCACCATTGATCATGTCTTTCACCCGCTGAAAGGCCACTATGTGAAACCGCTACCTGACCTTGAAACCTCGATTCAAACCTTTCTACTGTCTGGGGAGTCAAAGCTATCTCAGGAACAAGAATAATTGCACTTTTACCTAGTGCAATACATTCTTTAACTGCCTCAATATATACCTCAGTTTTTCCACTCCCAGTTACCCCATACACCAAAATGGCACGCGGATTATCCTCAGGGTTCTGGAGCATATTTCTAATGGTAGAAAAAGCTCTCTCTTGTTCTTTCTTAAGCTTTACAGGAGGAGGAGGATCATAGGTTATTCCTCTAAGAGGATCCCGAAATATCTGGATTTTTTCCTGATTGATAAATCCTTTCTTCAAAACTGCATTAACAACTGAAGCTCCAAAGAATTTACGTGATTCTGCCATCGTTAAGGAGGTATCTCCACGATAGAGACACTGCATGAAATCCTTCTGCCTGTAAGCTCGGTCCATCTCCTGACTATTCAAAGCTGCTATACCAATTTTTGTAATACGAGGTACCAATTTAAAGCGAGCACTTACCGTACTTTTACTTCTTTCTACATCCCTTACGATCAAGCCATATTCTTCAAGAGTAGTGATAGCCGATCGAGCATTTTGACCAAAGCGAGAAGTAATTTTATCTAAGCGGGACCGTCCGTTAGCTCTTAGATAATTCATGATATCTTCCTGAAAGCTTGAAATCTTTGACTTTTCTATTGAAGAAACATTCAATTCAGAAAATGTGATCCAGGTAATTTCACGAGTTCTGCTACCAGGCGGAATCATGAGTGAGGCCGCTTCAAAAAGAGAGCACATGTAGTATCCACTCATCCATGAAACGATCTTCAAATGCAGGTCATCAATAAGTTCTCTTGAGTCAGATACCTCATGAACGTCCCGGGTGTTTTCAACTTGAGCCTCATCCGACACTTCGATTACGATCCCCTGTCTCAGTTGAGGCCCAAAGGGAACAATAACCGAATGACCAGGCTTCACCACAAGTGACTGAGGAATCGAATAACTAAAGGTCCGGTTATATCCAGCAGGAGCATCTACAGCTATCTCTGCAAATTTCAAAACGAAGCCCACCTAAACCAATAACGAATTCAGTAGAAATTACTCAAAGTATAAGGGCAATATGAGAGAACCGATCAGGTTCTTAAAAGGAACAGCTTGCCACAGAAGTTAAACTCACTCGAATTTAACTTCGGCGGGCCTCTTTGATCCGAGCACCCCTGCCAGATCTTTCTCTCAGGTAATACAACCTAGAACGGCGAACCCTTCCTCTCCGTGTAACTTTGACAG
>CAYWYV010000062.1:0-8599 GCA_964462705.1 uncultured Dehalococcoidia bacterium
AGGTGCAGCCGGTATTATTGAAACGGCTATCTGCTGCCTTGCTCTTGAAAATAACTTTGCGCCCAAAACGCTTAACACAGAAACCGTAGATCCTGAGATCAAGGCCAATATTCTTACCCAACCCTTAAGCCAATCATTAAAAAACGTCATGACAAACTCCTTTGGCTTCGGGGGCCATAACGCGTCACTCATTTTTCAAAAGGTTTCTTAAATCTGTTATGAGCCTCCAATAACTTGAAATACGCAGACTGGAAACTGCTTCCCACCGCAACGGAGGAACTTTGTACCACGCTAGAGAAAGGTGTTATTGAAAGCTCCATCCTAATGCACCGTGGTATTACTTCAAAAGAAGAAGCTAACCACTTCTTATCTCCAACCGTAGAAGACCTTAACGACCCCTATCTGTTAAGTAGCATGGATAACTGCGTTATACGCCTGTCAGCCGCACTGGACGATGGTGAAAGAATAGGAGTATTTGGTGACTTTGACACCGACGGGCTAACAGGCACAGCCGTTCTCACTAAAGGTTTGGAAAACTTGGGTGGAATCGTATTTCCATACGTGCCTCACAGAGTAAAAGAAGGTCACGGAATTAGCCAGCAAGCAATCGATTTTTTTGAGCAAAGAAAAGTCACACTGATAATTACCGTCGACTGCGGCACGACTTCAATCAGTGAAATCACACAAGCATCTCAAAAAGGAATAGACACCATTGTGACAGACCATCATGTTCCAATGGACAACCTCCCCCCTGCCGTTGCTATAGTAAATCCGTCTTTATCTGATTCAAAATACCCCTTCCCACAAATAACTGGCGTAGGAACCGCCCTTAAAGTGATGGAGGCTTTGTATTCTTCTTTGAGCCAGGAAATGCCTAATTTTCTCTACGCCTTCTGTGCCTTAGGTACCGTCTCTGATGTGGGATTAATGAAAGATGAAAACCGATATTTAACTCACCGTGGAATACAAGCTATAAAATCTGAAAACATCCTTGGGATCGATGCTCTGATACGTGTATCAGGACTAACCAAAAATAGACTGAGTTCTGAAGATCTATCTTTCGGAATAATACCAAGACTAAATGTAGCTGGGCGGTTACAACATGCAGAGCTAAGCCTAGACTTGCTCCTTACAGAAAATGATTCACAAGCTTTATCTCTAGCCGAGAAGTTAAATGCCTTAAATAAAACTCGTCAAACGCTAACTGACAAAGCAATTCGTCAAGCCAGACAGCAGGTTGCCAAATCAGTTCGCGAAAATGGAAATAACACGCCTCCAATGATTTTTGTGGGCCACAAATCGTGGTCACCTGGAATTTTAGGGCTTATCGCGTCTCGATTGGTTGAAGAATTTTACAGACCTGCCGTTGCAGTGTCAGGCTCACAAGAAATATATCGAGCCAGCGCGAGAAGTATTCCTAATTTTAATATGATAGAAGCTTTTAAGAAATGTGACGAAATATTTGAGAAATACGGCGGCCATTCGATGGCAGCAGGCTTCACTATCAAAGGGGAAAAGCTTAGGCAATTTAGAGAAAAGCTTACTGTGCTAGCTGAAACCGATGTAACAGAGGAATCCTTTGGATCAGTTTTGGATATTGAACAGGAAATATCACCCACATGGCTCAATCACGAATCGATTTCATTTTTAAACTCCCTCGAACCTTTTGGTCAAGGAAATCCAACTCCCATTTTTTTGTCCAGGGGTATGTCGGTATTAGGGGCAAAGACTGTGGGAAAAGATAAAACCCATTTAAAACTCACGCTGGAAAAAAATGATTATGTCTATGATGCCATAGCCTTCAGACAAGGCCAGAGTTTAAACGCCGCCCGAGGGATCGTAGACATAGCCTACACTGCAGGTATGAATTATTGGAATGGGAAAGAAACCGTGCAACTGACTGTTCAAGATTTCAAAAGATCTGATTAACGATCTAATATAGGAAATCTTTAAGCCTTCCTACGCCTCTCTGCTCTGCTTTTTTGGGGAGCAAGATCTCTAAATTCGTTGGATATCTCTTCAGGATGGCCAAATCTAGCTTTGAAAGCAAGAAGTGGAACAACTATAACTAGCACCACTATCGCAATAAAATGAGCTTCCTGCAGTCCTAAACCCCAGATTTTGTCATCTCTAAGGAAAGTAATTAAAAATCGTCCTATGGCGTAAAATCCAAGATACAATGCGAAAAGCATTCCAGCCGGTCTTAATCTGTTTCTCAATTTCCAAATGAGAAACAGTACTGCCAAGTTCCAGATTATTTCGAATGCTATAACAGGTTGAACCGAAGCATTTATGCCATTACCGCACCATCCTGCAGCACTATCACGGCTAGTCCAAACAAAACCATAAAACTGATCTGTCAGCTTTGCGCAATGTTCGCCATTTACGATGTCCCCAAGTCTACCTATGGACTGAACAAACAGCATAGCAGGAGCCGTTAGGTCTGCAACCAAACCCACTGGAACCTTGGAAATCATTGAATACACAGCACCGCCGATGAAACCTCCTAGTATCCCACCCCAGAGCCCGATTCCTCCCGACCAAATAGCAAATACTTTTAACGGATCCTCTGAATATATCGGCAGATGATCGATAACGTGGACAACTCGGGCCCCCAATATACCTCCAATAATCGCCCATAAGGCTATTGAATAAATATCGTCTGGATCCACACCCCTCAAGGGAGCCCAGCGCCCTACCAAAAACACTGCTGATGCGACAGCGATAAAACTGAATATTCCGTGCCAACTAATTAGCAAAGATCCGAAGTTAACTAAAAATGGTCCACTATCAATTTCAATCATTAGTGATACTGCCCCAAAAATAAAATGAAAACACTGCTGAAATCTTATCTACTTGTATAGGTGTGTCAAGATAACATTAGATCCAATTGGGAGACGTAATTGGCCAATATTAAACTGACAGCCCCAAAAATCCATCTTCTATCTGAATTTCTGCAATACCTCAGAGTAGAAAGAGGTTATTCAGTTCACACGATAGAAGCTTACAACACAGATATAGTTCAACTTGCCAAATTCCTATCCCTCCAACAGAAATTTCAATCCCCGGTTCAATGGAAGGAATTATCTAAAGACCATTTATACGAGTTTCAAAAATTTCTGGACAACAAAGATTATAAACCTAGCACACGGTCTAGAAAGCTGGCTTCGCTCAAATCTTTCCTAGGATATTTACATAGAAATGGACATATTGATAACGATCCGTCTGAGAAAATATCACTCCGTGTTAATACGCTGAGGCTTCCACACACAATATCTGTCGACCAAGCAATTGAATTAGTAACAAAGCCTCTCTCCATCTCCTCAACTCCAATCGCCTCACGAGATGAAGCCATGCTCCAACTAGCCTATGCGAGTGGGCTGAGGGCAAGTGAGATAATAAATCTAAACTTGGGAGACGTTGATTTAAGGGCGAACCGTGTACGTTGCATGGGTAAAGGTAATAAAGAGCGAATAATACCTTTTCATTCTCTAGCAGCAAATAGACTGGATAAGTATTTAAATTCCTCAAGAACCTTACTAGCAACAAAGTTATCAGGCATGGCTCTTTTTCTTAATTCACGAGGAGGAAGGATCACAAGGCAGGGTTATTGGCTGACTCTAAAAAAATACGCCCATATGCTGAATATGGGCGATCATATAACCCCACATAGTCTCAGACATAGTTTTGCCACCCATTTACTTCAAGGAGGAGCACCAATTAGGCACGTACAAGAACTACTAGGGCATGCTAGTATTTCTTCAACACAAATTTATACACACATCACTAAGGAGTTCGTGCGCGAAGAATACGAAACTGCACATCCAAGGTCCTAGCATAGGATCTAATACAATTCCAGCAAAAAGCTATTAACTAGGAGACTCCAATGCCAAGCAAAGGAAAACAAAGAGCTTCCAGACAAGCACAACTCAGAAGTAAAAGAAGAAAAAGTAAAAGCCATGTTGTTGATTCGAGGCGCGACCACTCTGAGCCACGAAATACGACCACTGAAGCTAGTTCATTTTCTACTGATACAGCCCCTGTTTCACCTGATACGAGACCAGAACCCGCAATCCGAACCACTGCCAGCCCGTCCACAGCCCTTAATTACCCATATCTAGGTAGTGAATTGAAACGAATTGCTATAGTATCGGGAATAGTAGTATTAGCCTTGGTAGGATTTTCATTTATATAGGCACCCCGACGAAATCCGCTGAACTAATCTTATAGCTATACCTCTCCACCTAACCGGTATTGCCATGCAAAAACCACAGTTTTCTGAAAGACTAAATAGAACTCCAACGTCTCCTGGAGTTTACAGGATGCGCAGTAAAAGCGATGTCGTTCTGTACGTTGGCAAAGCCTCTAACTTACGTAACCGGCTCAGATCTTATTTCTCTAATAGCCATAAGCCAGACCCCAAGGTAAGACGTTTAGTTAAGTTGATAGCGAACTTCGACTTCATTATCACAGAATCTGAACAGGAAGCACTAATATTAGAATGCAACCTCATCAAAGAGTATCAGCCGAGGTTCAATTCCAGATTAAAAGACGATAAAAGCTATCCGTTTATAAAAATAGATACCTCGGAAGCATTCCCCAGAGTGTATATAACTAGAAATATATCCAAAGACTCTGATTCAAAATACTTCGGACCTTTCGCTAGTGCAGGAAGCGTAAGAAGAACTTTAGGGCTATTGAAGAAATTATTTCCATACAGATCATGTACAAAAGTGATCACAGGTGAAGATAGTCGAGCCTGTTTGGACTATCACATCGGCCGATGTGTTGGCCCTTGTATTGGGGCAGCCGACGAAAAAGAATACGGAGAAGTAATCAACCAAGTATCTATGTTCCTGGAAGGTGACACAAAACAAATAGTTAAAAGTCTGAAAAACAGAATGGAAGAGGAAGCAGAAAAACTGCACTTTGAAAAAGCTGCCGCTCTTAGAGACCAGGTAGGAGCAATCGAGAAGGTTAATGAGGGTCAAAAAGTCCTGACTATGAAATCAGACAACATGGATATCATAGGATGTTCTCAAACCTCTTCTGAAGCTTGGGCAGAAATATTCTTCGTCAGGCAAGGCAAGCTGATTGGCAGAGATAACTATCTAATGGCTGTAGGGGAATTCGATGACCTGCCATCTATTCAGACTGCTTTCATAAAACAGTTTTACAAAGTCACACCTTACGTCCCTCCCACGATACTTACTCAAGCCGGAGTTGGAGAAGAGAAGGAATCTCTAGAGACTTTCCTTATGGGTAAAAGAGGTACTCGAGTAAAAATAATTACCCCGATACGTGGAGAACGCAAAAAACTGGTCAACATGGTGGTTGAAAATGCAAATCAAGGCATGCAACAACTTAAAGTCACCAGATTTGTTGAATCCGGGCAGAATGATGAAGCGATGGTCGAATTGCAAGAGGCACTCAGTCTACCTGAAAAACCCTCCCGAATAGAATGTTACGACATATCTAATATCCAAGGAACAAATGCCGTAGGCAGCATGGTTGTATTTCAAGATGGAAAACCAAAACCGTCTGACTACCGAAGATTTCAAATAAAAACCGTAGACCAAGTAGACGATTATTCAATGATGAGAGAAATGCTCAGTCGAAGGTTTAGGAGATTGAAGGAAGCCGATTCAAATAGTACAAGATCGGACTCAAAAAAAATTAGTCAAAAAGATACAAAATGGACAGAGACTCCAAAACTCGTATTGATTGACGGTGGCAAAGGTCATCTCGGAGCTGCGTTACAGGTGTTTCTGGAATTGGGAATTAACGACATACCTCTCGCAAGCCTTGCAAAAGAAAATGAGGAACTTTTCACCCCGGATGCTCAAGAGTCCATCGTTCTACCAAGAAATTCACAAGGTCTTTATCTAGTGCAAAGAGCCCGTGACGAGGCACACAGATTTGCCATAACCTATCACAGAAAACGTAGGTCAAAGAGTGCAATAAAGTCGTCCCTTGATATGGTTCCAGGAGTCGGTCCAAGAAGAAGACGCCAGCTACTCAAAAAATTTGGTTCAGTGACAACCATAAGAGAATCTTCTATTGAAGATATAGCTTCTACACCCGGTCTTACAAAAAAATTGGCTAGAACAATAAAAGAATATATATAGGTATAACTTTCTGTTTAAGTTGGATCTAATATATAACTTTGCAGATATTTAGGATCGCAATTAAACTGAGCATATCCCTCTGGGTCATTAGTTACAATATTTTTCCCAACCAACCCGGCATAGGCCGCTACTACGGCACGTTCTATCCCGAACGAAGAATCCATATCTAAGTTCTCTCTCAAAAGGTTTCCGGCATGTTGGGCAACATCATTATTCAGATCTATTACATCAAGAAAAGAAAATATCCCAGTGAACCCTATCTCAGACTTCCTATCAAATTTACTCATCGACCATATATTGATAATAGAAACGGTACAAATTGATATATTTATATTCCTATCAATTGCATTACGAATCAATTCCCTTGCACGTATATCCCCATCTTTGTAGGCATTTAGAATCGATGAATCGACCATTATTTCATTTGTTTGGGTCATAAGAATGCTTCCAAGGCTATCCTTTTCGCTTCATCGTCCGAAAGTTCGATAGGGGTACCTACTGGTTGGCCTGCCTGCATTCTTAAGTACTCATCATCCCAAACTGTACTTGAAGAGGCAGGTACACTGTTAGATTCACTCACACTCTCATCACCACCTAAATACACTAGAAGGGATTTTTCAAGAATCTCTCTCATTGATAATCGGTCTTCTGCAGACTTAGATTTTACTAAGAGATATATATCTTCCCGAATATTGGCAAATATTTGCCTTGTAGGTTCAGCTGATTTTTTTCTTGCCATTATGCTACCTTTACTAACGTCTATAGTATTAAAGTACCGTAATTTCTTTTCCATATCAATCAACATATATAAATATGTATATTAAGAAAAGGAAGCAAGCAATTAATAATCAAAAAGGATCTGTATAAAGTGAAAATCCTAATAGCCCCCCAAGCCTACAAGGGAAGCATTACTGCCCTAGGAGTTGCAATTGCTGCTGAAAAAGGGGTTCTCAAAGTGTTCCCAGAGGCGGAAGTGCTTATTTGCCCAGTAGCAGATGGTGGAGATGGAACACTGGAGACATTGGTAGAGGGTTCTGAAGGTGAGATAAACGAAACCAATGTAACGGGTCCCATAGGAAAAAGGCTAGATGCTTCGTGGGGAGCCATGGGAGATGGCAAAACTGCTGTAATAGAAATGGCTAGAAGTTCTGGGCTTGCCCTACTCGCCCTGGATGAAAGAGATCCTCTAAATTCCACCACGTTCGGTCTTGGAGAGGTGATACTACAAGCCTTGGATCAGGGTTTTAGAAACTTTATAGTGGGAATAGGAGGAAGTGCCACAAATGACGCAGGTGCTGGTATGGCTCAAGCCTTAGGTGTAAACCTGCTAGATGAAAACGGTAAGAAACTCCTACCTGGTGGTGCATCGCTAGACAAATTGACCGAAATTGATTTAGCTGGCATTGACTCAAGGATTCAATATTGCGATTTTCAAATTGCCTGTGACGTAAACAATCCATTAACGGGCCCTGAGGGAGCCTCGGCTGTATACGGACCTCAAAAAGGTGCCACACCCGATCATGTTAAACAACTCGATAAAGCGCTGGGCAATTTTTCAGATGTCGTCAAAAGCCAATTAGGAAAAGATGTCAGGAACATTCCTGGTGCAGGTGCAGCCGGAGGACTCGGTGCTGGAATGATAGCTTTCTTAGATGGTCACTTGAGGGCAGGAGTGGACATAGTATTAGACGCAGTGGAATTAAAAACGAAAATGGATGGAGCTAGATTAGTCATAACTGGGGAAGGTGGCATGGATTTTCAGACTATCTACAACAAAGCCCCCATTGGCGTGGCACGACTAGCATCAGAAATGAACATCCCCTGCTTTGGGATATCGGGAATGCTCGGAGAAAACTATCAGGTTGTGCATGAACATGGATTAGAATCGGCACTCTCCATCGTAAGTGGTCCAATGACGTTGGAGGAAGCTTCTTCAAACGCGGCAGTCCTCATAGAAAATTCCGTAGAGGAAGCACTGCGACTGATTCGAATTGGTATGTCCCTATAAAGATCAAGAAAAATTTAATCCACCAGCACCATCCGTACATCTCCCGGTCCGTGAACACCTGTAACGAGAGTGTATTCGATATCAGCGGATCTGCTGGGTCCCGAAATTAGACTAGCATATTGAGGAGCTAATCCATTAATAGATTGCCATTTTCTTAAGAGAAAAAGTTCATCTAAACTAGGTAACACCTGCCCTCTTTTTACTATGACGATATGAACCGGTGGTGCCAATCCAACTAGACGGCCAGTCTCCGAATCCGATGAAAGCACCGCTGTTCCAGTTTCAGCGATAGCAAACTCAACTCCTGTGATCCCCACATCAGCCTGCAAGGCCTTAGTTCTCAGGTCATCTGAACTTGTTTCATTACTAGAGTTTATTGTGACAACATCGAGTTCGTCAGTCGCTAACATGGACAAACCAATATCCCGTATGCTTCCTTGATCTGTAATCACCATGTTTTTTG
>CAYWYV010000063.1:0-8542 GCA_964462705.1 uncultured Dehalococcoidia bacterium
GGGCCGTCACTTATCGAAGCAAAAACGTATCGGTATGAAGATCATTCCGAAGGTTTAAACCGAATACTTAGAGAGCCTTACAGAACCGAGGAAGAAATCGAAGAATGGAAAAAGAGGGACCCGATTGCACTTCACTCAAAATGGCTCTCTGAACAAGGAGTTGCTACAAAAGCGGAAATTGACGAGATTTGGTCAGAGGTAAACGATGCTATTGACGATGCGGTGAAATTCGCAAGGGAGAGCCCCTACCCAGAAGCTAGTGATTTATTTACAGACCTGTACGCAGACCCTATCCCAATTAGATAGAAGTTGAGATCTATTCAAATTAATAAGAGAAACCCAGTTAGGCTTAGGTGGAATTTATGGCAGAGATTACATTTTCTGACGCGTTAAATCATGCGCTAAGAGAGGAAATGCGACGAGATGAGAAAGTGTTCCTTATGGGAGAAAGCATTCGAGGAGGTATATATGGAGTTACTGGCGGCCTTTCCCAGGAATTTGATAAGCGTGTCATTGATACACCATTGGCTGAAAACGGATTCATGGGAGCAGCCGTCGGAGCAGCAGCAGTCGGAATGAGGCCCATTGTTCAGTCGCTTGCCAGTTTTGCCTGGGTCGCTATGGACCAGTTGATTAGCCAAGCGGCGAAGATGCGATTTATGTTTGGGGGACAAGTAAACCTTCCAATCGTTTACAGGTGGGGGCTTCTTTACGGAAACAATATCGCAGCTCATCATGCGGACAGACCGTATCCCATGTTCATGAATATGCCTGGCCTCAAAATAGCTATCCCATCAACACCTTCCGATGCAAAAGGATTGCTTAAAACAGCAATCAGGGATAACGATCCCGTCATGTTTTTTGAGGACAATAATTTGGCCGGTACACGTGAGGAGGTTTCAGAAGACGAAGACTTTTGTATTCCTTTTGGACAGGCAGATATCAAACGGGAAGGAACTGATGTTACGGTTGTTACTATCGCAGGTAGTCTTCGCCCGGCTCTTGTAGTAGCCGACGAGATGGAATCTGAGGGTATTTCTGTAGAGGTCATTGATCCTCGCACCATAGTTCCCCTGGATACAAAAACTATCTTGGACTCGGTTGAAAAAACCGGCCGACTTGTGGTTGTGGACCCCGCTCACCAGAGTTGTAGTGTTGCATCCGAGATTTCCAGTATCGTATCTCAAGAGGGTTTCTGGAGCCTTCAGGCACCTATTCAAAGAGTTACCAGCTTGGACTGTCATTTTCCTTTTAGCCCAGCTCTTGAACATTTGGTATTTCCCAATGAAGACAAGATAGCTGATGCCATTCAAACTACCCTTGAATGAGGAAAATCCCTATGCCCATTTACTTTCAACGATTCTAGAGATGTGACAAATGGCGACTAATGTTTTACTCCCGCAATGGGGCATGAATATGGAAGATGGGACTTTGGTCAAGTGGTTGGTCAAAGAAGGAGATGAGGTCGAAAAGGGCCAACCTCTTGTAGAGGTGGAAACTGCCAAGATCAATTCTGATCTGGAATCACCAGTAGAAGGAATAGTGTCCCATCTCATGTCCGACGAAGGTGCCATAGTAAAAGTCGGAGCCTTAGTTGCCGTGATCGGCGAACCTGGTGAAAACCCGCCAAGACCGGAGTTGATCCCTACTAGAGCTAGACGTTCCACGAGGACACAGCCTGAACAGGCAACGCGAGTTAAATCGAATCGCAGAACACAAATTACTCCTATTGCTCGCAAGCTAGCCAGGGAGAACAACATTGATACGGATAGCCTATTGGGTACAGGACCTCAAGGACGCATAACAGAGGATGATGTTAGAAAGGCTATGACCGATAGTGATGGCAGTCGAAGCGCCAACTCTGCGCAAGAAGTCGTCCCCAGGGCTAGGCAATTGGCTAGAGACAATGATGTAGATCTGGACTCCGTGACGGGAACTGGACCCAATGGTAGAGTAGTGGTAGCCGATGTGGAACGTGAGATACAATCTGCGGCCTCATCTATAGACCATGGTGACACAGTATCTGAATCAAGTAGGCTGTCTGGTCTGAGGAAAATCATCTCTGACCGGATGACTTCAAGTGTTCAAACCATGGCGCAGGTCACTTTGACCACAGAGATCGACGCTACCAATCTGATTGCTACAAAGGAAAGCCTGGTTTCCCCATGGCGTCCGCATAAAATCCGCCCGATGGAACAGGATATAGTCGTGTCAGCAGTAGGCGATGCTCTGACGCAACATGAACGATTAAACTCACATATGCAGGGTGATACTGTAAAGCTATTTCGTGAAGTGAATATTGGGGTTGCGATGGCGGTACCTGATGGGCTCGTTGTGCCGGTGGTACATATGGCGGACAAGACCAGTCTATTGGATATAGCTCGACGACTTAGGGAACTAGCCGTCAAGGCGCGGAATAACTCTTTAAACATTACAGACGTATCTGGTGCCGGCTTCACGATAACTTCATTGGCGAACTATGATATCGACGTCTTCACCCCTATCGTGGATCCACCTCAGGTAGCGATTATGGGAACCGGAAGAATCTCTAAGAAACCTGTGATTGTCGAGGACAAAATAATTCCTCGTCACACAATGCATATTAGTGTAACTTTTGACCACCGAGCCTTAGATGGCGTCCCAGTGGCAGAATTTATTCGCACCGTTAAGTCAAATCTCGAGTCCGAACAATGGTTATCCAAAAGATCAGAAGGTTAGCAATTGCATTGTTCTAGTTGGAAGTTGGCCGTCGTTCCGCAGTCTCCTATCTCGTTACTTATATTCGCAAATATTGCCAGGAAAACACTTCTCATCACCTATGGAGAATGCCTTTTGTAGTAAGCATATGGGAATTTGTACAAATTCCCATATGCGATTCACTCATACTTCCTCTTCAAGTAATGAAATTATTTGGAAGAGCGGAACATAATTAACTTGATTAGTTCACGCAAAATATCTTTTATCCGTGACTCCCACGTTGATTGAAAAATAGCGTCTTCTATATTGACGCCTTAAAATTCCCCTCTTGGCAGTTTGGTGCCGTCAGATTTGCTCCATTCAGCCCTGTATTCGAGAAATTGACATCCCTTCAGGTTTGCTTCCCTATGGCAATCGGATCAGTTCAGTTTCCATACCTTTCCTAAGTGCAATGGTATTATTCAGCCATGGAAATTTGCCGACTAGCATTCACCTCAGCCGGCCCTCTATTTATTGGAGGTCTCCCAGCTCTTACTGTCGATTTAAGGAGATGAGTCCTAAATCGAACATTCCGCAGTTTGGGGGCACCCAAGCATGGATTTTTGTGTCGCTATTAGCTAGTGGGCACACCCTTTATCATTGGGTGGTTCAAGGATTCATAGTCGTACTTCCTGAAGTCCAAAGTCATTTTCTTTTGAACAGTATTGGAGTGGGACTGATTCTTATGGTGAGGGAAGCATCGATAGGATTAGTATCCTTGCCGGGAGGAATATTATCTGATGCTTTGAAACAACACTGGGCTTACTTTCTAACTATCTGTATAGGAGGATTTGGGGCTGGAGCTGTCCTGTTAGGCGCGTCTCCAGCATTTCCTTTACTTTTAACTGGCATAGCCATCATAGCTACCTCACATTCCTTTTGGCATTTATCTGCAGCGTCTACCCTATCCCGGAGTTTTCCAAATGATAGGGGAACTGTCTTATCATTCCATGGTATTGGCGGAAGCATCGGGGATGCAGCTGGCCCGTTTGTTACGGGGTTACTTTTATATATTCTAGGCTGGCAGAAAATTCTCAGTTTCTATGGAATCATAGCAATTGCCTTTGCTGTCGTATTCTTATTTTCTATTTCCAAAATATGGCAATTGAAGGAATCTAAGAAAGATCAGATAAATTATGGAGATTATATTGGCACGATACTTCGTGCCTTAAGACAACCTGTCATATGGGGCCTATCTACTGTTAAAGGCCTTCGTGGCATGGCCCTGGTAGCGTTGCTCACAATATTGCCTCTGTATTTTTACAATGAACTATCTATGGGCCCTTCTGCAAGAGGGTTACATATAGGACTGCTAATAGTGATAGGAATTATTACAAAACCTTTGGCTGGGTACCTGTCAGATAGGTTTGGTAGAAAACAGATTTTAGTGCCTGGGTTAATTTGGTCTAGTCTGATTGCCCTGTCATTAGTGGTTTTTTCACAAGGGATTCTTCTGGGAGTACTAATTGTGTTTCTCGGAGTATTTTTATACCCAGATCAACCGATCCTAACTGCGGCAACCTTAGATATTGCAGGGGAAAATATATCTTCCAGCGTCCTTGGAGTAACCGCAACCATAGGATTAATTATGAGTACTATGTCTCCAATAATAGCAGGGATTATCTACCAAAATTTCGGATTCGATATGGTCATGATTTATCTTGGAATTCTTTTTGCAATAGCAGCCGGCATTACTTTTATACTACCGCTAAACGTTAATTTTGCAGAGACTTAGAGGTGCTTCAAAGATTCGGAATCAAGTTTGCTTATAAGGGCTAGATCGAAAATCAACCATCGAGCGGCAACACGCAGTGCTCAGGAAGACTATCAATGGTCAAAGTTACCATGGTGAATACATTACGATATCTCAATGTGGTTGAGGAAGCATGGAACCTCCAGAACTAGTCAAAGAAAATCCCATAGTTGCTCACTTTGTTGAACGAGTAAACAGATTCGTTATTCGCTGCCGAATAGATTGTGTTGGTGAGATTGATGCCTACATGCCCAATCCAGGAAGACTGGGTGAGCTTCTTATCCCTGAGGCTACCATGCTCTTGGAAAAAACGGACCACTCGGGAAAACGAAAACTATCTTACACGGCCTGTGCAGTATATTCTGAAGAATCTATCGTTGGCTTAAACACTCACCGTACAAATCAAATAGCTAAGTACCTTTTACAGAAAAAACTGATCCCGGGTCTTGAAGAAGCAAACCTGGTGGATGAAGAAGTTTCTATCGGGAGAAGCAGATTTGATTTTCTTCTCGAAGAAAATGGGATTGATGTACTGCTAGAAGTGAAATCTGTATCCCTGAGCCGTAATGGAATCTCCATGTTTCCAGATGCTGTGACATCTCGCGGTACAAAACATCTAAGAGAATTGGCAGCTTTGGGCACTTCTCAGCTCAAACACATTATTCTTTTCGTTTCTCAAAATTTTAAGGACGACTTCTTTATGCCAGATTTTCACACAGATTTAGCGTTCTCACGAGCCATCGTAGACGTCAATAATGATGTTCGGATAATTCCGGTGGCAATTAAATGGAATTCTTCACAGATCCTGACAGACTGTGTAAAAACTCTCCATTTACCGTGGGAATTCATAACCAGTAGACTGGGCGACACTGGTTCGTACTTATTGTCCCTTGAGATACCACGGGCTCGGCGGATTGCAGTTGGTTCACTCGGAACTATTATGTTTAAGCCAGGATATTATTTATACGTCGGATCGGGTATGGGCGGATTATCGGCTAGAATCAACCGCCATCTAAGACGAAGAAAAAACTTGCTTTGGCACGTGGATTTTCTTCGTGATATCGCTCGTAAAGTTAAGGCATACCCTGTAAGGACACCTTGTAGACTGGAGTCAGCACTGGTGAGTGCCACAAGCCGAATGTTCGAATCTGTTGTACCTGGGTTTGGCGCGTCGGATTCCAAACATGTCTCTCACTTGTTCTACAGCCCTACTGATCCATTTCTTTCTCGCTCACTTCATGAACTTCTTGGCGAGTTTAGATTCATCAGACCTTGATGACCAAAAAAGGGACACAGCTTTTGGAGCTCTCCTACGACAACTTGGGGCCCATACCAATAACTCTTGATCGTTGGGCTTCACTAATCCACATTAATCTCCAGCCTGACGAAAGAGAGACTGTAGATGACGCCATAAGACAATCAATAGGGTAATACTTAGAAGAAATAGTCTGAGCCACCACATACTCATATAAAGGTACCGCCCCACTCCAACCGGTTCTGTTCTGCCGACATTTTGTCGACCAAATTGCCGACACGGGCTGATACTAGGCAGAAAATATGACACTACAAGAACCTTGTGAATGCATAATTAGTCACGAAATGGCAGAAGCTGATACGAAGTGACAGAGCGTGGCTAGAATCTCTCCTTCGGCACCAACCTCCTAAATTCGTCCTGTTTCGTTCCTAAAGTCCAATGTTTTAGTGGCATAACCTCACATTTTGCCGACATTTTTATGAAATTCTTCTTATTGCACCGGCAAGCCTTGATCCATTTTCCTTAGCAGCTCCGTGGTAATTGAGATTACTCCTTGTGGTAGTCGAAATGGTAATATCTGTCCATGAATTACTGGTTCACTCGTCTGATATTGCTTGTTGGATTACTGGCGCTTTTAACCACTGCGTGTACTGGTGGAAATAGGGAAAATATGTCGGCTCCTGCCGGATCTAATGTGGTTTCAAACCAGCAGATCCAATCTCCTTCTGTGAAAGTGCCTGTTACGAAACCACTTGAAACTCCAATGCCCAATCCTTCATCCAGTGCCGCCCTGAAGCCAAACACAGCCTCGCCTTCGACACCGGTTTCAGCGTCTACGGACCAGAAAAAAGACAACGCTACTTCAGCAACATTGATGAGCACGCCAGTGGGTTCTTCACAACTTTCGGTAAATTGCTCGTTCCAAGAAGAGCAGCTTAAAGTTTCCTGTATAGTCAACAGGCAACAATCAGGCACTCAATTGGCCTGGTCATCTAATGCGACCTCTAGGACATCGGGAGGCACAGCATTCGATTTCATCCTCGAAGAGGATTTACGCGAAATACGTGTCTTTTTGGAGAGTTGCGCAAATAACGACTGCCAGATAGAAACTACTGTTCTGCAAAGAGAATCGCAGGTTTTGGGAGCAGAAACGAAGAACGAGAAAAACGGGGAAGTCCGATACACACCATTCATGACGCTGCCATTTACAACAGCCCACGAGCCCTCAGGAATTATGCCTATGGGCGAAACTATAGAGCATCCACCACCTAAGTCCCCTGAGGGCCATCCTGGCATAGACTTCCAGTGGGACCATCGGGCACCGATCATTGCCGTCTCAGATGGCAAAGTGGTCCAGATCACATCCAATGTGCATAAAGAAACAGGCATCTTTAATCTCTCAGTCTCGGTGGTAACTGAAGAGTTCATAGTGAACTACACCACGCTCGAATCGGTTAGGGAGGGTCTTGAGGTAGGAACGAACGTGGTAGTCGGTCAAGTTATTGGGTATCCCACACCGGTTCAGAAGGGGGCAGACTGGTACATGATTCACTGGGATTTTGGAACTTACGTGAAACACCCACCTATAACTGACCCAGAAGGATTAGTCACGGAATATACTACAACCCGTCAGTGTCCCATCCCATACTTTATCGAATCTGAACGAGAACGTGTTCTAAGGATATGGGAGACGGTATTCTACGATGCGAAAGAGCAATTTCCAGATCTATGCAATGGGTCTTGGAAGAACTACGAAGTACTTGAGGAAGATGAAACCAGCTTGACACCTGTTGGCAAGGCAACACCTACAGCAGAACCCATCTCTAAACCCGTACTGATACTGCCGTTTACTTCAGAACATGTGCCCTCAGAAATGCTACCCATGGGAGAAACTACTCTTCATCCCCCAAGGCCTGGGGAAAAGGCATGGGGGCACCCTGGGATCGACTTTATTTGGCATCACAAGGCGCCAATCGTTGCTGCACTTGATGGCGAAGTATTACACATCATTACTGAAAGAAATACAGGTATTCCTGGAGTAATTTGGTACACCGTACAGGTCAAAGCAGGCGAATTTATTGTTAACTATAACGTTACTGAGTTTGAGTCGATTACACCGCGCCTTAAAGTCGGTAGTAAAGTTACAGCAGGACAGATGCTCGGATACCCCAGTCCAATCACCGAGGCGGATGTCGATGTCGGGACACATTCGATACACTGGGAGTTCGGGACGTGGGAGAAAGTTTCTGACCCCAAACCTAACCCCGAAGGAATTATTGAGTATTATCGTACCACCCGAATATGCCCGGTGCCGTATTTCAGTGATTCCGAAAGGGAAAGGCTCACAGCAATTTGGGAAGCCGCTCAATATAACGAGAAAGAGAAGTTTCCAGATTTGTGCAACGGACCCTATAAAAATTATTAAAAGGGAATCTCATAGGAGGACCTGAGTTAACTTCCTATTGACGAGAAATAGTCTGAACCACCACATACTTATATAAAGGTACCGCCCCACTCCAACCGGTTCATCTATTAGGCTGAACATGGTACTGTGACTGCACGACCAACCTCGTATAATGTCGCTATTAAGGAGAGAGGTATGCGCATATGGATTCTTGCTATAGCAGCTCTTGCGGTTTTGATTGGTGTTGCCGGCGGCGCTTACTGGTATGGCGGTAATGGTGCCAACGAGTCAGCGCTCGTGTTGAACAGGGCACCCGCCGCCAGTGATGGCATCAAGGTGCATGGAGACTGGACTTTGACCGTGTCTAACCCTGACGGGAGTGTGGACTCGGTGC
>CAYWYV010000064.1:0-8518 GCA_964462705.1 uncultured Dehalococcoidia bacterium
GGCTGCAAGTATGATCAGGTCCGATCTTTGGAGGCCGCCCGCAAGAATCTGATCAAAACGATCAAATCCGCTTATAACAGGAGCTATAGAGGCCATGTCGGGACCTTGGAGACTTCCCTCCATGTATTCGTCCAATATATCCCTTATATGTGAGAAATCTCTCGATCCTCTATCGGATCTTATTTGGAAAAGGATTTCTTCTGCCCTACTTAAGGAACCGTCAGTGTCCGCTGCATCGTCATAGCCGATTTTCGCTATAGATTCTGCAGCCCTTATTAGTTGTCTCATCACAGATGTTCGATGTACTAGGTTCCCATAATGAAATATGTGGGCAGGACTAGGAACTTCGTTCACTAGCCCTACTAAATACTCTGTACCCCCGACCGACTCGAGCCTTTGGTGAATAGAAAGCTCGTGGGACACTGTGACTTGGTTAATGATTTCATTCCTAGAGGCCAGGTTCAAACACGCTTCATAGCAGTACCTGTTTTTTTCCTGATAAAAGTCAGTTGGTTTTAGAAATGCTGAAACCCGTGTCAACGCATCGCCGTCTAACAACAGCGATCCTATGACGGAATTTTCTGCCTCTATGTCGTGCGGTGGTATTCTGTCGGTTGTCACCGGTTTTGCCTTTTAGACGGATAAAGCCCTGCTACCACTCATAACACAACCCGTTTAGACATATGCCTGTGGACCGATTCCATGAAAAAGATCCTAGCTAGGACAAAGCAAAACGGGACCTAATTGGTGGCGCCCCTAGTTTTCTTCTGGGTCAACTTCGGCTGATTCTTCCTGAGTCTCTTGAGATTCAGAGATCTCAGAAGAGTCAGCCTCGCCGGAGTCTATAACACTATCAGCTTCTTGTGCTACTGAATCCTCTTCAACACTATTCGAGGATGCGATTGAGATTTCATCACTTGAATCATCTTGATCCGATTCTTGGTTGTCGTCGTCAGTTTCTTCTAGGGGATCTTGGCCCGTCGCGTGAACTATGACCCTAACATTAGCAGAGACGTCGGAGTGAAGCCTTATCGATACATCGAATTCGCCTGTTTCTCTGATAGGGTTGTCAAGTTGGACCCATCGTCTCTCCACACTTATGCCAGTTTTGTCGGTGACTGAATCGGCAATCATCGTCCCTGTAACGGACCCGTATAGGCGGTCGTTGGCTCCTGCCCTCATTTCCATGACAATCTCAGTGTCATTGATGCCCTCGGCCACGGACTTCATATCTTCTAATTTCTCGACTCGGTCCACATTCGCCTGTCGGCGAAGTTTTTCGATTCTTTGAAGGTTGTTATGAGTCGCTGGTGCTGCTAGGTTCTTAGGCAGTAAGAAATTTCTGGCGAAGCCATTTTTCACGTCTTTTACTTCTCCGCCTTGTGCCACTCCTTCAACGTCCTCAAGAAATACTACTTTCATAACTACCCTCAGTTAGTGTTCTATCTTGGAAGGGCTCAACAGGTGAGCTTTTACTCCCGCTTCTAATGCAGGTACCACTAGGTACCTTAGCTACTAGTACTATAATCTAAAAGTCCAAGGCATTATTATAGCATGTGGCATGCCACTCTTAAGTAGGCTACAACAGTGTTGGACAGCAGGTCATTTTCCGTTTTCATCTTCGTCATCTATAACTCTGTATACCCCATCAACGACCTCCCCTTTAGGTTTGTTAACGCGCTCCTTGTCAGGTTTGTGGTTAGAGGAAAATGCGGCGGACGAGGAGCCGAGTCCCAGAAAAATTAATGTAGCCACTACAAGAATAGCAATGTCATCTATCCAACCTATAATTGGGATGAGGTCTGGTAGGAAATCCCACGGGAGAATGGCGTATCCAACTGCCAGTATTGGTAGCAATTTCAGTTTCCACGGGACTCGTTTATCAAACATCAATCTGAGAAAAAGTGTCATTAGCCTTGTCATACGTCACTTGGAAAATTTATTACTCTGACTATATAGTTCTAGATATTATAGATAATTAGAACGGGTTTTTCGGGTTTTTACTTTTAATTCTTATTTTTGGTTCATAGTAATTTTAACTGGATGGTGAGGGTATTTCTTGATAAGGGTTTTTTACGGCAAAGATGAATTCTCTATCCATGAGAAAATTAAGGGGATTCGCATAGCAGCAACATCCTCTGATCTTGGTGATGTGAATACAGTTTTTTTGGATGGGAAAGATTTGTCTAGACAGGAGTTGATAGCGACCGCTTCCACTGTTCCATTTATGTCTGACAATCGGTTAGTGATAGTCGATAACTTGGTTAAGAAATTTGAATTTAGCAGGGGCGGGGTCAAACCTAAATTAGGCGACTGGGAAGGTATTGAAAGTGATCTCAAAATCATTCCGGAAACGACAGATCTTATTTTTCGTGAGGGGGATGTAAATTCCAGAAATCCGATGATCGTTGCGTTGAAAAAAGTTGCTGAAGTGCAGTTTTTTCAGAGTCTAAGGCATCAGGAAGTTATAGGATGGATTATTAAGCGGGCTGATTATCTGAATACTATGATAGATCGTCCAGCCGCGGCTCTTTTAGCTGAGTCTATTGGCGGCGACCTTAGGATACTTAACACAGAATTGGAAAAACTCTCCCTCTACAGAAAAGGAGAGACTATCAGGAAGCAAGATGTTTCTGACCTTGTAGCCTATGTACGAGAACAAAGTATATTTCGGGTTGTTGACGCGGCAATCGAAGGGAATACAGGCCAATCCCTTAAAATGGCTGGTCTTTTAATAAATGCAGGATCATCACCTTCCATGGTCATTCGAATGATCGAAAGGCAAGTACGGTTACTGCTACTTACAAGGGACATGAAAGCCCGTAACGTTTCCAACTCAGATATAGGTAAGAAGCTTTCTCTTTCCGGATATCCTCTTCAAAAGACTTTGGATATGGAGAGAAAGTTGTCCAGGAAGTCATTTGCATTCATGCATGATTTGATTCTGGACACCGAATTAAATATAAGGGAAGGCTTTTTATCCGAAGAACTTGCTCTAGATTTGCTAATTGGTCGGGTTGGGCATTACAAATCTAGTTCTTAGTTGGCCTAAAATCATGTGATTCCAGAATTTAGGATTGGTCTAACCCTTTCAGCAGAGAATTTTCCCGACTTAATACATCTAATCAAGTCACTTAGGCCAGTGATTTTTTCTTCGAATCTTGTTGCGAAAGTGCCTATGTCAGCGAGCTTGTGGGCATCACTGGCACCAGTACCAGACATATCAAGTTTTTTGGACAATCGCTCGGAAAATTTATTTTCTTGTTCAGACCCTCTACCATTTCTGATTTCCACCCCGTCAACCATTCCAAAAACTCTGTTTCGTAGAGCTCGTGCCAGCATCTCATCGTAAGATTTGGGGTCTTGTGGGGCTGTCTCGCGGTAAACTCTTCTGTAAGGGTGGGCAACTACGATGGCTCCTCCCGCCTCCTCGACAAGCTCATGAACGAATGAAGATTTATGCATCCCAAATATATATTCAGAGAGGCCGTATACAAGTAGATGACCTTCTTCGGTAGTTACCTCGCATCCTGGAATAACTAGATAGTCATTGTCCTTTCCCAGCTTTTCTACATCGCGCGGGTCCCAAAACCCGTCATGGTCAGTAAGGCATATACCATCCAGTCCGATCTTTTTGGATTGGGCGATGAGTTCTTCAGGCGTCAGCGCACTATCGTCGGAAGTAGGGTAGGTGTGAGTATGTATGTCTATGAGCATTTGATTAGTTCTCGAGCGTATACAAATCAATACGAAAAAACACTTTCATGAGATAAATCTTGGCTAAACTTCTCTAATTATTGGCAAGGTTGAGTTGATCCGTATCAAGGTAGTTGATATAATTCTTTTTGCATTCACTCGTATAGTGTATCCAAAGTCCTATACATGTTCATTGATCGATTCTATGTAGTTAGAGCCTGGATGTACAAGCAGGAAAATAGTGATCGCGTCGAGTATATGTATTACAGGTTCTAAGAAGTGTACGAACAGATAGCAAACATTTTTAACAGATGGGGTTTGATGGAGGACTAACATGGTGTTAGGACCCGATAGATTCACTGAGCAGGCTCAGGAGTCATTGAATAATTCGCAGCTAATACTTAATAGATACCGACATAATCAGTGGGATTGTGAGCACGTTCTCATGGCCCTGGTTGAACAAGAGAAAGGTGTTCCTGCTGAGATTCTTAATGAGCTTGGAGTAAACATCGATATATTCCATAGCCGGCTTCATTCTATGTTGGAGAATACAGATAAGACTGGAGGATCGTCCAATCAGATATATGAGACTCCCCGCTTAAATGATCTTTTCGTTAGAGCCGACGCAGAGTCAAAGAGGCTGAACGATGAATTTATTGGATCTGAGCACTTATTAGTCGCTCTAACTCAGGAAGACGCTGGTGAGGCATCCGAGGTACTGGGAGAATTTGGGATCTCAACGGAGATGGTCTACCAGGCTCTTCAAAAGGTTCGAGGCGGGCACAGGATCACGGACCAAAGAGCGGAAAGTCGTTATGGATCATTGGAGAGATTTGCGACTGATCTCACCATTATGGCAGAGGATGGGAAATTGGACCCTATTGTCGGGAGAGATGCTGAAGTATCAAGAGTAATGCAGACTTTAATAAGAAGAACTAAGAACAATCCTGTCCTCATAGGAGGTGCAGGAGTCGGTAAGACCGCGATTGCGGAGGGCCTTGCGCAACGAATTGTCTCACAGGATGTTCCTGATGATCTAAGAGGAAAAAGAGTTCTTGCCCTGGATATGGGTTCTTTGGTTGCTGGATCCAAATTCAGAGGAGAATTTGAAGAGCGCTTAAAGGCTGTTATGGACGAGGTAAAGCAATCGTCAGGACAGATTATTCTCTTTATTGATGAGATCCACACTGTGGTGGGTGCTGGTGCTGCTGAAGGGAGTGTTGATGCCAGTAATATGATGAAACCTGCTCTAGCAAGGGGGGAGTTGCAGTGTCTTGGTGCCACGACTGAAGATGAATATAGGCGTTATATAGAATCCGATGCGGCTTTGGAGAGACGATTCCAACCCGTTTTGGTAGAAGAACCCGATTTGCCGACAAGTGTGGAGATGCTTAAGGCTTTAAGGCCTAAATATGAAGCCCATCATAGGCTAGAGATACTTGATCAGGCATTGGAAGCCGCGGCTTCTCTCAGCCAGAGATATATATCAGGTCGATTACTGCCTGATAAGGCTGTGGACTTGATTGACGAAGCAGCTAGTAAGATTCGTATCGACTCACAACTTCACCCAACTACGTTGCGCGAAAAGGAATTGAGGTTGAGACAACTTGAGATAGAGGAAACAGCAGCATCTGAACGTTCAGACTTCGAAAAGTTAGCAGAATTAAAAACCTCGCGTTTGAAAATGGTTCAAGAATTTGAGGATGAACGTTCAGCTCTGAGTGAAATGGGGAATTCAGACAATAAAACTGTAGATGAGGAGGATATCGCCTCACTTATTGCTTCTTGGACCGGCATACCTGTTTCAAGATTACTAGAGAACGAGGCTGATAGATTGGTCAACATGGAAGACCGACTTCATGAACGTGTGGTAGGTCAGGAATCAGCGGTTAAAGCTGTCTCGGATGCTATACGACGGACGAGGGCTGGATTAAACGACCCAAATAGACCTATAGGTAACTTTATATTTTTAGGCCCAACAGGAGTGGGGAAAACTGAACTTGCTAAGGCACTGGCATGGTACTTGTTTGATGATGAAGAAAACATGGTACGTATAGATATGTCTGAATATATGGAAGCTCATTCTGTATCTAGGTTAATCGGTGCCCCACCAGGCTATGTCGGTTTTGAAGAGGGGGGACAATTGACTGAAGCTGTCAGGAGACGCCCGTTCAGAGTTATTTTATTCGACGAAATTGAAAAGGCCCATCCGGATGTATTTAATTTGCTTTTGCAGTTATTGGAAGATGGACGGCTTACTGATAGCCGGGGTACAACCGTAGATTTTCGAAATACATTAGTGATAATGACTAGTAATTTGGGGACAGGTGTAGTGCAGCCAGAAAGATTAGGATTTATTCGTAATGCAAAGGATAAAGACAGTGGAGTTAGGTTGCGTGAGTCTATCGAACAAGCTCTGAAAAAGTCGTTTCGACCTGAGTTTCTCAATAGGATAGATGACATCGTGATATTTGACTCAATAGAGCGCGACCAGCTGCTTCGGATAGTTGACATAATGGTCGAAGATATTAAGAGCAGAATGCTTAATAATGGTGTGCGACTAGAGTTTTCCAATGAGGTCAGAGAATGGATTGCGGATGAGGGTTATGACGCGGAATATGGGGCTCGGCCTTTGAGGCGTGCCATACAACGAAAAATTGAGAATCCCTTATCTACTATGCTGCTGCAAGGTGATCTCAGCGATGGTTCCGAGGTAAAAATTATTCTCAGTCAAGGGGAGCTAGATTTTATTAACCAGTAGGTGAAATACTCAAGACGATGCTTTTTTATCAGAGTAGGGAATTAGGCGTAAATGAGCAATGATCGGTACCCGAAACTCTATTTGTATTGGATTGACTCCGATACTTACTTCAGGTGTTTATAGATGTACGGATGGTTTTCAAGAACAAGTGATTTGAAGGTTCAGCTTATAGCCTTAGCACTGGGAATCATTGCTGTAAGCGTAGTTTTCGTCGTGTGGATGTTCGTCGGAGGGCTTTCAAATAGTGATTGGTGGAAAACTCTTGGATATCCCGGAGTTTTTTTCCTAAGTCTGTTAGCAAGTGGAGGAATGGTATTTCCCATTCCTAGTCTAGCCGCGACATGTGGGGCAGCTGGCCTTGACCTCAATTTAATTGTGGTGGGAATATTGGCTGGTCTGGGAGAAACCTTGGGAGAACTCGTTGGGTATTCCATAGGTTTCGGGGGGCAGTCTGTAGTTCAGAGAAGGAGCATTTACAAGCGAGCTAAAGCTTGGATGGTTAGATGGGGAGTCGGAGTGCTTCTTATTCTCTCCATCATACCTAATCCCATTTTTGATTTTGTTGGTATTGCGGCAGGAGCCTTGCGCTATCCTATAAAGCGATTTTTGATTATCGTTTGGGTAGGTAAAACCCTGAAAGGACTTATAATTGCTCACGCTTGTTTCTGGATCGTTGAGTGGATTAGATGGTTGGCTTAAACATTGCTTTTAATTTTCCAAATATTAAGATTCCAGAATTATTGTCAGTTGTGACTTTCGAATACTATAATGTTGATGAGTTCCATCATAGGTACTATGTGGTTATGTAGTTTGTGTGGGCAGTATTTCGTAATTTATCTGAGGATTTGTTTATATGAACAACAAATTTATGAAGAAAACATTTAGTAGAAGAACGTTTCTAAAGGGTCTGCCTTTAGCTGCAGTAGGCTTGGTTTCTTTCGGGGCCATTGGCGGCAAGGTTCTTGCTTCTGCTTCAAAGAGGCAACCACCTGTTTTCAAAAAAGGGTCGATATTCACTCCCAAAAAGTCATAAACCTGACTTAGTAACTTAGAAGTACTTTCTAGAGGAGACTTCCATATCTCTCCTTCTCCCTTTGCTATTGAAGCTGTTGCACTGGACCTTGATGGGACACTTTTAAGCCCTAACGAGAAAATACTTGCATCTGTTAGAGATTCTGTGAGAATTCTGGCTACTGAAATTCCAGTTTTTATCTGCACTGGTCGTGAAAGATGGAGTACTGAGAAATTTGCCAGGGAGTTAGGTCTTACATCACTACAGATTTCAGATAATGGCGCTGTAATTGTTGATCCTATGTCTGGTTGGGAACCTGTGTGGAGCGCTTCAATACGTCTAGTGGCAGCGACGTCAATAATCGAGGAACTTGAACATCGGGATCTGGCATTTTTCGCTAACAACGCTGACCATATTTTTAGGGATTTACCATCAGCAGAAGGACACGAGTTATCGATTATCAGTGCCTTGGATATGGCAAGCGATTCAGCAGATGAAATAATTAATTTTTTTCGAGATGGTGAATTTGCGGAAGATGTTCAAGTGACGAAGTCTTCACTTCCGTATAACGGGCTGTGGGCGGTCGACTTTACTCCTGCAGGAGTGGATAAGGGTAGCGCTTTAGAGCGAGTGTCAGATCGTTTGAATATTTCTCTTGATAAAATTGCAGCTGTTGGTGACAGTTATAACGATATACCAATGTTTAAAAAATGTGGGTTTTCTCTGTCTATGGGAGAAGCGCCTGAGCAAGTCCAAGAATTTACAGATGTAACCGTGCCCGATCAATCTGACGAAGGATTGATATTTGCTATTGAAAAAATTATTCGACCAGCCATAAAGTCTGATTGGAATCACGGACAGTCAAAATCAGGACTGTAAATATGTGATAGAAACCTCATGGTAGGGTCTTAAAAATTTGGTCTGTTTCCTTTATTGACTGTTATACTCTTAAGCTACTGCCCCATATTGATTGGGGAGAGATGGCCGAGTGGTTTAAGGCGCTGGTCTCGAAAACCAGTATGGGAGTAATCTCATCGTGGGTTCGAATC
>CAYWYV010000065.1:0-8400 GCA_964462705.1 uncultured Dehalococcoidia bacterium
AGCAATGTTAAACCTGCAATTTCAAAATTGGCCAACTCATCAACACCTATCCCTGTCGTGGATTCTGATAATAATCTTCTTGGCGTAATAACCCAGGCCTCCGTTTTGAATGCTCTATCTGAGTAGGAAAACCCTAATTAAAATAAATTGTTGGAGCGCCAAACCCCATGTCAGCACCAGATAGAGAGATATCAGCACCAGATAGAGAGATAATAAATTCAGAGAAGGGTGCATCTCCCCGAATCAATCAAAGCTTGAAGAAATTTTATTTCCCGTTTGTAGTGATATTGGGCGCAATTGTTTTGTCATTGATGATCCATGGGTCAGGGTTTGAACTAGCTTTGGATTTCCCTGTTGACGTTAGCAATGAAATGGAGGGTGCTCTAGATGATTCGGTCGATTGGATCGTAATTACCTTTGGCGACTTTTTTGATGCTATTAGCGATTCTATCAAGGTGGTACTGGGGAAACTTAGAGATCTACTGATCTGGATTCCGTGGCCGATAATGATGTCTCTTGTTTTTATAATTGGTTGGAAAGTTGCCTCTTTAAAAATTGCGATAATGTCAGTTGTAGGCATGACTATCCTAGCCTTAGTCAATTTATGGGAACCCACCATGGTGACAGTCGCGATAATGATAGTTGCTGTTTTCTTATCTATAGTTATTGGTGTTCCTGTAGGGGTATTGGCAGCTAGAAGTGATTCTGTTGATACCGGGATACGTCCAGTTTTAGATACCATGCAAACCATGCCGAGCTTTGTTTATCTTGTTCCTGGAATTATGCTTTTTGGTCTTGGAAACGTCGCCGCTATATTTGCTACAGTGCTATACGCTCTACCTCCGTGTATACGACTCACCAATTTAGGGATCAGACAGGTGGATCCTTCTGTAGTAGAGGCTGGAACATCTTTTGGTTCGAGTAATATGCAATTGCTTTTCAAAATACAAATACCAATGGCGATTCCCACCATCATGGCTGGAATAAATCAAACCGTTATGATGGCGTTAGCCATGTCCACGATTGCTGCAATGGTTGGAGCGGGAGGCCTGGGTATTGAGGTACTGAGGGCAATGGGGCAATTAAGAGAAGGAGAAGCGATAATTGCTGGGTGTGCGATTGTTATACTGGCCATCATAATTGATAGGATTTCGCAGGGTTATATAGAAAATAGAACCCAGTAAGACCTGCAGCCAGTTGTATAGACTTAGTTATTAACAGTTCATATATTGACGGTTTGGGAAACTAAGGCGCATTTGGCCCCACAAGTCTTCCCAACTACGAAGGTATAGGGGTGTTGTTTAAAAGAGTTTTCTTAAAAGAGACTTGGCATTCTGATTAGGATTGGCTAGGAGAAATCACCTATTGGCATAAGGAATTTCATCGTATAGTCCTGACAGCGTGTCTACCCATTGAGCAGGGAGTAACAATACAGGTTGCATCGATCCTTCTTGGCTGTTTAAGGCGTAGTAGTAGTCACCTTCTTCCGATTTGTCCCCAATGATTAGAAGGACCCCGTCTACGTAATTTGTACCTGACTGACTCACTCCCCTAAATCTCATTTCTAGGGACAGTGAATTGTCACCAATGCCCCATTCCGTGTAATCTCTGTCCTCGACCTTATGCCTATGAACTTTCAGTCCTTCGGGTCTGGACAAGAGGGGCAATATTTTCTCCCACTTTGATACATCGACGGGATGTGGGTCGGCACTTACCAGGTAGTCTGTGACTACCCACTCACCATTTTTCTTGGTAAAACTAAGTTGGGCTGGATCACTGTCAGGATCGTCAGTAGTAGGGAACAGGTTGAATTCTTCTATAGATTTTGGATCCCGTATTACATAGTATTTTGGGTATGGGGGCTCTTTAGCGAGACGAGATACCACTTCTCCCCAAGTGTCCGCTATTAAAAATAATTGAGGAAATCCAGATATCTGTCCGTAATGATGGTCTCCGTCAGTGGTTTTGTCGCCAAGCCTGAACTGTAGATATCTGTCAAAAGTTAAGCCAATATCAACTATTGTGTGCGGATCCGCTAATCCATATTCAGCTGGATTTTCAATGATTACTTTGGTTTCGGTAAGATCGCGTTTGGTTTGAGGACCTCCGAGCAGATAGGCAATTCCTCCCCATCTCATATGGTCTGGTGGTATGTCACCCTCGATGTCAAATGCCCATGTCCCTTCTGAAGTTTTGTTGAAAAGAACACCATATCCCTCAGATTGAACTCCAATCGAGGTCATGTCATCAACCGATACTTGGTAGAACCAAGGACGAGGCAGCGCTTTTTCCTCTTCCTTCTCAAACGGATTAAGAAAATAAACGGCTCCTGCTATGGCAGCGACAACTATAAGTGCTAACGTAACCTTGAAGTTCAAACTGAAACGCTCCTAACGTCTTCTCCACCAAACGAAAATACCGAGTATCAATACTAGAGCGGGAGGTAATACCCAACTGGACCACTTTATGAAGTCACGTTCTCTAGAGTTTACGACCAGTTCCCGATATGGGACCAATTTTGGTCTTATTGAAATTAATTCATAATCGTCCGCAAGCCAGTTTACAGAATTCAAAAATAGGTCGGCATTGTCGCTACTATGGAAGTATTTGTTTGTAGCGAAGTCTGAGTCGGCAAAGATGACTATTTTGGCAGGCTTTCTGGAAGACACCAGAGAAGGAGCTTCAGTAATCAAGCCCTGAGTTTCCAGAACTCCAGCCACAACAAATGGCCCAGGCATTTCTTCATTTGAGAATCCTGGAGAATCTGAGTCGGTCTCAAGCCAACTTGCAGGAGTAGTTATCCCTATTTCAGTGAACTTAATGTGAGATGGCAGATCGTCTGTGTGCACCAAGGAAGTTATTGGGCCTACTTCAGGAAAGAAACTCACACTTATCTCATCAGCTATTCCGATCCCACTGCTATTACTTCCGTATAGTTGGCCGTTGGCCTTTTGCAACATAGGAGTAAGCATTTCGCCTCCAACATTGCTAACAGCATCAGCCACTGGTTGATTTCCTATTGCCAGTCCGTAAGTGGCTAACATCACGTTAAACCCATCAGGCACTCCAGGGTCATACAGTGCTAGTATGTGCCCTCCTGTGGTTACATATTTTGTGAGAGCCTCGAATTCGGTGTCGTCGATGTCTTTATCAGGGCCAGCTATGATGAGCACCGCTGTGTCTTCAGGAACTTCTCCAACCTGTTTGAGGTTGAGTGGCAAAACTCTGTAGTTGTCTCGTTGCATGCCCTCTATCGCAAAATCTAGGCCCGTGTCAGCCCTGTCTGTTTGAGAGGCTTCACCATGCCCGATGAGAACTCGCACCTTTTTTTGTTGGACGTCTGAGGCAACCAAGATACCTGTGACGAACTCCTGTTCAGTGAATCTCATTATTCCTTGGAGTTTTCCACTTTCTGCGTCTTCAAATACTATCGAAGGATAAGTCCGGACATCATATTTCAAGGCTTGAGTTCTGTTTAATTCTGGGTCTATGAATCTGTAGCTGAAATTGTCTGATCTTCGTTGAAATTCATTTAATAGGTCCTCAGCCTGTTGCCTTGCTGCGTCAGAAGTTTGGTTTTCAACGAAGAAAGCATTCGCCATGACTGGCGAGGACATCTCATCAAGGATACGAATAGTCTGGGGTGATAATGTGAATATTCTAGTCGCGGTTGTATCTATTCTGGTGGGGCTTTGGTAGACCAAGAAGTTCACCACCAAAAGTATAACGAAGAAAGCAATTGTCATTATGGCTACGTTTGTTCCATAACGACCCCTGCGTCCAACAAGAAAAATAGCAACAGCTCTTGGAGACAAAACGATAGCCAAAAAGATCAGAATGGCTCCAATTAACAAAACTATTAGCGAGAGGGACGAGAGAGAGTCAAAAGCTAAATTTATGGCTCCACCGATGACAAGGGCAGCGATTCCACCACCACCGGTAACCACACTCCAGAATCCTGGCGATTTGATCGAACTGAGTAGGATACTGGAATAGGATTCTTCAGTTTGTTCCGGCTGGGATGACATCTAGCGCCACCTTCGGGTTTCTAAGGATCTAATCGTGAGAAATACGAATATGGCTATCAAACTAAGGAAGTAAATAATATGGCTGGTATCTATCACTCCTCTGGTAAAGTCAGAAAGGCGCCCATCCATGGAAATAGCATTTAGGAATCCACCAGGTGCTCCCTCAACAAGGGATGAAACTCTGTCTATGAAGGTGAAGAACAGTAATACTGCTGTCCCAACTACAGCTGCAACAATCTGGTTGCCAGATAATGAAGAGCCGAGGAGTCCAATTGCTAATGCTGCAGCACCGTGGAGTATCAATCCCAAGTAACTACTCAACACCGGACCGGAATCCGGATCTCCAAACACATAAATCATGAGGACGTAGTAGAGAGTTACAAATTGGATCGCTAGTAGCATGGCTAGGCTAGCAATATATTTTCCTAAAACCACTTCCCATTCCCTGACAGGCGAGGTGAGAAGCAATTCAAGGGTTCCGAGTTTTTGTTCTTCTGCTAGCAGTCGCATCGTGAGAAGAGGGGCTAGGAATATGGTAAAAAAGCTCGCCCAATCTACTAGGCCTCTTACTCCCGCCTCAGCGAAGGGACTTGAGATATCAAAGACGAAAAAGACCCCAGTAAGAACAAGGAACATTGCTCCAACGACATAAGCCGACGGCATAGCGAAATATGCTCTTGTTTCCTTGGCCGTTATTGCTAATAGATTATTCATTCAAGTGTTTCCGGCACGGTAGTTGGGTTGAGCTGTTGCTCCTCAATGGTTAGTCGAAGGAAAATCTCTTCCAAGGTCATACCCAAAGACTGCAGCTTAAGTAATTCCCATTGATTTTCAATTACTGCTGTTGCTAGGTCCGATCGAATATCCTTTCCGAGGTCTACAGTAACTTGGTATCTGTGGAAGGCTCCACCTGTGGAAGTGTCCCGACTGATTTCTTGAACCCCATCGACTGATTCCAGCACAGGCATTATTTCCCTGTTAGGGCCCTTTACTTCAAGCTCAACTCTTTCCACACCAGACAAATTAGTGCCCAAGTTATCCGGTTCGTCTACAGCGACTATCTGGCCTTCATGAATAATTATTATCCGATCGCAAATCAGAGAAACCTCTGGCAGAATATGGGAGCTTAATATGAGAGTGTGTTCGTTTCCCAAATCTTTTATAAGTTGCCGGGTTTCAACCACCTGTATCGGATCAATACCGATGGTCGGTTCGTCTAGGATAAGAACATCAGGCTCATGAAGTATTGCCTGAGATATGCCGACTCTTTGCCTGAATCCTTTGGACAATTTACCTATAATGGTCGAAGAGTATTCTTCAAGATGACATAGTTCAATTACGTCGGAACGGCGCCTGTCTATTTCGCTTCCGTTCATGCCACGAATAGTACCCATGAATGAGAGATAGTCGGAGACAGTCATATCGAGATACAAAGGGACAGTCTCAGGGAGATATCCTATGTGTTTTCGAGCGTTTAAGGACTCTTCAACGATATCAAATCCCGCTATTGTGGCAGAGCCGCTAGTAGGAGGCATAAATCCAGTCAGTATTTTCATCGTGGTAGATTTGCCGGCGCCATTTGGCCCTAAAAATCCTAAGATCTCTCCTTTTTCCACTGAAAACGTGAGACCAGTGACTGCTGGAAAATCGCCATAGTACTTTGTTATGTCAGATACTTCTATCAATGGCTTTAATTCAATATTTAATGGTTGCGATTGATGTAACGTGATGCAGTTGTTGCGATATAAGGTATCAAGGAACCTTTATTACAACTGAAGAATAGTAAATCAACAGCTTTCGTAGTTCAATAGTTATAAGGATCGCAAATTTGTATTATTCATTCATAAGAAACGACTCAAATATTTTAACACTATGATTTTAGTAGTATGCATTTAATAATAGATGGCTATACAGCCGATAGGAAACTTTTGTGGGATCAGACCAGAGTTAAAAGATTTCTGGAGACGTATCCTTCAAAACTGGGTATGACGGTAATATCCCCTCCTAATGTGGTTAGCTATAAGGGTTCCAAGGAGGATGATTGGGGGATTTCAGGGGTAGTATTGATTGCTGAAAGCCATATAAGCGTGCATACATTTCCACAACGCAATTATCTAAATGTAGATATTTTTTCCTGTAAATGGTTTGATTCTGATAAGGCGCAACAGGAGGTGTCAAAACTGTTTGGAGTTCAAAGAATTAGCTCCAATTTGATAGAAAGAGGTATTGAATATTTAACCGATGATGAGGCGGAAGAGGGTATGCTTAGTGAGAGATTGTCATTGACGGATAATGAGTGAGGTATTAAATAATATGGTGCTTTATATAATAATCTGAAAGTGAACTAACTCTGTGAAATGAGGTTTATTGTGGTTGTGATGATAGGGCTGGAATGTGTTTTAAGAGATCAACAATAATTAATGAAATTGAGTAGCCAATGAACGGTGATTCCGAAAAATTGGTCTATATGGACCACGCGGCAACTACACCCCTTAGGTCTGAAGCCTTGGAAGATATGCTTCCCTACCTTCAGGGTAGTTTTGGAAATCCATCTAGCCTGTATACACTGGCCCAGGAAGCTCGGAACGCAGTCGATAGGTCACGGCGTACGGTTGCAAACCTGATTGGAGCGCGTTCTAGCGAACTAACCTTTACTAGCGGAGGAACTGAGTCAGACAACGCTGCTATTAAAGGTGGTGCCATGGCCATGAGACATCTTGGAAGGCATATCATTACGTCCTCCATAGAGCACCATGCTGTTTTGCATACATGCCACCAAATGGAGCAATTTGGCTTTGAGGTTACTTATCTTCCGGTGGATCAATATGGTCTTGTTAGCGAATCCGACCTATTGAACGCAGTAACCTCAGAAACGATATTGGTTAGTATTATGATGGCGAACAATGAGATTGGAACGATACAGCCGATTGCAGAACTTTCAGAATCTATTCAGTCCGTTTCCAGGAGAGATGAAAGAACAATCCTATTCCATACTGATGCTGTGCAGGCTCTTGGTCATGTGCCCGTCGATTTGTCCGAACTTTCAGCTGTTCATATGTTAAGTATGTCGGCCCATAAGTTCCATGGCCCTCGAGGGGTAGGGGGCTTGTTTATTAGGAGGGGGACCCCATTTGAACCTCTCATGATGGGAGGCGGACAAGAACGCCAACGTAGATCTGGGACTGAAAATGTGGCAGGGATAGTGGGGATGGCAACGGCATTGAAACTTTCTATGTACGAGATAGAGGAAAATAAAAGTAAATTACATAACCTACGAAACAAAATTGTCAGAACGCTATCAAGTGAAATTAAGGGCGTTGTTTTTAATGGGCACGATGTAGATAGATTGCCGAATAATGTAAGCGTGTCGGTTGAAGGTGTGGAAGGAGAGCCAATATTACTTGGACTTGATTTGAAGGGCATCTGTGCATCAAGCGGAAGTGCTTGCTCATCAGCTTCTTTAGAGCCCTCTCATGTGCTTCTCGCGCTAGGTAGGTCGGCGGAGCAAGCACAAGGCACACTTCGTATCACATTGGGAAGAGACAATACGGAAGAAGATGTAGACTATTTGCTGGAAACATTAATTGATCTTGTATATAAACTCAGGTCTATGCCATCACTGACTAGTTCTTAATGTCAGTTGTGACTGCTGGATATTATTCGGAAGTGTTGAATTGTTAAATAGATTGAAAATACCAAGCGTTTTATCTTTGTTTTTTATCGGTTGCATTACTGTAACTTCAGTGTTTACTTTTGCGTGCAACAGTGAGCCAGACAATCGGTCAGTAGCCGGTAGGAATATTGAAATTCATACAGGGTTCCCCGTGATAGTTGACTCGGCGTTCTACATGGGTACGGACGGGAAAACCAGGGTAATCACTCCAAGTGCTTCAAATAGGCAATTGGTCGTTATGAAGCCCACCATAGTAAATAGGACTAGTACAGTCATACCTCTTTTGGTTGATACTGAAGCGGCAAAAATAGGGGACAGGCGAAGTCGAAGATTTCCTGCTATTGACCCTATTTCCAAGGCGCGTTCAGTTAGTACGGCTTTGGAGGAAAGCCCCACTGTGAAGGATATTTCTCCAATATTATGGGGTGATGTTGAATTGGCAAGGCAAACACAGGTCGAAGGTTATATGGTTTTTGATGTTCCTAAGGGAGTGATCTTGGGGACACTGTTTTGGGATGAAATTGAGTATATCCCGGTTGATTTTATAGACTACTGGAAAAAAAGAGATTGAAGTGGATGTTAGAAACAGATACATGTCATAATCTAGATACAAGGGTTTAGCTTGTTTCAAATTAGGAGAAAACCATGTCAGCACCGATAGAAATCACTAGCGAAAACTTCGATGAAGAGGTACTTCAG
>CAYWYV010000066.1:0-8216 GCA_964462705.1 uncultured Dehalococcoidia bacterium
TTGCATGCATTAGGCGCACCGCCAGCGTTCGTCCTGAGCCAGGATCAAACTCTAAGTATTTAACGGTTTCCATCTACTATTCAGCTGTTAAGGTGCTATGGGATGAATCCCAAAAAAAGTCACGCCAAAGACGCGACAGACATACATGGTACTTCAGCACTAATCAGGCGTCAATAACAATTTATTCGCAAACCAGTTTTAAATAGGCCTTATTGGAGCACCATCAGTTACTTCGCTCAATATTTGCCGAACATAAGCCACACTCCGTGCATCTTTAGAAATGTGGTCTCCGGTTTGGGTTCCTTCGAGAGCAAAATATCCGTCATAACCAGCGTCGACCATAGAATTTATTGCGAATCTATAGTCAATATCCCCATCTGGAATAGGAACCCGAAGAAAGTGCGTCCTATCATGCTCGGGAATGTTTACCCGTTGAAGACTCTTGCAATGCCAGTATTTAGAATGCGGAGCCAGGGCACTTATAGCCTCTTCCATAGTCTCTTCTGGCTCATCATAATGCCACAAAATATTGCCTAAGTCAGGATTAGCGAATACATTAGGACTATCAGTCATCTCAAGAAGCTTTAGAGTTGACTTGCTATTGTCTGCGATGGAATGTTGGTGAACCTCAACAGTCACTATTGCACCAATATCACTAGCCCTTTTCCCAGCTTCGTGGAGAATCTCAGCAGTGCGCTCAAAATCCTGATGGGAAGCCAGTTGGCTAGACCCTGGCTGTATAGCCAAACCAGGAACAGTTGGACCAAGTGTTTTGTTTCTAGCTGGTCCTGAAAGAGCACTATTAACTATGTCTACTTCGAGCCACTCAGCTATCTCAATAGATTTATACAGCTTATCCCTATTTACTTCCCCTTCAATTGGGGTACACAAAACGCCACCCGCCCTCATAGCTACACATGGTGTCCCGGCATCATCAAGCCTCTTTCTAATTTCTTTTACTGAGCTTTTCGTGGCTTCATCGCCACCAAACACTTCATATCCCAATTCAATACCATCGAATCCAATCTCTTTGACCTTGGTCAAAAAATTAGTAAGGGCTGGTTCTGGCATAAGCAGCCACCGATCACCAGCTTCGTATGGATAAACAGTGCTTCTGCGAAACGCATATGCGATTTTCATAACCCGTCCTCCCTAATCACTATGGGTGCTAGGCAGCATCCAAACCAAAAGACTTTTCTGCAATATCGACAATGTAATTGCTAATAGAAAGAGACGATGTGGCTCCAGGGGAAGGTGCATTAAGAACGTGTATAGCATTTTCAGTTTCCGCGATACTGAAGTCTTGCAAAAGCTGGCCATTACGATCTACAGCTTGAGCTCGTACCCCGGCTCCCGGATCACCAAGATCATCCCCAGTTATCTCAGGCATAAGCGTCTGCAATGATTTAACAAAAACACCCTTTACTGCGGATCTGTACTGTTCATTAAACCCAACTTTCCAATATTTGGCTGACATCTTCCAAAAACCAGGATATGCCAAAGTGCCAAAAGTGTCTCTAAAGCTAAAACTTGTTTTGCTATACCCCTCTCTTGCCAACGCAAATACTGCATTGGGGCCGGCCTCGACACTTCCATTTACCCGCCTAGTAAAATGAACGCCAAGGAATGGTAAATCAGGGTTAGGTACAGGATATATGAGGCCTTTCACCATGTGAGCCTTAGAAGGAATAAGCGAAAAATATTCCCCCCTGAACGGAATAATACGAACCCCTATATCGACTCCCATCATTTTCGCGACTGTGTCTGCGTGAAGCCCGGCACAGTTAAGTATATATTTTGCTGAGATAGTTCCAACAGTCGTGTCCAGGTAAACCAACCCGTCCCTTCTCTCCATTGACCTCACTTGTGCGCCAGTGAGTAGGTCTCCCCCATTTTCACCAAGCTCACTGGCATAGGCTTGAGAAACTTCCTGATAATCAATTATTCCGGTGTTAGGCGAAAGGATCGCCTTCACCCCCGCCGAGTGAGGTTCAATCTCGGCAATTTCTTCTTTACCTACCATTCTCAGGCCCTCTGCACCATTTTCAGTGCCACGTCTGTATAACTCCTCCAACCGGGGTATCTCATCGTCAGTCACAGCCACTATAAGTTTCCCGCACATGTCATACTCGATACCCCGCGCGTCACAAAAATCTCTTAGCAATTTTCCACCTGTTGAGCAGAAATTAGCTTTCTGGGAACCCGGCGCATAATAAATACCAGCGTGTATAACACCACTATTATGTCCTGTCTGATGCTCGGCCACCTTGTCTTCTTTCTCTAAAACGGCCACCTTGAGAGACGGGTAATCTGCCGTCAACTTCATTGCAGTGGCCAAGCCGATTATGCCACCACCTATAACCGCTAAATCGTAACTTCTATCAACCATAATTTCTCCCAGAATAACAAGGCTGGAAAAGCTTTCCAATGACCTCAAATGTAGCTCGGCGCATTCTAGCATGTAGATTACAATCCGTGCTCGGGCTCCACCTTTGGGGTACGCTCTGGGATAATGGTTCTTTATTCTGACTAGACAATAAGGAGAACGATGTGAAAGACCACAGCCAATGGATATCTCTTACTGATGTACTCTCTGCAAAAATAAGAATTTCCCCTTTCATCGTTAGAACCCCTCTTCACAGACACTTGGCACTTGAGAATTTTCTCGGCACAGAAACATACGTAAAACATGAAAACCACCAGAAGCTTGGAGCTTTTAAGGTCCGTGGTGGCGTAAACATGTTGTCTCAGATGAGCAGAGAGGATCTGGATAGAGGTATAGCCACGGCTTCAAGTGGAAATCATGGTCAATCAATTGCGTACGCAGCAAGCATTTTCGGGGCAAAATGCTATGTTGCTGTACCTCAAGGAGCCAATCCAGGTAAAGTGCAATCAATGCGTAATATGGGAGCCACTGTTATCGAACACGGACCTCATTTTGGTGTAGCAAACGACTACATTATTGAGCTGTCTAAAGAAAAAGGGTACCGGTATATTCATGCTGTTAAAGACACTCTACTTTACCAGGGGGTTGGCACATACACTCTTGAAATACTAGAGGATCTTCCCGACGTGGATACGATTATTGTGCCAGTCGGTGGTGGAAGTGGAGCTTCCTCAACAGCAATAGTTGCGAAAAGTGTAAATCCTAAAATAGAAATCATTGGTGTCCAGGGCAATTCCGCACCAGCAGTTTATGATTCTTGGAATACAGGTTCTCTGAAGTCGGCGAAAATGAACAGCATAGCGGAAGGATTGGCTACTGACACTGCTTACGAACCAGCATTGACCATGCTTAGGGATTTATTAGATGACTTCATCTTGGTAAGTGACGAGGAAATGGAAGATGCCGTTTTAATGTACCTTGAGCACACACGCAACCTAGTCGAACACGCAGGAGCAGCCAGTCTGGCTGCTGGCATCAAGATAAAGGATAAATTACAGGGTAAAAAGGTGGTTCTGATCGCCAGCGGGGGAAACCTGTCAATGGCTCATCTCAACAGAGCACTTGAAAGGTATAGGGATTAATGAATGACAGAAATATCTGACTCCAGCCTTGGAATAGAGTTATTCCCAGAGTTTGAAAGCCTCTATGCTCTGATTTCGTCAGAAGTGGACGGACTAGATGACGCTCAGCTCGATTTCACATCAGAGTGCTGGGGTTGGTCAAAATGGAGCATTAGGATTCAGCTAAGTCACATGGCATCTTTAATACCTCGTTGGCTGGTTGCCCGCTGGGGTCATGAAACCTTCCCAGATGAAGATCATGGTCTGGGGAACTTGACTCCTATTGTTGACTCACCTTCGGATCGAAGACTGGATGATGAAATATTCTATGAGATTGCTGACATCATGAAAATGCTAGGTCAATGCATAGAAATAGCGAACAGAGTTATATCAGAGAAAACCATCAAGTTTTTGAGAGAACGGTCCATTCGTAGGGACCCGACTCCTCAGTGGTTGTCCATGTCACGGGCGCATCCCAGAGGAGTGACAATTGAAGGAAATCCTCAGAAAAGTGAAATGGCCGCTGGAACCATGTCACTGGAAGCCACTATGAGACATATCTACTTTGAGGAGATCACCCATCTATACAACATCCAGAGATTAAAAAAAGCACAGGGTCTGCGAATTGTTGTTGACCTTCCCAAAGTTGGTTACTGGACCCTAGATGATTGGGATAGGAGTGAACCAACTTAATCAGAAGTACTGGTTAGTCTCAATTTTTGCTCTTCCGGCACCGTTCTATAACGAGATGGCAGAGGGGAGTTATTTCTGGTTGCCACATTCCTTGCGGAAGATTCTATGAGACGAACACCGCCTATGAAATCGTAGACTGAAATGAATTCGTCTCCCACTCCTCCATTAGGATCTCGAATAGTTGTTGTTGCGTTATGCCAATTACCAAGAGGAAAGGCTATCCCTGTAGTACGGTACCCATTCACAGCAAATGCACTTGCTTCGCAGGATCCTGCACTCATAAGCTGACGTTGACATTTATAATCAGAATCAAAGGATTTAATGGCTTCTCTCCCCATAATGAGGATTTGTTCTGCTTCGGAATTGAATGTATAAGACGCATCTCCAGTTCTAATGACAGGCCCTTCTCCTTGGGTAACACCCGGAATAATAGAACTCGTCTCAACCGACACCACGAAGGTGTTCTGAGGTAATGTTTTTTCCAACGAAAGCAGGCGTGCCCCAATCAACCCCACTTCTTCGGCACGGGTAAATACTCCATACACCTTACTGGCGGAAGGGTTGATTTTTAACTCCTCTAATGACGCAATTATGGCGGCACATCCAGCCAAGTCATCCATAGCCCTCATTCTCAACATGTCATCTGAAATGCTGAAGTCATCCAGTGCAAATACAATTGGCGCACCCACCGGAGGCAGAACGGAAGATTTAACCAATAGTTCATTTTGATCCCCAGGTATTGGTTCTAATTCACATTTGAATCTATTCCCTTTTTCGTCAAAGTAAAAAGCATTCGCTCCCTTAGTTATAGAAGCCAACGGAACTCCCCCCAATGAAGTTGCAATGGGCAATTCCTCTTCGTACCTAACCACTTCAAACCCTGGGTGATCCATGTGGGCCACAAATGCTATAGGTAAGCTTTCAGATTCTGCTTCTAAATTGCCGTCCACGCTGGCAATGATGTTCCCGTACATGTCGACTCGATAGTCAATTTTTGAAGCATCCAGGATATCCACGATACGACGTGAAACAAGCCGTTCGTGAAATGACGTGGCAGGACATCCTCCAAGAAGCCTGAGAATATCAAGCGCCCTCTTTCCAACGGGATATGCATTTATATAGTTATTTGAATCTATTGACATGATGAAACCTTTCTTGAGGTGATTTTAACCCTGTCATATACTGCCATAACAACCGTGATAAGTTCGCACTTGTCCGTATAAGAGAATGTTTATCAGGGAGAAAATGATGAAACTAGGTTATTTCACAATGCCTCTACACCCACCTGGATCAGATATCACCAAAACGATGGATGAAGATCTAGAGCAGCTGGTATTCCTAGACAAACTTGGTTATAAGGAAGCGTGGATTGGAGAGCACTTCACAGCCCAGTGGGAAAACATACCTGCGCCGGATCTTTTCATTGCAAAAGCCCTTGCTATGACTGAAAACATAGTTTTGGGCACTGGCGTGACATGTATGCCCAATCACAACCCATTCATGATAGCCCACAGGATAGCTCAGCTCGATCATCTTGCGCATGGACGTTTCCAATGGGGAATAGGATCCGGAGGGTTTCCTGGGGATTTTGAGGTATTTGGATTCGATCCTTCAAAAAGTGATCATAGGAATATGGCAAAGGAGTCAGTGGAACTTGTCCTCCAGCTTTGGGAAGACCCCAAACCTGGAAGGTACAAAAGTGACTATTGGGATTTCACGATTCCGGAACCTGATGAGGAAATTGGGCTGAGGTTTCATCTAACCCCATATCAAAAACCCCATCCCCCTATTGGAGTGGCTGGTGTCTCTCCTAAGTCAGAGACACTCACCATGGCAGGTGAGCGGGGTTGGATTCCAATGAGCATCAATCTTGTTCCCAGTAATACTCTGGCTGGACATTGGGAAGCGGTAGAACTAGGAGCAACCAAAACTAAAAACGAACCCAATCGTTCAGACTGGAGAATAGCCAGGGAAATATTTGTGGCAGAAGATGGAACAGCTGCAAGGGAAGAAGCACTGAATGGAATTCTTAGGAGAGATTTCGACAATTATTTCCATCGATTAATGTCTAAATTAGACATGCTCGGTTTGTACAAAAGGGACCAAAGTATGCCTGACAGCGAAGTGACGCCCGAGTATGTCATGGAAAACGTCTGGATAGTAGGTGACCCAGACGAGGTTGCCACAAAAATTCGAGACCTACACCAAGAGGTCGGGGGCTTCGGAGTGTTGCTTGCGATGGGACATGAGTGGTCTCCCTTAGATAAATGGCAAAAATCCATGGACCTACTGGCTACGGAAGTTCTGCCAAAGGTTACGGATCTCAAGTACTGATGGGCGAGATAATTCTTGTACAACTTGGCAATCAAACATCATTTTGTGAGTTATTGTCGGAAAACTCAAATGGGAAAAGAATCCGCGTCAAGATAGGTCGTAACAAAGAAGCTAAACTACCGTTAAATCGGGTTTTACTGAAAACAGGTACGACCTGTAACTCTCACGAGGAAGTTGTCCATTTTAGTGAGCGATCACGAGCTTTAATGGATGAAATAGATTTAGAAAGTGCGTGGAAATCTCTGTCGGGGAATGAAGATATCGTCTCATCCGCGCATATAGCGGAAGCTTGCGGTCTAGATAGCAATCCCTATTCTATTGCTGCTGTTTTATTAAGTATCGAAGAAGATTCCACCTACTTTTATTCAAGCGATGGAGGATTCGGTTGCCACACAGAAGTAGCAATCGAAACCCGAATGGAAAAAAGGTCAAAGGAGTGTAAAAGGCAAAAAGAAATTTCGGATCTCCTGACAACTATTGATAAAGGTAAGCTGTCCTTAAATCTAACAAAGGATCAAGAATCCGAATTGAACCATATACGCGAATATGCAATTCACGGGGACAGATATAACCGGAGTGGCAGGGCCATAGGACTATTGTCACAAATTAGATCTGGATCTAACGAGTCAATTCAAATTTACGCTTACAACAAGCTAATAGAGTGCGGCGTCCTAGACATAAACTATCCTCGCGAGATAGATATAGCAGAAATACCAAAAACATTTGATAACAGAGTTTTACTTGAAGCCAGTTGCCTGAAGGACTATTCCACTTCAGAAGAAGATATCCTCGACTTAACTGGACTAGATACCTTTACGATAGACGACGAAAGCACCACCGATAGGGACGATGCATTTTCTGTGGTAAATGACACCATATGGATACATGTAACTGACATTCGCTCACTAATTCCCGAAAACTGCGAAATAGACTTAGAAGCATCTTCGAGAGCTGCTACCTTATACACCCCAGATATAATTCTCCCAATGCTTCCATCAGAAATAAGTGAAGGACTAGGAAGCCTAGACCCTGAACAAAATAGACGATGTTTGTCTATAAAACTCGATGCGACCACTGGTGAATCATGTTTCGACTGGACTATTCATCACGCAAAAATAAAAAGTGACAAGTCTTTAAGTTATCGGCAAGCAGACAAAATCCTCTCGGATCAAGATGACCCCTTACATCTTACGTTTTCTCACGTACGAGAGTCGATGCAATGTCATGAAACCGCTCGAATTCGAAAAGGCGCTTTCGCTCTCAACAGGCCAGAATTAAGCATCACAGTTTCAGAAGATAAAAATATTGACGTAAAAGTACTGCAAAGAAATTCTCCATCAAGATCAATGGTGGCTGAACTAATGATCGTATACAACACTCTGATAGGAACATATTGTGCTGATAATCGCATCCCCGTCCCATTCCGAATCCAAAGTGACCCTGAAGACTCTCTCCCATTGGAAATGCCTGAGGGCCCTTTTAAGTGGCATTCAATCGGAAAGCTTTTACGACCGGCAAAGTTATCCACAACAGGGGGAATCCATTGTGGTCTGGGGGTAGAAAATTATGTGCAAGCCAGTTCTCCCCTGAGGAGGTATCTCGATCTCGTAGTTCAGAGACAGGTCATTAGTTACATGCGCTCGAAATCAAATAGATACGACGATACAGAGTTTGGCACTTTA
>CAYWYV010000067.1:0-7951 GCA_964462705.1 uncultured Dehalococcoidia bacterium
CCAAACCTGACTTTTCGGTTACCAATTGGTTGTAACCTTCTTGAGTCATCTGCTGACCACGGTTGAGTCCCTCATCTCCCTTGGAGTCTAGCGAAGTTCTTGGCCTTCTAATTCGAAAATGAGTTGATAGATTTACTTGTGTGCCCTCTTGGTCAAAGGCAAATTTTAAAAACTTTCTGACAGCCTGAAGTCCTTCTAGGGCCTCCGGAGCGCTACTATTTTTACACGCATCCTCAGCGTACGAGCCAATTTGAGAAGGGCTTATTGCTGGCAGGTCAAGTTTTAGTTCTCGAAAATGTTTAACGAATCTGTCTAATTCTCTCGCGGCCTCTGGGGTTTTATCTTTCTGCTTCATGGTGCCTAGGATCTTGTTCTCTTTGTCAGGTGATGTGTAGATTCCGACAAGAGTCATAAGTTTAGTAGTTTCGTCGTTAGCCAAGGTAGATCCTCCTAAATTTCACGTAAATCCAACATCCATGTTAGCAAAGCAGGCTGGTTCCCTGTCAACGACCTGCTTGAGCAATAGGGTATAACAAACTGGATTGTGAGGCTTTACTTAAATCTTTACATTAGTTTAATCAGATGGGTTATGATCAGTTTTCATGATAGGTTCTTGCTCGGCTGTGGGAAAGTTCTGTCAGGTATCTGTCTGGTAATGGATAAGCGAGAAACTTGGCGATACTTCTTGACAGATGTTAAATTACTCGTTGGATTTTATAAGGGGAGTTTTACTCAGGGATGAATACATCTGAGTTTTTAAATATAACGTCTTTAATTGTACCGGATCGGACTGCGATTATTTTTGATGGGAGGAGAATTACCTATTCTGATTTAGCGGTGAGGGTGGTTAGACTTGCAAATGCACTTAGGGATATGGGTGTAAATAGTGGTGACCGAATTGCTACTATGGAGGTTAATTGCAATGAACATATTGAGGCATATTTTGCCGCTGCTAAATTAGACGCAATATATGTCCCGATAAATTTTAGGGCCACTGAGTCGGAACTCGAATATATGCTAAACGATTCATCCCCTACCGTCTTGCTTGCTGGATCCCGATATACGGACATGATTGAGCGTATATCGACTAAAGTGGAGAGCTTAAAAGAGTTAATCGTGATAGACGGAGCTGCCGAGGGTTGGAGCACATATGAGCAGATAGTTAGTTCAGCTCTTGACGACGAAATGTTTCCTGAGTCAGACGATGATGATTTGACAATGCTAATGTTCACAGCTGGGACTACTGGCTTTCCCAAGGGTGTGATGTTGAGCCATGATAGCTTTTCTTCTTATATACTCAGCAACGTTTCCCCACCTGACATGGAAGTGGAGGAGAAGAATATATTAACGGTTCCTCTTTACCACATCGCAGGTGTACAGGCGGTTATGGCTGCCATATACGGCGGTAGAACCCTGATTATTCAAAGACAGTTTGAACCTGTTGAATGGATGACTTTGGTGGAACAGGAAAAAGCCAATAGGGCAATGATGGTACCCACTATGTTGAAGATGATTTTGGACCATCAGGAATTTCAAAACCATGACTTATCAAGCCTTGAAGTTATTACCTATGGGGCAGCCCCAATGCCATTAGAAGTTATACGTCATGCGATAGCGATGTTGCCTGGGACATTTTTTATAAATGCTTTCGGGCAAACTGAGACCGCCGCCACTATAACGATGTTGCCTCCCGAGGATCATATCTTGGAGGGCTCTGATGAAGAAATAGAAGTGAAATTAAAGAGGTTAACTTCTATTGGGAAACCATTAGAGGATGTGGAAGTTAGGATTGTGAGCGATGAGGGAAATCAGGTTGGGTTAGGGGAAACAGGGGAAATAGTTGCGAGAGGATCACGCCTGATGAAGGGGTATTGGAAGCAAGAACAGGCCACCGCTGAAGCTCTCAGGGGAGGATGGCTTTACACCGGAGACCTTGGCTATTTTGACGAGGATGGATATATCTTTTTATCCTGAAGATCCTTTTGACCTAGATAAACTTGCAAGAGGGGAGGGGAAATGGTTTCTCCGGAAGAGGTAGAGCAGGTTCTGCATTCTCATCCAGCTATTGACGAGGCGGCCATCATTGGTGTGCCTGATCTAGATTGGGGGGAGCGAGTCCGGGCTATCGTGGTCGCCAAGTCAGGAGAGACGATAGATGGTTCTGAGGTGATTGAGTATTGCAGATCTCGGCTATCCAGTTTTAAGAAACCCGAGTCAGTTGTGGTTGTGGATGAACTACCAAGAAATCCACTTGGCAAGGTTTTGAAAAGAATTTTGAGGGAGAACTATAATTATCCAATAGTTGAGTGACCATTCATCTCTAGATAATAAATTTTGCAGGATGTCATAAATGAAAATTACTAATATAGAAAACTTTATCGTTGATGCTGGTTGGAGACCTTGGGGATTCGTTAAAGTGGAGACTGACGAGGGTATAACTGGGTGGGGTGAATGTAGTGACGGGCGATCGCCAAATGGAGTTGCGGGCACAATAGAGGATTTGAAACCTGTTTTGATAGGAACTGATCCTCGGGAATTTGAGATGAGATTTTGGGATATGTTTAGGGCCACCCGCCAAAGCCCGGGAGGAATTGCGGCAAAGGCTCTTGCGGGGTTGGATTGCGCCTTCATAGATATCAAAGCCAAAAGCCTTGGGATTTCAGTTCCAGAGCTTTTTGGGGGTCAAACTCGTGAAAGACAACGTGTGTACTGGTCTCACTGCGGGACTTCTCGAGTTGGGAATAATGAACTTATTGGAGTACCAGCTCTTAGGACGTGGGATGATATTACTAATTTAGGTAAAGAAGTAGTTGAACGGGGATTTACAGCTCTAAAAACGAATATTATTGGTCCTGGCGATACCCCCGTACATTTTGGTGGCGGATTTGGAGGAGGCAAAGGTAGTACCGACCAGGTGGTCACTAAAGGTGTGCTTCGCCATGTGGAGAAGTTGATCGGTACATTTAGAGATGCAGTTGGTCCTGACGTTGATATAAACCTTGATATTAACTTCAATTTCAAAACCGAGGCGTGTCTCAGAATAGCTCAAGTATTGGAACAGTTTGATATGCTCTGGTTAGAGATAGATATGTATCAACCTGAGAGTATAAGACAAATAAAAGACTCAACTACTACTAGGATATGTACAGGTGAAAATCTTTTTTACATGAGGGATTATTTACCTTATTTTCAACAACATGCTGCGGATATGTTCATGATTGACGTGCCCTGGAATGGGTTCAGCCAATCCAAGAAAGTGGGAGATTTGGCCGAGGTTTTTCAGCATAACGTGGCTCCTCACAATTATTATAGCCATCTATCTACTTTTGTGAGTGCTTCTCTTTGTGCCTCTTTACCAAATATTAGAATCATGGAAATTGATATAGACGATGTACCATGGAAAGACGAGTTGACAACTTCTAAGCCCGAAATTATCGATGGTTATATGACGGTTCCAGCTGGACCAGGTTGGGGGGCAGACATAAATGAGGAAGTTGCAAGAGCTCATCCATGGAAAGGTACCAGGGTTGGATATAGTTCTAGGGGAAATACTCCGTCAGAATTGTCATACGGGTTACCTTCCATCTAAATTTCTTCTGGAATAGGTTGTCCGGATTGAAGGGTTTTTATAAGAGTAGCGGTTGCCCGTGGACGTTCCATATACATGTTATGGCCAGTGTTCATGACAGTGCAGAAGTGAATATTGTTTTTGATCCGCGAGAGTTCCTTGACAGGTTGAAATACGCTTTGTCTATCCTCACTGGCCATAAAAAGTGTTGGAACCTTTAATTTTTGCAGGGTTGGGAGCAAGTCAAAGTAGTCACCATCTCGATCTTTCCAACTCAGAGTCTGCGTTGCCCATTTCATGTCAAGCCGGCCATCTTCATTTATAAATGTCTCGTGTTCAACAACGTCCTTGATAACCTCTGATGTCCATTTTTTTGTTACCTCATGTTTTGATAAAACCTGGGTGAGCTCTTCCTTATTTGACCATGTGGTCCTGGGTCGAGTTTCCCGAGCTGAAACCATTCGCTGAAATTTTTCATCCACGGTTATCATTGGTTCCATTAAAACAATGAAATTAAATGCACTTGGTTTTCGAGCAGCATAAAGTGCTAAGGCAATTCCTCCTGTGGAATGAGCCACCACTGTGTCAGCATGTCCGTCAAAAACATTATTCACAAAATTTTGGATGTTATGTGACCGTTCGACAAATCTATAGCCAGAAAATGGCCAATCACTATTGCCATGTCCAAAAAGATCCATTGCTGTGACCGTATGGGTCAAAGCTAATTTTCGGGACAAAGCATCAAAGCTTCTGGATGTTCTCATATCTCCATGAATCAGAAGTATGGTGCTATTTCCGGTGCCCATTTGCACGTAATGTGACTTGAGTCCTTCTAGTTCTACAAAATGACTCGTGGGTTTCATCAGTTATATATCAGATATTTCAGTTGTCTCACATCGTGGGACTAAAAAAGCCAGCCCTGAAATACTTCGGGACTGGCTTTTTTACTTAATTGATCGCTTCATACACCGCCGGATATGGCCGGAAGAAAGTGAACTTCACTGTCTGTCGAGACCTTTTCTATCATGCCTAAAGGGGTTATTTCCCCATCAATTGCTACAGCTATATTAGGCTTAACCCTTCCGTCTTCCACAAGGCGTTCTTTAAAACCAGGGAATATCTCGTCTAGGTTGTCAATCACCTGTCTTACATTGTTACCCTCCACTGATACTCTTTGCTCTCCATTGGAGAGTTTCTGCATCAGTGAAGGTATGAAAACAAGTGCCATTACAGATGTAGATTTATTCTGCGTTAGCAGATTGTATAGCTCCCGGACTCATCGGTAGAGATGTCATGCGCTTTCCTGTCGCGTCATATATAGCATTCGCTATAGCGGGTGTGGGGGGCACTATGTTCGCCTCTCCAACCCCTCTGACTCCGAATGGATGTCCTGGGTTTGCTACTTCTACTATAACTGTATCTATCATTGGAAGATCTAGGGATGTTGGCATCCTGTAGTCCAGTAGACTAGAGTTTGTCATCGTTCCCTCGGCGTTCATGAAGTATTCTTCATTCAAGGCCCAACCAATGCCTTGGACGCTACCCCCCTGCATTTGGCCTTCGACGTAACTCGGATGAATTGCTTTGCCTACGTCTTGGACGCACGTGAATCTTTCTACGGTGGTTTTTCCGGTGTCAGGATCTACTGACACATCAGCGATGTTTCCCGCAAAGGATCCCCCCACACCCGATGGGTTCACTGATGCTGAGCCGGAGATTCCACCTCCTGTGTCACTTAGTTGCTCTGCTAATTCCTTGAAGGTCATCTTGAGTTCAGAGTCACTCTGGGAACTTATGACGCCGTCTTCCATCTGAAGATTGTTGGCATCGACATCCCATATTATTGCAGCTCTATCAATACATTGTTGCTTCACATCTTGAGCCGCTTCATATGCTGCCCAACCAGTGGCAAAAGTTGTTCTGCTTCCCCCGGTTACTGCAGTGAATCCAATGGTATCTGTGTCTACAACAGAAGGTCTAACGTCTTCAACAGGAATTCCCAGAACCTCGGCTGCGTGCATCGCGATGGAAGTTCTAGACCCTCCAATATCTGTGGAGCCCTCCGTCAGGTTGACTGAACCATCTTTGTTAACAGCTATGTTGCATGCTGAGTCGAATCCTATGTTGAACCAAAACCCTATGGATATTCCTCTTCCGGTTCCTTCTGTTTTTGCAGACTGGTAATGAGGATGATCGCGCATGGCTTCGAGCACTTCCTTTGCTCCAATCCTGCCAAACACCGGTCCGTCAGGTCTTCTAGTTCCTTCTGTAGCGACGTTTTTAAGGCGTAGTTCTATTGGATCCATTCCAAGTTTTTCAGCCAGTTCATTGATAGCTTGTTCTGCTCCAAAAGCCGCGTTGGGTGCCCCAGGGGCTCGGTAAGCCGCTGTTTTGGGCTTATTGACTACCACATCAAACCCGTCGATTGTGGAGTTTTCGACATCATAGGTGGAGAACACGCATTGAACTGCTGCTCCCACTGGAGATCCAGGGTATGCTCCCGCTTCCATAGCCATCCATGCATATGCAGCAGTGATCGTACCGTCGCGTTTAGCCCCAATCTTAATCTTTATTTGTGATCCTGGAGTCGGACCTGAGGCTTCAAAAGTTTCTTTTCGGCTCATCACTATTTTTACAGGAGCCCCAGTTTTACGGGAAAGTAGAGCGGCCACTGGTTCCACATAAATTGGAATCTTTCCACCGAATCCGCCCCCAATCTCAGTTGGAGTTACTCTTACCATCGAGACGGGCATGTCAAGTAACTCAGCTAGGCTATCCCTAACAACAAATGATCCCTGAGTACTGCACCAAACGTGTAGTCTTCCGTCAGGACTCCAGAGGGCAGTAGCGTTATGGGGTTCTATGTATCCTTGGTGAACAGTTTTTGTGTTGTATTCCCTTTCAACAACTACGTCAGCTTCCGCGAATCCTTTTGATATGTCGCCTTTTACATGTTGTGAATGAGAGGCTACGTTACTAACAACCCCAGTATCTTTTCCGAGTTCTTCAGTAGTTAAAGATTCGTGTAGTATCGAGGCGTTTGGCGCCATCGCTTCCTGGGTTGTCAACACCGGCGTAAGTACTTCGTATTCTATGTCAATAAGGCCAAGAGCCGATTCTGCAACGTGAGGATTTGAGGCCGCAACTCCGACGATTGCTTGACCAACGTACAAAACTTTATCGCTCGCTAGCATATTGTCTTTTAGCCATTGGTTACCGACTTCTGGAAAGTCTTTTGAAGTAACAACGGCCTTAACTCCGTCCAGTTTTTCCGCCTTGCTGGTGTCAATTGAAACTATTTTGGCGTGGGCATGTGGACTTCTCAAAATTTTTCCGTGAAGTAACCCTGCGGCATCAAAGTCAGCCCCATAAATCGCTCTGCCGGTTACTTTGTCTGCGCCGTCGTGGCGGACTGGTCTTGTTCCTATTACTTTATAGTCAGTGTCGGTAGCAAGGACCATATTTCTCTCATAGTCGGCCGTTGTCATACTGTTTACGCCTCCTGTAGTCGCTTTGCAGCGTCTTGGACTGCTCTAACAATTTTGTCATAACCTGTGCATCGGCATAGGTTATTGGCAAGCCAGAACCTTATCTCATGCTCAGTCGGGTTCGGATTCTGTTCAAGCAGTGCTTTAGATGAAATGATGAAGCCTGGTGTACAGATTCCACACTGCAAGGCTGCATTTTCTAGGAACGCTAGCTGCAGTGGATGGAGATTACTCCCGTCCGCGACCCCCTCGATTGTTTCAATGTTTGCACCTTCTGCTTCTACACCGAGTACAAGGCAGGAAGTGACTATTCGTCCGTCTATGTTGACGGTGCAAGCTCCACAGTTCCCATCGTTGCAGCCCTCTTTGGTGCCTGTGAGACCTATCTCGTCCCTAAGGCATTCAAGTAAGCTCTGTCTTGGTTCACACAGGAAATCAACATGTTCCCCGTTTATCGTTGTTTGTACGTATGTTTTTCCTGGCATTTAGCTTGCTCCCTGTGCTCTCTCTACTGCTGTGGTGAGGGCCCGCCGTGTAAGAACATCGCAAAGATGTTTTCTGTAGTCTGCAGTGCCTCTCATATCGGATATCGGTTTCGCTGCGGCCTTGGCGAGATCTGCAGCCTTCTGAATTGCTCCTTCGCTGACTGGCTGTCCAACAAGGGCCTCTCCTGCTTCCTCTACCAAGAGTGGGGTGGGTGCTACTGAGGCCAAGCTTACTCTCGCAGATGTAAATTTGCCGTCCTCAATAGTTACCGAGGCACCTACTCCCGCTACCGCAATGTCCATCTCATTCCGCGGAGTGAATCTAATGTAATTAGCTCCAAATCCGGCGCCATTGCTGGGGAAGTTAATAGATATAAGTAGTTCGTCACTCCCAATGGACGTTTGTCCGG
>CAYWYV010000068.1:0-7945 GCA_964462705.1 uncultured Dehalococcoidia bacterium
ATCGGCGTAGACAACAAGTTGACTGAATTTAGAGTTGACGCTGTGACTGAAGGTATAGACGCGTTGGGAGATGTAACTATCAGGATAGAGCGTGACGGAGATGCGTTTGTGGGTAGAGGTAGTGACACAGATATCATTGTGGCCAGTGCCAAAGCCTATATGAATGCTTTGAACCGCGCGATGGCGATGCAAGGGCCTCAATAATCGATAGTGCCCCACGAATTATGTTTGGATATGGATATTTTTGAGATTCATCCAAATATATATTTAAGTAACGAAAACGGAGTATGTAATGGCACCTAGAACTATGTTTGAAAAGATATGGGATACCCATGTTGTGAAATCAGAAGAGGGAAAGCCCACAGTTCTGTACGTCGACTTACACTTAGTACATGAAGTAACTTCACCTCAGGCATTCGATGGATTGCGGATGGCCGGTCGGAGTGTTAGAAGAACGGATCTCACGGTCGCCGTTGCCGATCACAACACCCCTACTTGGGACCTTTCTTTACCGATAACGGATCCAATAGCTCAGCAGCAGCTAGATGAATTATCCAAGAATTGTGATGAGTTTGGAGTGACTCTTTATGATCGATTTAGCCCGTTGCAAGGGATTGTCCATGTCATTGGACCAGAGCAGGGATATACACAACCTGGGAAAACTATAGTTTGTGGGGATAGTCATACTTCTACACATGGAGCGTTTGGCGCTTTCGCAATGGGTATAGGAACATCTGAGGTGGAACATGTTTTAGCTACTCAGACATTGAGACAATTCAAACCGAAAACAATGGAAGTTCGGATTGACGGCAAGTTATCACCTGGTGTGACAGCAAAAGATGTTGTCCTCGGTATTATTGGGAAAATTGGGATCGGTGGTGCCACAGGGCATGTCATCGAATACACGGGTGAGGCAATAAGAACACTTTCGATGGAAGGCAGAATGACTGTATGCAATATGAGCATAGAGGCTGGTGCCAGAGCAGGTATGGTTGCACCTGATGCAACAACATTTGAATATATGAAGGGAAGAGAAAATATTCCCAAAGGAACTGACTTTGATAAGGCAGTGGCGGCCTGGGAGAAGCTCGGAACCGACGAGGGTGCTAAATATGATCAAGTCGTGGTACTGGATGCTGAGAAATTAGAACCCCACGTAACATGGGGAACAAACCCTGGAATGGTGGCCCCAATTACAGCAAGAATCCCAATTCCCCAGGAGTACGAGGACTCTGGTGAGCAAGAGTCTGTTACTCGGGCACTGGATTATATGGACTTGGAGCCTGGAATGAGGATAGAGGATATTGAGATTGATAGAGTCTTCATCGGTTCATGTACTAATTCGAGGATAGATGATCTGAGGGCCGCAGCGAAAATTGCAGAAGGAAATAAGGTCAATGAGAGCGTTTACGCTATGGTTGTGCCTGGGTCCAATGCTATAAAAAGACAAGCGGAAGATGAGGGGCTAGATCAAATATTCATGAAGGCGGGTTTTGATTGGCGAGAAGCTGGGTGTTCGATGTGCCTGGGAATGAATCCAGATATATTGAAACCAGGCGAAAGATGTGCATCAACTTCAAATAGAAACTTTGAGGGTAGACAAGGAAAGGGTGGTAGAACTCACCTGGTTAGCCCTGCGATGGCAGCAGCAGCAGCCATAGAAGGACATTTTGTAGATGTACGGGATTGGAGAGGTTAAAAGGGGATAAATATGGAAGCATTTAAGACTTTAAATAGTGGGGTGGCTCCACTGAATCGGGTTAATGTGGACACTGACCAGATAATACCGAAGCAATTTCTCAAACGGGTAGAAAGGACTGGATTCGGTCAGTTCTTGTTCAACGATTGGCGATTCGATGAAAAGGGAAATGAAAAGCCTGACTTTGTATTGAATCAGAATGGTTATAAAGATGCTTCTATATTAGTTAGTGGGCGCAATTTTGGATGTGGCTCTTCTCGTGAACATGCTCCATGGGCTCTACAAGACTTTGGGATAAGAGTTATCATAGCGCCTAGTTTTGCGGATATATTCCATAACAATTGTTTTCAAAATGGAGTCTTGCCCGTGGTTTTGCCGGAGGATGTGGTACAAAAAATCATAGAACATTCTGAGAATGATCCAGATTACAGAATAACAGTCGATTTGGAAGCCCAAAGAGTTTGGGATGAGAATGAAGAAATAGTTGCCGACTTCAATATGGAACCTTTTCGCAGGCATTGCATGCTAAACGGTCTTGATGATATAGGCCTAACCTTGGAAGACGAAGATGACATTACCTCATACGAGAGAGAACGCTCAGAGCATGGCGGAGTCGTTCCCGCATAGAGCCTCACCTAGGATAGATATACATTGTCACGTTATTCCAGAAGAGTTCTGGAAGGCGTCTGATGCCGGCGATTCTTGGTTTGGTGCCTCCTTAGTTTCAAGGAATGAATCCCATTACATTGATACAGATGCCCGCTTTGCTGGACCAGTTGAACCAAATTGGAGGCTAAGTGTGGATGAGAGGATTGCTCTCATGGATTCGATTGGTATTGATATTCAGGTGGTATCAACTCCTCCTTATTTTTTTAATTACCACCTGACTGCCAAAGAAGGAAAAGAGAGTGCCCGTACCATCAACGAGGGACTTTTAAATTTGGCTTCCCAGAAGCCAGATAGGTTCTCTGCATTTGCCACACTACCATTCCAGGATGTGAATTATGCTGTGCAGGAACTGGAATGGGCGATGGCCTCTGGTATGAAAGGTGCTGAACTATGTACTCATGTGAATGGGATTAATTATGACGATGAGTCGCTATGGCCTGTATTCGAAGCAGCAGAAGCTCTTGGGGCATTTCTGTTTTTTCATCCCCACGATCCAGCAGGAAGAGACCGAATGACCAGTTATTACAGTGCAAACACCATTGGGAATCCGCTCGAGAATACGATAGCAATATCTAGCATTATTTCAGGTGGGGTTTTAGATAAATTTCCTGATATAGATCTCTGTTTTTCCCATGGAGGTGGTTACGCCTCATTTGGCGCGCCTAGAATAGATCGTGGATACAAAGTCAGAGAGGAGGCAAGTCTGAATCTCTCACAACTACCTAGTGATTATCTAAAATCTATTTACTATGATTGTCTTACACATGGTCACACAGAGCTATCATTTCTAGTTAACCGTGTTGGGATCGACAGAGTTATGTTGGGTAGTGACTTTCCTTTTGATATGGGGCTTGACTCTCCAGTCGACTGGGTAAAATCTAGCGAGTTAATATCAGAAACAGAGAAAGACCTTATAATTGGTGGGAATGCGCAGCGAGTCCTGGATTTTTAGTGGAGCATTTTAGTTTCGTCTAGTCAACTTCGTCTTTATTGAGTTCGTTAACTTTTCTTAAAACAGTTCCTCGCAATGAATCGACTTCTCGCGAAATCGTTGATTTAAGACGCGAACTATATTCACCCATATTACGAAATTTCTTGGTCCTTGCTCTGAGCCTTCTTCTTTTGGATACCGCCTGCAAATCCGCCAAGTTTTGTAAGAGGGCTCTTTTGAGTAATCTTGAAGCTTCATGATGGTCTTTGTGAGCCCCTTGTGTGGGTTCAGGTACCAATTGGTCTACTATATCTAGATCCATGCAGTCCATTGCTGTTAGTTTTAGTGATCCAGCTACTTCTTTAGCTCTTTGCTCATCTTGGTATATAAGCTCAGCAGCTTCTTCAGGAGAAACGGCGGAATAAATAGCGTTCTCCAACATTAATATCTTGTCGGTTACACCGAGGGCCAGCGCTCCTGCACTACCCCCTTCACCAATTATTGTGGAAATGGTCGGAACAGTTAACGAAGATATTAGTGTTAAGGTTGATGCTATTGCATGGCCTAAACCTCTTTGTTCCGCTTCTGATGAAAGGTTTGCGCCTGGGGTATCTATAAGACTTAAAACTGGCAGCTCAAATTTCTCGGCCATTTTGAGAGCTCTCTGAGCCTTTCTAAAGCCCTCAGGCATGGTTCTTCCCGTATTGTCCTTATGCTCAGAATCAGATGTTTGTTCTCTTTGTTGCCCGATGACTACGACGGTTTGTCCACTTATCTGCCCCAATCCACATACTATGGAAGGATCGTCTCCGTAAACTCTGTCGCCATGCAACTCTACAAAGTTATCCATAATTCTAGCCATGTAGTCCATGGACGTAGGTCTGGAATTATGGCGTGCTATTTGCACAGAATGCCAGGCTTCTGTAGGTGGGGAGGATGGATAGGTAACTTGGCCGCTCGAGGTTCTTTTGATTGTGAATTCTTTATTAAATAAGTCAAGGAGCACCGAGATGATGCCACGCAGCTCAGTTCGGTCTGTTATTGCGTCTACAGCGCCATGTGTAAGATGGGACTCTGATGTATGAGAGTTTTCTGATTCTTTTTTGACGTCGTCACTTATGGAGCGTATTGGATTAACTCCGACAATTGCACTTGGTTCAGCCAGTATGATGTCTGCCATATTCGCGAAACTTGCGTAGGCTTGACCAGTAGAAGGATTTGCCAAAACTGTGATATGTGGAATTCCTTTTTGTTGAAGAAGATTTGATGCTAGTGCTGTTTTTGCCATTTGCATAAGTGACAGTATTCCCTCTTGAATCCGAGATCCTCCACTTGTAACTATGGTAATGACAGGTATTTTTCTCTTTGCGGCCCTCTCAAATGCCAGTGAAATTTTCTCGCCCACCACGCTGCCCATCGACCCTCCCATGAATCCAAAGTCGAGCGCTATTAGAACGCAAGATAAGCCGTCTATGGTGCATGAGCCTGTTATTACAGCTTCAGTAAGCCCGGTTCGCGTCTGATCATCATATAGGCTTTTTTTGTAGGAACCTCTAGTTGAAAATGACAGGGGATCAATTGATGTTAATGATCTATTGCTTTCTCTAAATGAGCCGTGATCTGCTAAAGACTCCACACGTTCTCTAGCTGTCATGCTGTAATGGAATCGGCATGCGTGACAAACTTTATACCGTTTATAAAGATCTGAATCTATCAATGGTGTCTCACAAAGGAGACATTCTTCTCTGGCTATTAATTCTATAGCTTGAGAGTCTTTTCCTCTGACGGTACTGTTTAGGAAACCGGTGAATTTACGAACCATTTAATTGATTCCCGGATGGAAGATTTGATTGGGCAGGGCCTCAGGAAATTATAACATCACGGGACTTTGACCCATCACTCGGACTCACGATACCCATATCTTCTAGCTCATCCATGAGTCTTGCCGCTCTGGGATATCCAATCCTGAGTCTTCTTTGTAAAAGAGAGGTTGAGAGTTTACTGTGTCTTTGAGCCATTTCTATTGCCCTATCAACTAGTGCATCTTTGGTATTCGATACTGATTCAGGTTGTCCGGGCAGAAAAGAGGAGTCATCCCCTGCAATGTGGAGATCGATGGTTGGTCTAGGAGCCCAAGGAATGTCTTTCCAATGATCCACTAAGTTTCCAATTTCTTCGTCTGAAATATAAACGCTTTGAACTCGTGTTGGCCGCGTTGCGTCAATGGGTTGATAAAGCATGTCGCCTCTTCCAAGAAGTCTTTCTGCTCCGTTGGTGTCTAATATGGTCCTAGAGTCGACTTGTGAAGTTACTCCGAAACTAATACGACTTGGGAAATTAGCTTTGATTAGACCTGTGATTACATCTACTGATGGTCTTTGAGTGGCGATTATGAGATGTATTCCTGTGGCTCGTCCCAATTGAGCCAGCCTGCAGATTGACTGTTCTACGTCAAAGGCTGCGGTCATCATTAAATCTGCCAGCTCATCGATTGCAACTACGATATAGGGCATCCTGCCAGATTTACTCTTGGAGTTATAAGCCTGTATGTTTCGTACTCCTACTTCCTCCATTGTTCTGTACCGGTCCATCATTTCTCTGATGAGACCTTTAAGAAGATATACGACTTTATCAGTTTCTACAACGACAGGGGTTATAAGATGAGGAATGCCGTTATAAGGTGTCAATTCAACTCTTTTTGGGTCTATCAGCAACAGCTGAGTATCAGAAGGTGTTTTTTCTAAAGTCAAGCAAGATATTATTGCGTTCATGCAAACACTTTTCCCACTACCTGTCGCTCCCGCAATAAGAAGATGAGGCATTTTAGCCAGATCAAAGACCACTTCTTCCCCGTCTGATCCTCTTCCTAGGGCAACTGGCAAAACGGCCGAACTAGCCAAATTCAAGAACTTTTTGCTCTCCATAACCCTCCTGAGTGATACAAGACTCGGATTAGGATTAGGAACTTCTATTCCTAGCAGTGATTCTCCCATTACAGGGGTTTCTATTCTTAAACTTGGTGTTTTCAAAGCTAGAGATAAATCTTTTTCTCGCCTTAGTATGTTATCGACGCTCACACGGGTATTGTCTTCCTGTTGTGCGATTATCGGCTTCCCCTTACTGTCAAGTTTAGGATTTCCGTTTTCGTCTTTAACTCTGACTCTCTTGTATTTACGAACCCAACCGGGCTCTATTCCATACATGGTTACTGTGGGTCCGGGGCGAACTTTTTCCACTTCAACTTCAATGCGATATTCGGCAAATGTAGTTTTAATGATTTCAGAAGTCTGCTGGATTTCTTCCTTACTAATGCCACCCTCTTCCAGATTGACCAACATTTCCATACCGGGCTTTAGCCAAGTGTCTGCTCTAGTTTTCTCTTCTTGAGATGTCTCAGATACATTTTCCTTTTCCTGTATTGAATCATCAGACCAGAGCCGATTGAATTTATTGCCATTTTTTTGAATGATGATTTTGTCTTTTTGGATAAATTTATGTGCATCATCAATTTGGGTACTATCAGGTACCGAATCGGTATTGGTAGTTTCATCGTCTTTTGATGTATCAACTCCTACGAAGTACCCCAGTCTTTTTTCTTTCTCACCAAGGTATTCATCGGTTTCAATCATGTTGCCGTCTTCATCCCGCTCTATTTCCACTCTCATATCATCAAGATTTGCAATTATCTCGCTTTCTCTAATATGAGGTGACATAAGTTCGGGGGGCACTTCGGTGGTTGAAGGTTGACCTAGAACGTGAGGATCACTGAGAGATCGCTGAGGCTCTACTTTCGAATAAAGCCTGGAAATTGCCCTATAAATTGCAAATGTTCCTAGATAGCACGCTATCGCTGTTGCTCTCGAACCTTTCAGAAATATTTTGACTAGGCTAGGCTTAACTAGAATAAAGCTCGTGACAGCTAGAATGCACAGTCGAGGGATTGCCTGATATAGGGTTTCTCCAATGATGGAGACGGAAATCGTTCCTCCAATCGGTACTCCTAGCGATATCGTCGTCCACCCTGGGAAACCGTTTGAAGGAACATAGAGCCCTAATACCCCCCATAAGATGGTTGAAAATCCTACTGCTCCTATCAATTTACCGTATTGCTTTCGGAATAGGATTTTTATTTGTCGAATCTTTGCTATCCATATACTGAATATCAACCAAGCAATTAAAATGACTAATCCCAAACCAGTAGTCGCAATAAATTTCTCAGTGATATTTAGTCCGAAGTTGGTCACCGTATAAGTGTTTAGGTAGATATAAGCGAATGCCGCGATGGTGAAAGAGATCATTAAGGCGATAACGATTTGTTTCAGAGTGAGCCTGAAACTCGGTATGTTCAATCCTAGATCTGGTTTGTCACGGGTATTTTTGGGGGTCATTTAGGATACCTCGGAGGTTCAATAAAGGGGCAGGTTTTATGAATAACAGGGAAAAGAAAATCTAAACTGTTGGTAGATTTTGAGTTAACAGGCTACTTATTTGTCTCCAATATTGGAAGCACTATAGGCCTCTTTCTCGTCTCCTTGTAAATGTGAGTTGCAATCGTTTCAGCTATTTTAGATTCAATGTCTTCCCAATCTAGTACTTTCAACCACTTTTCTTCCAGCAAGACTTGGACCATTTTAGAGGCTGATTTT
>CAYWYV010000069.1:0-7829 GCA_964462705.1 uncultured Dehalococcoidia bacterium
CTGGATTAAAAAGATAGAAAAGATCAAGATCTGAAATAATTTTATGAGTGGTTCGCTCGGTCACCCCAATATAATTCGCGATTTCTCGAGCCGTACTCGTCGGGTTATGAGATATGTAGCTTAGGACCAAACCATGATTTGTGATAAAGGTCCACTTGGGGGTCTGCGTTTGCTGCAAGGCGAGGGCTCCAACACGGAAATTTCTTTTAAGGGAAATGAATCTATCACAGTAGAACAGAAGTCACAACAGCCGCTCAGCAGATTTTATCTAGCAATAGTCTCAATTATGTCTACTACCAATCATTTTGCGGTCTGAGAGACCACGTGTGCAATATTTACTAGCGTTCTCACTCCGGATCCTGTTGCTCCTTTGACGATCTCTCCCCTCGTAGTCAGAGATCTGCTCATAGCGGCAATATCAAGATGAACCCAATCAGCCTCCCCCCTAAAATATCCAATGAACATCGCCCCCGTAATAGCACCCCCAGAGGCACCTCCACTATTCTTTATATCGGCGATATCACTTTCAAATTGCTTACTGTACTCTTCATATGTGGGAAGCTCCCAAATTCTTTCTCCAACACTCTCCCCCGCTTCAATTACTAGCTTTGTAAAGTTTGAACTGTTGCCAAATGCCCCGACACAATGCTCTCCCAGAGCCGACCTAATAGCTCCAGTCAAAGTAGCTACATCGATAATTTTATTCGCTCCGCGAGCCAACGCTAAGCAGACGGCATCAGCTAATACTAATCTTCCTTCTGCATCGGTATTGTCAATTTCTATGGTCGTACCGTCCATTGCTGTCACAACATCTCCAGGACGCTGAGCATTCCCTCCTGGCATATTCTCCGTGGCGGGAATAATGGCAATTACATTTATTTCGGGTTTAGCCTGTTCAATCGCGCCCATAGCCGCCAAAACTGCAGCTCCGCCTGCCATATCGCCTTTCATTGTCCTCATCCCAACCGTGGATTTTATATCCAGTCCCCCGCTGTCAAACGTAATTCCCTTTCCCAGAAAAGCCATTACATCTTCGCTAGACTTATCTCCAAAATAGCTCATTACTATTAATTTTGGAGGTTGCGCACTTCCTCTCGCAACTCCTAGGAGTGCGCCCATACCCAGAGCGGCCATATCATCTGTTTCCAAAATTTCAACCTCAAGATGTTGGCTAGCCAGACCCTTTGCAACTTCTGCCATACTAGATGGAGTGACTACATTAGGTGGTCCATTCGCAAGATCCCTTGCAAGATTCACTGACTGCCCTATTGCCATCCCCATACTGAGTGCATCATGTAAATGACTGAGATCCTCATCTTTCCCAACAAGAATTTTCACATCCTCTATATTTGATGAAGCTTTCTTAGACTTGAAGTTTTCGTACCTATATAGGGCAGTATGGCATGTTTGAGAAGCTTGATCTATTACATCACGAAGCCCGATAGAGTCCCCCAAAAAGGAATCTGAATCGATAGCCACAGAGCTACACTTAGTGCTTCGCGCTCGTCTTAGGGCGGGTGCTAAGGTATCCCGTAATCTGGCAACAGAAAAAAATTGTCTGGAACCAAGTCCACAAAATATGATTCTTTTTAATCCTGTAGCGTTTTTAGAATTGAGTAGCAAAGAATAGATCAAAACATTGTTTCCTAACCTACCTGAAATCTCCCCCGTTTCTAATAAAACATCCAAAGAATTTCCAACGAGATCTTTAACCCGCTGGAGGGAATGTGATTCCTCTTCTTCACCTTCATAAAGGCCGATGATAAGACAGTCTAAACCGGAGGTTACAGGGTCAATTGAATCCAAATCGATTTTCAAAACAATTTCTCCATATTTGCAGCAACAAAAACATAAGTGGAAAAGCAGATATGTGTAGATTTGCTACCCGCCTTCCGTTCATCTTACATTTAACTATCCACTGATTGCTATAATCTGAGGATCGATTCACTTCATGAACAAGTGAATTTGGCACAATAATGGAGGTTTCTATGACTAATCATAAACAGAGCCCAAGCGAGTCAGGAATACTCGAAAGGGCATCAGCGGTCATGCCCCAAGCGTCACTAGGTAATCTGCCATATGAGGTTATCATCAAAAGGGGTAAAGGTAGTCACATATGGGATGAGAGCGGCAATGAATATATTGACTATCTACTAGGTTCTGGACCGATGATTGTAGGTCATTCCAACCAAGTGGTTATCGACGCTGTTAAAGCTCAACTCGAGGATGGATCCACCTTTTTTGCTACCAATGAAAAGTCAGTTGCCCTAGCTGAGGAAATCGTTAAGGCGGTACCATGTGCCGAAAAAGTCCGATACTGTAGCACAGGAACCGAAGCCACTCTTTATGCTATGAGAACTGCGCGATCCTTTAGAGGAAGAGATAAAATACTAAAATTCGAGGGTGGGTTTCACGGGATGAATGATTATGCTTTGATGAGCATGTCCCCCTCTAAACTCCTGGATTTTCCTACCGCTGAACCCGATTCGGCTGGTATACCAAAATCCATCCAAGAGAACATGCTAATCGCACCGTTCAATGACTTAGAAAAAACCGCGGCCATCATTGAAGCAAATCACGACGACCTAGCTGGGGTAATCGTAGAGCCATTCCAGCGACTACTGCCTCCAAAACCAGGATTCCTACAAGGTCTTCGAGATATAACATCGCATTATGAAATCCCCCTGATTTTTGATGAAGTGGTTACTGGGTTTCGTTTTGCATATGGAGGGGCTCAGGAATACTACGGAGTAACTCCAGATTTATGCACCTTGGGGAAAGCAGTGGCAGGCGGTTTTCCTTTAACAGCAGTAGCTGGTAAGTCGGAACTAATGAATCACTTCGATTCTAGCCAGGTTACAGACGATAAGTTCATGCCACAAATAGGCACTCTAAGTGGAAACCCCATAGCATGCGCAGCAGGGCTTGCTGCACTTTCGATACTCCAAAAACCTGGAACATATGAAAGGATCCGTGAAATCGGAGGGCACTTGATGAACACGCTTAAGGAGACACTAGAACAGGCCGAAATCCCGGCCACCGTGGTTGGAGAACCGGTTTTATTTGATGTGTTTTTCACCAATGAAGAAGTTTATGACTATAGGAGTAGCTTAAAGGGCGATTCAGCCAAGATGAGTCGATTCAATCAAATACTCTTGGATAACGGAATATTCAAAGGTACTACCAAGTTCTATTTTTCAACTGAGCACAATGAAAAAGATTCTGAATTGACCATTGAAGCTTTTCACAAGGCCGCCGACGAAATATCTAATGGCTAGTCCTATGCCAACAGTAATCGGCAAAAAATAGCACCAAATATAAATTGACACGCAGTGACAACATTCTCTAGGTTTTATATAACGTGATTTCACGTTTGTGTGAGCGCCAATCAAGGGCTCAAGTGAAGTTAGGCCGCTGGGGTCGCGGGATCTTCTAACAACCTGTTTTCACAAGGGTTATTGTCTCTTTTGGTTTTCTATCGATTTGGAAGCTAAGTTGGCCAGTAAACACGGTCAATACTTCTCTGGGAAGGTGCAGATGTACTACGGTGGACACTCGGTAAACATTGTCTCCGACGGCACGATAATGGTTGACGGTGGAAGCGCCTTTGGACAAATCCCAAGAACTGAGTGGGAAACACAAATAAAGCCTGATCGCAGGAATCGAGTTAGGTTTGGTATGAACAGTATCGTCATACAGACACCCGATATGAACATACTAGTGGACACTGGAGCTGGTAACAAGCGAACTGACGAACTTAAGGAAACGCACCATCTGAATGGCAATAAATTAACCCGAAGTCTCAAAGATGTCGGGGTAAACGCTCGGGATATTGACCTTGTTATTTTGACACATCTACATTTTGACCACTCCGGTGGTTGCACTAAACTAAGCCGATCTGGAGAAGCAGTCCCCATTTATCCCAAAGCTAAATACGTCGTCCAGGAAAAGTGTTGGAACGAGGCCATTTCTCCAAACGAGCGTTACAGATCCACATTTTTTAGCGATGATTTTATTCCACTGGAAGAAAAGGGGTTGCTCGAACTTATTGATGGGGATACTGAAATCTCTCCAGGAATCGAACTTAGAGTAGCTGATGGTCCTTCAAAAGGACATCAAATGGTACTCATAGATATGGGCAGTGAAAAACTGGTTTTTGCGGGAGATTTGATTCCAACCCAATTCCATCTACAACCTCATTTCATAGCAGCGACAGATGAGTTCCCCAATGAAACTCTAGTCCAGAAGAAGGAAGTAATCGACATGGCCATGAACGAGGGATGGATAGTAATTTTTGGGCATGGCCAAGAGTTCAGATCCGGTTATGTCGAAGAATGGAATGGAAAACCACACCTTTTACCTAAGGAGATTTAGCGGGCGGAAAAGCTAGTGTCTATTAGTGAGGACTGCCAGTAATACTTCCCATATCCCCATAAGGGTCTTTCGGATCAAACTGCAACACTACCTCCGATAATGGCCCTCCGGTGCTCCTTGTACGGGAACGTACTCTTATGTAGTTTGGTGTAAGCCCGGTTATAAATGCTCCCTTATCAGATCCTGCGGTTTCCGGTTCCCAAAGTACTTTCATCGTTCTTTGGTGATATTTTCCTCGAAATGCGGAAAAGGATTTCTTGCCTGCTTCAATCAAAGATGTTGATCTCTCTGCTTTCTCATGGGCGGGGACATCATCCAACAAGTAATTAGCGCTAGTGCCTGGTCTAGAAGAAAACTTAAACACGTGAACGTCAGAAAACTCAGATTCTTCGCACAAATTTAACGTTTTTTGATAGTCATCACGACTCTCACCAGGGAACCCCACAATTATGTCAGAAGTAATAGAAGCATCTTTAATTTCATCTCTGACCATATCCACCGCCTTTGTAAAGTCGGCGGTAGAATACTTACGTTTCATTCTTTTTAATACCTTATTACTTCCACTCTGAAGAGGAATGTGAAAGTGCGGACAAAGCCTGTCATCCTTCCACAAGTCAAGAAGCTTCTTATTAATCTCTTGAGGTTGTAGAGAAGACAGTCTTATCCTGGGCATTTTGGTGTGCTTAAGCACATTGGAAATAAGATCTATTAGCGTCGTTTCCTGAAGATCAAATCCATAGCTCCCTAGCTGCGTGCCTGTCAAAACAACCTCATGAAACCCTTCTCGTTCAAATCTGGAGATACTTTCAATTATTTCACTAATTGGAACACTACGTTCCCGACCACGAACATAAGGGACAATGCAATAAGCGCAAACTTGATTACAGCCTTCCTGGATTTTAAGCATCGCCCTATTTCTCCCGGAATAATCACTTAGATGAAAATCTGGGAAAGGTTCAATTGTAGTAGCTTCCAGATGAAAGGATTTTGCCACCGTTGTTACAATTTCAGCTTTGGAAGTATTACCAAAAACTAAATCAACTTCCTCAATAGCTTCAATAGCTTTCTTATCTCTTTCCGCGTAGCAACCTGTCACTATCACCTTGCTATTGGGATTACGTCTTTTGGCCGCCCGAGCCGACTGCCTACCTTTTCGATCAGCCACATGGGTAACACTACAAGTGTTCACTATATAAACATCGCATGGAGCAGAAGTGGGTACAACACTGAATCCGGCGACTTGGAATTCTCTTGAAAGGGTTAGAGTGTCCGACTGATTTAACTTACACCCATGAGTTTCGACTGCCACCGTAAGAGATTTATTAATCTTAACCATAAACCCAGCGTTCCTCGCAAAAAGTACTATCATTCAGTCAACAAATTTATGTACCTATTATATTGCCTACATAGCTTGGCACGAAGTATGAGAATGAAATGAAAATTATTGACATAACCAAAACTATTAGCCACGACACCCCTACTTTTCCAGGAGACCCCCATCCTACGATCACAAAACATAAATCTGATTCAGTGACAAAAGATGGCGTTTTTGTGAGTGACCTCCATTTAACAACCCACAGTGGTACCCACATCGATGCTCCTGCTCACGTTAAATTAGGTGCCACTGGTATGTCTTCGTTTCCTGTTGAGTTAATCGAAGGGAACGCCAGAGTGATGGATATAACCTGGCTAAAAAAATTCGAAACCATTCCAAATCGCCCGAAAAAGATTGAAAGCCTAGGTCGTGACTCAAGAATGTTGGTATTTGCCTCCAAGTCAAAGTTGGAAGTTTTTCCACGTGTACAGCCATGGCTGGCAGACTATATTAAACATTCTGGTGTTGCGATTATTGCAACCGACCTGCTATCAATAGATCTGATCGCTGATAGGCATCTCTACAATCATAAATTAATCCTTGGAAAAGATATCTGGGTTGCAGAAAACCTTGATTTATCCAATATTGAATGTGGGTTCTATAGATATATATTTGCTCCCATGAAAACGTCCGCTGAAGACGGAGCGCCTGCCAGAGCGTTACTAATGAAAGATTAGAGAGTTTTGTGTTCTCAACTCGCTGTCGAATTTGATCCTCGCATTGGTATAATCGCTCAGTGAATGGGGTTTAAGTCAGCAAGGTTTATCTTTTTGTTCTTTTGCTGTTTTTGTCCTGCCGAAATTTATTGCTAACCTTTTTGTTTTGCACTTATCCAGTGACAATACATAAGAATGGAGAAGAGAATGTCAGAAAGGGTTTTTGTCACTGGCTATGGGGCAGTGAGTCCTGTTGGTCTTACGAGTAAAAGCACATGGGAAAATCTCTGTGACGGGGTCTCAGGGATAGACTATATTGCTTCTTTCGACACAGAGGGCTACGAGACAACTTTCGCAGCAGAAATAACCGATTTTGATCCAGACCAATATGTTGGTAGAAAGCAAGCTAGAAGAATGGATAGATTCGTCCAATTGGCTGCCGCCTCTTCCCTTGAAGCGATAGAAAATAGTGGTTTAAAGATTAATTCATCAAACTGCAACCGAATCTCAGTGATGATCGCTAGTGGCATCGGAGGAATAATAACCCTATCTAGTCAAATAGGCGTCCTTGAAAATCGAGGTCCATCTAGAGTAAGTCCATTCTTGGTACCGATGATGCTGCCAGACATGGCGTCTGGTCAAGTTTCCATGCTAACCGGTGCTAAGGGACCAAATTACAGCACCGTATCAGCTTGTGCTAGCGGAACTGATTCCATTGGAATGGCATTTGAAGCAATCAGGCGAGGGGATGTAGATGCAGTAATAGCCGGAGCAGCAGAAGCCGCGATATGTCCAGTAGGGGTTGCAGGATTTAATGCCTGCCAGGCGCTTTCAAAGAGAAATGATGATCCTAAAAGTGCTTCAAGGCCATTCGACACAGATAGAGATGGTTTTGTGCTAGGTGAAGGGGCAGGAATATTGGTAGTAGAAAATCAATCTTCGATGGAAAAAAGAGGTGGAACTCCAATTGCAGAGCTAGTGGGTTATGGCTCCACTGCCGACGCTTATCATATAACGCAGCCTGGACCTGAAGGAGAAGGAGGGGCAAGAGCAATGAATAAAGCTCTTTCGCAAGCTGAAATGCAACCCGAGGAAGTCGATTATATTAATGCTCATGGCACATCTACTCCATTGAATGATAAATTTGAAACGATGGCTATGAAAACCGTTTTTGAAGAATATGCCTACCAAGTGAACATCAGTTCGACAAAATCTATGACAGGTCACCTACTTGGAGCTAGTGGAGCTCTTGAGGCAGTTGTATCTGTGATGACCATCGAAAATGACAGAATTCCTCCAACTATTAATCTAGAACAGCCGGATCCTGAGTGTGATCTAAACTACACTCCCAACAAAAAATTGGACAAACGCATAAATGCTTCTATGAACAACTCATTTGGTTTCGGTGGGCATAACGCTTCACT
>CAYWYV010000070.1:0-7569 GCA_964462705.1 uncultured Dehalococcoidia bacterium
AAGCGTTGGATTCGATACTAACAGATGATGGTAAGGCGGAAGAGCTAGGGCAAGGCTATTAATTGCTATATGAGGCCATACCATACTTAGTCCTCGGTGTTGGCACAGGGGTTTATGGAATCTTAGTTGGAGCTGGAGGCGGGGTGATTTTAGCACCTGCTCTGATGATATTTTTTGGAGTCGAACCAACGGTTGCTGCTGGGACATCCCTCGCTTTGGTGTCAATAAACAGTGTGTCAGGTACTGTCGCCTATAAAAGAAGCGGCCTTGTGGATATAAGGAGTGGATGGGTATTCGCTTTCTCAGCTGTCCCAGGGTCAATAATTGCTCCTATGGTTTTGGATTCAGCCTCTACAACACTTTTTAAAATATTATTTGGGTTTCTGTTGCTATTATTGGCCCTCATCATTCTTCTAAGGCCACAATATAGAGAAGATGAATCGGATACAGATTCATCTGAGTCTGATCAGGAGTTCGATACGATAAATAAAGTTCCATCTTGGTTGGATTTCACTCTCACTGATAGAAATATTGTTACAAGAAGAGGGAATACATATAAATATCGTTTCAATGAGTCGCTTTCCGTTTTTTTTAATCTGTTGCTGGGATTTATTTCCAGTTTTTTTGGGACAGGAGGAGGATTCCTTAGAACACCTATTTTAGTATCCGTTTTTGGATTTCCTGTTCGTGTAGCGGTCGCGACATCTATATTCTCTCTCTCTATTTATGCCACAGTGGGTGCCTTGGTTCATGTGTATCTCGGTCATGTAGATTGGTATCCTGCACTCGTATGGTCCGGTCTGGGCTTGATCATAGGAGGCCAAATTGGTGCGCGCTTGGTAGAGGTAATTAAGGGAGTTATTATTCTCAGAATACTATTAGTGGTAGTGATGATAATGGGGATACAGTTGATATTGCAGGGAACGTGGCCTTCGACTTTTACTTTTTCAGGGACGTATTAACTTGGTAAAAAACGGGCTTTTTAGAATTAATTCTCATTCCGGATCTGCTAGATCTGGCATTATAAAAACTGACCATGGCATAGTAGAAACCCCTGTGTTCATGCCTGTGGCCACCCAAGGTTCCGTTAAAGCTCTAGATCCACATGATCTGAAGGAATTGGGTGCCAGAGTGGTATTGGGAAACGCATATCATCTCTACCTGAGACCAGGAGATGAGTTGATACATGGTCTGGGTGGCCTTCACAAGTTTATGGGTTGGGATGGACCAATACTGACAGATAGTGGCGGCTTCCAGGGCTTTAGTTTGAAACATTTAAGGAATTTACATAAAAACGGAATTACTTTCAGGTCTCACATAGACGGAAGTACTCACACATTGAGTCCGGAATCGATCATGCAAATTCAAGCCAATCTTGGTTCAGATATAGCTATGCCACTGGATGTTTGTCTTCCATCAGATGCGACCCATGATTCTGTATCTGACGGAATACTAACCACATTCGACTGGGTACAGAGATGTAAGGACGCTTGCAGATCAGGGAACCAATTTCTTTTTGGTATTGTCCAAGGGGGTATCTTTAAGGATCTGCGTAAGGAATCGATTGATCAGATGATATCTTTGGACATGCCAGGGTACTCTATTGGAGGATTGAGCGTCGGAGAATCAAAAAACCAGCTATACGAAACAGCTGGATTCACCGCTGATCGATTGCCAAAAAACAAACCAAGATATCTTATGGGTGTGGGCTCCCCAGAAGATTTGGTTGAATGTGTGGCTAGAGGAGTGGATATGTTTGATTGTGTCCTTCCCAGCCGCGTTGCTCGTAATGGTGCTCTTTATACGAAGAAGGGTAGATTTAATATCACCTCAGCAAGATTCAAAAATATCAACGACCCATTTGACGTTGACTGTGACTGTTACGCATGTAGTAAGTTTTCCGCTGCCTACATCCATCACCTATTTCGGGCCAAGGAGTACCTTGCATATCGTTTGGCCACTATACACAATCTGAGGTTTGTAATCAGGTTAATGGAAGAGATGAGAACTGCTATAGAAACAGATTGTTTTCCAGTTTACAGAGAGAAATTTTGGGAAAATTATCGTGTCTCAAATGAAACTGTACGTACCAACGAGAGAGAAAAATGGTTGAAGTCATCTGGGATAACTGGATAACCATGAAGTTAATTTTACAGTTAGAATCCACCTGCCACAGCTGGTACGATGCTAACTTCATCTCCAGATGATACCGAGCTATTCATTCCGTCCAAAAAACGTACATCTTCTCCGTTAATATAGACGTTTACAAAACTCCTTAGCTCGCCATCATCTTCACATATACGTGCCTTAAGCCCAGGAAACTGTCCCTCTAGTGACTTTACCACTTCTGCCATAGTCCCAGCGTCTACAGAGGCTTTATCCTCTCCATTGGTAACCTTACGAAGCGGTGTCGGAATCCTGACGATAGCACTCATTTTATTATCCTCTTTACTAAGATCTACGTATTATTGAGATCAAGAACTAACCTTCTATTATGTCTCCACCAACTGGGTCCACGCGTACACCGGTTGAAGCTACCCAGTCCAACCCGTTCTGAATTATTTCGTCGTCACCCTCTAATTCTAAGACTACCCAACCCATTGAGTCCCGCACATCCGCTCTTCTTATGTTGGTCACGATTTCAAAATCCATGCCCAGTTTGTAGATAACGGGTTCTTTTATCAACTCGGAAGGAAATGTAAATCGTACTCTTTTGGTAGACATTCGGATATATCCTAGGAATTTTGGGCTGCTGCCAGGGCGGTCTGAAACGTCTCATAGTCGGGAGTGGTTTGAATAGGTTCTACAAAGTCCCCCATCGCTTCCATAGTTTTTAGACCATTTCCCGTCACATATGCAACGGTAACTTCATCCCTCTTAATTTTTCCCTGCTCTACTAGTTTTTTTAGACTGGATATAACTACTCCCCCAGCTGTTTCCGTAAATATACCTTCGGTTTCTGCGAGGAGTTTTATGCCATCTATTATGGTATTTTCTTCTGCGGAAACACCTGTTCCACCTGTTTCTTTCAGGACTTCTAGGGAGTATGGTCCCGCTGCAGGATTACCGATTGCCAGTGATTTTGCCAGTGTCTCTGGCCTGACTGGCGTAACATGACTGCTCCCTGTTTCAAAAGCACCAACAATAGGGGAACAACCTTCTGGTTGAGCAAGATGCATCTTTGTTTTGAGGTTTTCTATCAAACCTATGTCGTTAAATTCTTGAAGGCCTTTCCATATTTTTGTGTGAAGCTCTCCAGATGCCCCGGGGACCACGCAATGATCCGGAGCCTTCCAACCAAGTTGCTCTGCTACTTCATATCCTAGCGTCTTGCTACCTTCAGCATAAAACGGTCTCATATTGATATTTACGAAAGCCCAGCGGTGATTATCCGCCAGTTCACTACAAAATCTATTGGCATGATCATAATTACCTGTGACGGCTACCATAGTCGGACCATATACTGCCGCCCCTTGGATTTTTCCCTGTTCCAGGTCAGCAGGATAAAAAACCATGGTTTTCATGCCAGCCTTTGCGCCATGAGCGGCAACGGACCCCATCAAATTACCTGTAGATACGCATGCAAGTACTTCAAACTCAAATTCAAGAGCCTTAGTAGTTGTTACGGATACGGGACGATCTTTGAAGGAGTAGGTCGGGTTGACACTGTCATTTTTTATATAAAGTTTGTCTAGTCCTAACTGGCTTCCTAGATTTTTAGCATGAATCAGAGGAGTAAACCCAGTCGATATATCAATGGCTAACTCTCTGTCCACAGGGAGGAAGTCATGGTATCTCCACATTGTATTTGGACCAGCAGCAATAGATTCTCTGCTCACGGCTTTGGAAATAGATTCATAATCGTACTCTACCTCAAGTGGGCCGAAGCAGAATTCGCAAGCGTTAAGCGGCTCTATAGGGTACTCGCTTCCACATTCACGGCACCTTAGACACTTTACGTGTGGCAACTCATCGCTCCTATAACTGAAAAGGGACTCTATTTGAATATCGGGTCGGGAGGCCCTTTAGGTCAGAAAAAAATATTAGCAATCCGTTAGTAAGAGTGTCAAGGAATACATTGTTTCACTTAAACCTCCGAGGGTCATGACGAGATTCCGCAGGGCCTACAACGGCAATATTCATATTTTCTTCAAAGAGATACTCAGAGCTAACATTCATTATGTCATCTAAACTTACATCGGTAAGTTTCTTTACGTAGTCTTTGGTAGACTGGAACGGGTTTTCATTGAGAGTTTGATTGCAATTCCAGTTTGCTACTGATCGCGTATCTTCCCTGTTTAACTTCAGGCGCCCTGTAAATAGTGACTTTACTTTGTCAAGTTCTTCGATATTAGTATTGGTTTTTATTTTTTGTAGCTCTTTAGATATCAGGTGAATAGCCGTTTCATATTTATTTTTGTCTACAGCGGCGTATATATTTATCGCTCCAGTGTCGGTATGGTGACTGACGCCAGCACCTATATCGTAGGCTAGTCCTCGTTTTTCCCGAATTTCTTGAAACAATCGACTGCTCATACCTTCTCCAAGTATCGCTATAAGAAGATCTAGAGCATAGCGAGACTTACTGTGCCGACTTGCTCCTGGGAACCCTATCGATATATGTGATTGTTCCAATGTTCTTTCTTCACTTATGAACCTAGGTTTATTCGCCTCATAATTCACGTCATCAAAAGTATTGGACACGCTACGATTCAGTGATTCCGTCAGAGGTTGTACGAAGTCAACTATTTCATTGTGATTCAATTTGCCTGCTACGCTGACTACCAGGTTATTAGAGCTGTATTTATTTTGCATGAATTCGACGAGAGATTCACGAGTTAGTTGAGATACTGACTCAATAGTTCCGGCGATATCTCTTCCCAGAGAGGTTCCAGGCCACATTAGCTCGTCAAGCATTACTTCCGCTCGTGAATTTGGGTAATCACCAACGCTGTTGATTTCTTCAATAATGACCTGGCGTTCCAATTCTAGGTCGGCAGGTTTGAGGAGAGGTTCTGTGATCAATTGCAAAAGCAGTTGAATACTTTCTTGGGTTTTTTCTGCTAGTGAGCGACACCAATATATAGTGGTTTCATAATCGGTTGCGGCGTTAAGAGACCCTCCACTCATTTCTATTATTTCACTTATTTTAGAAGGGTCCGGGACGCTTTCAGTTCCCTTGAACAACATGTGCTCAATGAAGTGGGCCATTCCTTCTAGTCCAGGAGGCTCATGTCTTGAACCACACCTGACCCCAACATTTATAGCAATTGATTCTACGTAAGGAATTTCCTCAGTTACGATGGTCAATCCGTTGGCAAGAGTGTGCGTTTGGACATTCCTTTGAGGCCTGGCTAACCTGGAGTTAGTCAACTTGTCTAATTTCTACGCCAGCGCGTTCTTCTTGTAACTTGGCAATCGCTACTGTTGATTGGCCTCCCCAACCCTTATTTTGCGCTTCAACATATTTCTGTTGAATTAGATTTGACACATCCATCGGAACTCTTAAGCTTCTACCCAAATTTGTGGCTAGACCGACATCTTTTGAACCCAGATCTAGTTTGAACCCAGGTTGGAAATTGCCTTCGAATAGCCCAGTTGGGAATGTGTGCATTTGCCTTGTTTCTCCTGAGCTCATTGAGACAGCATTGTAAAGGGTCATTGGGTCTACTCCGGCCTTTACCCCAAGACTGAAAGCCTCTGACAATACAACTCCTAGAGTCATTCCGATTAAGTTATTAACAATCTTGCAGACAGCGCCCGCACCCAAATTGCCACAGTACACGACCTGATTTCCTATGAGGTCTAGTACAGATTTATACTTATCGTATTTATTTTTGTCTCCTCCCACCATTACACATAATGTTCCTTGCTCAGCTCCAATAGTTCCACCACTCACAGGTGCATCAAGAACGCTCATACCATTTTGGTCAGCCGCATTGGAAATACGAGATATTGTCTCAGGATCAGTAGTGCTTAAATCAAAAAATGTTGTTCCTTCTAATGCACCAGCCAATATTCCCCCCTCTCCCATCACGACCTGTTCAACATCTTGTGGCGTCGGAAGAGAAGTGAATATAACTTCGCTGACAGCAGAAACTTTGCTAGGGCTGGGTGCCCATTTAGCCCCTGCTGTAATTAAGTCTTTAGCGGCAGTTTCGGAAATATCGTAGATCGTCAGGTCGTGCCCTCCATCTAAGATGTGTTTAGCCATATGTTGTCCCATGAAACCTACACCAATAAAACCGACTTTCATATTTTCTTTTCTCCAGCCCATTGATTTATTATTTAACCAGTTAATGTGATTCTAGAACTTTACTTCACTTGAGATATTATTGCTCACGTGAGGTAAATTATAGCGAGACAACAAAATTGACTAGTTTGTTTTGAGTCTTAGAGATCTAAAAAGGAAAGATTTAAAAGTGTGTTTTAAATTGTAATTGAGGCTGTATATTTCAGATATGTCATTCTTAGATTTCGTTTTGTTCCCATTTATCAAATTCATTCAAGCAATGATTTCATTTGTTGATTCGTGTCCGCCGTATATCCACATAGAGGGACTTCTAGAGGGAAAGGAAGTGTTGGATGACAATGATAAAACCGTCATTTATATATCATCAAAGCGAGTAGAAGTGGACCCCTACACCTTCGGGATTTTAATGATAGGAGAAAATCTGAGAATAAGATCTACGAGGAGTTACAGGGCTGTTAGCATAGACAGAATTATTCCAGAGCAGGGACCTGTGTAAATATCTTTAGGAGTTAAATATACTCTGATAGTAGCTCAACAAGGTGTTTGGTTTCCCTCTTTGTTCCCTGTTGAATCTGTTGCCTGCAGGAAACACCTTCACTCACAATTATAACGTCTTCATTTTCTTTTCTGATTGCTGGGAAAAGAGTGTCTTCCCCAATTTGCATGGAGATGTCAAAGTGATCTTTATAAAATCCGAATGAACCTGCCATTCCACAGCAACCCGATTTTATTTCCATGGATTCCACACCTGGTATTGTTTTCAATATCTTCATCGCAGAGGTTGTTCCCACGAGAGCTTTCTGATGGCAGTGACCATGAAATGCGACTTTCTGTCTTTGAGGGGGATTGGAGAATTGGAATTCCCCTTCTTTCTTGATCGCGTATAGAAAGAAATCTTCTATCAGCATAGTGTTTTTGGATATCTCTTTCGCTTTTTCCGGCTCAGAGGCGAGGTCAGTGAAGTCACTGATAAAGCCAAGAACACAACTGGGTTCTATACCTACTAGTTTGGCTCCCATCTCAATGTAGGGGTAAATAGAGGAAATGTTGAAATCTATATTTGATTTTGCATGAGACATCATTCCATTGGATAACATGGGTCTTCCACAGCAACGGGAGTCTGGCAGTATCACTTTGTATCCTAACTTTTCGATAATATTTACGGTGGCAATTCCTAGTTCTGGGTGATTGTAATTAGTTGTAGTATCTGGGAATAGAACAACCAAACCTTTGGGGGGTTTTGGAATTGTTTTGCCGTCCCGTGACCGGAACCATTGCTGAAAAGTTTGTGGAGCAAAGTTTGGTAGGTGTCGCCT
>CAYWYV010000071.1:0-7455 GCA_964462705.1 uncultured Dehalococcoidia bacterium
TTTCAAAAACGCGCCCAACGACTTCGTCGTAATAATTCCCTTTTTGCTTTACAAATTGTTCGTAATCAATGAGTTGACTTTTGGAGTTTGAAATTCTGGAGAGAATATTTCTAGGGGCGAACGATTTTGGATCTATATCCAAATCTTTCATCGCTTTTTTAATGGCCTCCATTTGATCATTGTCATCAAATATTACGAAATCCGTGTCAAGACCCACTAATCCACCTTCACGTCTGAGTACCATTGAGCAAAATGAATGGAAGGTTCTCGCGGTCACTCGCTCGGCATTTCTTCCCAACATAGTGGAAAGGCGATCTTTCATTTCTGAGGCTGCCTTGTTGGTGAAAGTTACGGCAGCTATGTTATAAGGGTTAACCCCTTGCTCTTGAATCAGGTAAGCTATCCTGCTAGTTATGACCCTTGTTTTTCCACTACCAGGTCCAGCAACTATTAGAACGGGACCGTCCGTTTTTTCAACAGCTTTCTTCTGCGCAATGTTTAGGTCGTCGAGAAAATTAATATGCATTTTTTGTTAACAAATTTATAGCACTTGTGTTCTTATATTTGATCGAATTAATGTCCTTTGAAGATCAGATTCATACCACATATAAAGGATTATGTTCCGTGATAATACGGGTTTCTTTATGTAATTCTTTTCTGAGATACAGTGGGAGACCAAATAGACCATTGCAAGACTTACCGTCAAACATGAGAAGGTCATGTACGTCTCTTTTGGTGAGTATTTTATCTAGTTCGACTGAGCCTCTATGGAATTTATTTTCAGATGTGCTACCAATCGTAAAACCCCAGGTAGAGCCGAAGGCGGGAACGAAAACGTGGTAACTTGCTGTTGATATAAATTCATTTTTAATCGTGTTTGCCACCACAGTGAAACAATCTTTGGCAAAAGATGGTGCGGTTGGGCCTGACTGCACCACGATAATTCCTTCGTGCCCTAACCGTTTTTTGGCAAGCTGATAAAATTCTCTTGTAAATATTTTGTGGGCGGGGCCATTTTCAATGGGATCAGGAACGTCAATTATTATGACGTCAAAAGATTCCACACTTTGTTCCAAGTATTCAGCAGCGTCGCCGAATATTAAATTCATTCTCGGGTCTTCAAAGGACCCTTTATGATGTAATGGTAGGAATTTTTGACAGGCTTTTACAACCTGTTCGTCAACATCAACCATAACTACACTTTGCACGGTGTTATGTTTTAAGACTTCCCTAGCTGTCGCCCCTTCTCCTCCTCCAGCAATGAAAACTTTTTTCGGATTGTTATGTGAGGTCATTGCAGGATGTACAAGTACCTCATGGTAAATGAATTCGTCCATTTCTGTGGATTGTGTTTTTCCGTCTAGTATTAGGGATTTTCCAAATTCAGACCCTTCCAAAATAACCACTGTTTGGTATGGGGTAACCTTTTCGAATAATATCTTGCCTCTTTTTTCTGCTTGAATAAGTTGGGGAGTTATATATTCAACGTGCCATTCCCCTTTCGGGAAACTAAGAGGATTAGTCATGTAGCCCGCGTTCTTTTCTTATAATAGTTGGCTTTTGGCAATTTAAACCCTCAATCAAAATATTTGAAGCTGTGTGTATATTGAAGTCTTCTCCACAGGAGAAAATGTCTGCAGAGGCATAATTGTACTCAGGCCAAGTATGTACGGATATGTGGGACTCCGCGATTGCGACAACACCTGTGATTCCCATTGGATTGAATTTATGGAATGTTTTTCCTACTATCTTTGCTCCGGCATCTTCAGCGGCTCTAGTTAGCAAATTCTCAATACCGTGAAGATCATCCAGTTTGTCAGGGTCACATTTCTCCAGATCCAGAAGCAGATGTATTCCGAGAATCTTCAATTAATACGCCTTTATTATCGTGACTGGATAGGCAAAAGAGTGAGAATCATTATACTTGGATTATATAGTAGGACATTAATGAGAATTTTTGTAAATTTGTTGACCGGAGGTGGTAGGTCAAATATGCTGCTTTAAACTCAATATTTTATTGTGAGGTTATAGGTGATTGTCATTTGAATAACGAAGTAAATCTGAGAGTTCTCTTAAAATCTCGACCTGTTGGATTCCCGACGGAGGGTGATTTCCAAATAGTGGAATCTTCAATACCAGAGCCAGAAGAGGGAGAAATTTTGGTAAAGGTTGAATGGCTTTCGTTGGATCCCTATATGAGAGGCCGTATGAATGATGCCAAATCTTATGCATCGCCAGTAGAAATAGGTGAAGTTATGGTCGGCGGGGCAGCAGGAACAGTCGTTAATTCCAGGACTCCGGCGTTTTCAGTGGGAGATACTGTTGAGGGCAGGTTAGGGTGGCAAAGCTACGCTTTGTCTGATGGGTTAGGAGTCAGAAAAGTTGATGAGTCTCTGGGTCCGCTTCAGACGAGCATTGGTATTCTTGGTATGCCTGGGCTGACGGCTTATTTCGGGTTTTTAGATGTTTGTGAACCTAATCCTGGGGAAACGGTAGTGGTTTCCGCCGCATCGGGTGCTGTGGGCCAGATCGTTGGGCAGATAGCAAAGATAATGGGTTGCAAAGTAATAGGTACAGCAGGATCAGATTCTAAGGTCCAATATATTGTCGATGAACTTGGCTTTGATTCAGGAATTAACTACAAAACCCAAAACGTATGTGAAGCGTTAGATGAAGAATGCCCAGAGGGGATAGACGTCTATTTTGACAACGTGGGAGGGCTAGTTACCGACGCAGTAATGGATAGGCTGAATATTAGGGCTAGGATTGCCGTCTGCGGACAAATTTCCCAATATAATCTCAAAGAACCTGATCTCGCCCCACGCAATTTCGGAATTCTTACAAGAAGTCAGGCGAAAATGGAGGGATTCTTGGTTTTTGCCTATGAAAATAGGTATGACGAAGGATTAAATATGATGGCGAAGTGGATAAAAGAGGGTAAATTGAGGTACAGAGAAGATGTTGTAGAAGGGCTGGAAAATGCTCCAAGAACATTTATTGGCATGTTGAATGGCGAAAATTTTGGAAAGACGTTGATTAAAGTTTCCAATTAATGTTCATAGAAAAGCATTAACAGGGAGTTAGTTCTAGTATGCCCGAGTGTCTTCCCAAGGATCTAGAAGAATTTCGTTCTGATCTTTTGGATTTTCTTGTCGAAAAACGTGGTTTGTCCTCAATTGAACTCAGGAAGGCATGTCTCACAAAGGGGATTTATAAGATTCTCCAACCTATTAACTATGGGGGTTCTGATGCGGGACCTTTAAAGCTTGCAATTTCGTATGAGACCGTTGCATTGGCAGGTATATCCAAGATTTCCGATGTAATCGGTCCGCGACCTGGGATACTATCAGGAGTTAACGCCGTTATAGAAGCAAATTATCTTTCTCCGATGCTTCGGGGAGAAAAAATTGGATCGTTTGCATTTACTGAAGCTGATCCATCAAATCCCACTGTCGCAACTTGGACGGGAGATAACCTTAAAATTACCGGTAAGAAGTCATATGTTTCCTCCGGGCATGACTCCGATTTTATGTCTGTAGTACTCAACGTTAAACAGGGTGATGGCACACTTCCATCAGGACCGGCTGTTGTAGTAATAGATGCTGCAGTTCCTGGTGTTCTGATCGGAGATCCATTTGTCAGTCTGGACGGTAGTGCCCACTCGGAAGTAACTTTCAAAGATGTTCTTGTGAGCCCTAATGACGTGGTGGGGACAATCGGAGAGGGTATTCCACGAGCTATTGGGGGCATTTTAAAAGAGCGTCTGGAGCAGGCTGCCATAGCAACTGGTATGGCTCTGTATGCGATGTCGCTTGTAACGGAGCACTTGAGGATTCCCCATAGATCTGGAGGAACGTTGGGAGATTTGGAAGGGGTGAGACTCCGTTATGGTGAAATGAGGATCAATACCTTTGCCACGAGGGCTACATTGTATAGAGCTGCGAGGATACTCGAAGCTGCTCCAGATTCCATAAATGAGGTTACATCCGCCAAGGTTTTCTGCACAGAAATGGCTTCTTCCGTAATTGATTCAGCGGTTCAGTTGGTAGGGGGAAGAGCTCTAATCGAAGGTCAACCTCTAGAGGCGATGTATAGAAAAATAAGATCCATGAGGTTGGCAGGGGGCGCTACTGACATACTCAGGCTATCAGTGAGTAAGGGGGCTTTGGAATTTGATGCAGGAATTCTTTAACGATCTGGTGTTACCCTACCTGGGGTGCTGGATTGCCTCTTTGACTCAAGTAAAGATGTAAATGCTTCATAGCTCTTCACCCCTTGTATAGTTTGAATGAAGCTGCCAACATTATCGAAATATCCTCTAAATTCCTGCAGTTCAGGGCCTATCGGGTTTATTGATGATGGCCCGTCAGCATAGTTTCCTCTAAAGGCGAAATAGGCTTGGTTTATCTTCCGAATGGAATATCCACCAAGTCGTAGTTTCCAACGTTGTTTTTCCATGTAGTCTTCGGCGGCTTCAACATCCCCATTTTCCAGAAGTTTTTCTGCTTCGGTCCTTGTTTCCCTTAATATTCTTGTCAGGTGTGGATTGGCAGTCTCGCTTTTCGAATATTTATACTCATATTCACTGAGATCTCCGCCTAGGAATTCAAAAGCCTGATCTCCTAGCTCGTTGCCAGCTATATTTGCAGCGGTTTCATTAAGTGTATACATGTCGGAAGAAGACCACATATTTCGACCCAGCGGATGGAATATCCAGTAATTATGCAACCATTCGTGTGCTGCTGTTCTCATCAAATATCTGAGGTCATACTTATCTGACACAAAAGCGGGATAGGTTCCCAGGCCTGAGAGATTATCTACGAGAGCTGAGGTTTTCCCATCTGATTCGGCTTTTGATTCAATAATAAATCTATCCTGAAAGTTAATGTCGTTTTTAATCAGACGTGACTCTTCCATAATAATCTTGTCCCTGGGAGAGGATATTAGTATAAGCGGGGGTTCCTCCAGTCGAAAGTCGGTGGGCGGAAAAAGAATTCCAAATGGCAATCCGAGTTCATTTTGTGTAGCGGCTTCACTTACAGCTGCTTCAACGGCTTCCTCAGCGCGGTTTCGTAAGGTTTTCTTCTGAAAAATTAATTCCGACAGGTCCTCATCTATCATTTTTGTTATATTTGCCGGTTCAGTTAATCCCTTAGCTAAGAGGGCATTTTCAACTCTTGAACTTTCCTTTTCCAACTTTCTGCTCAGTTGGAGGTATTCTTGTACGATTAGGTACCTTTCAGAGTGAGTTGGTGCGTTTCCCGGATACATTTCCCAAAGTAGATGCATCCACTTTAATGGGACAGTTTGAACTTCCCACCAAAAGATTGAAAATCCATGAGCCCCCGCAGCAGATTCTAGTTTGGTTGATGTGAATTTGTTGTACGCAACTAAACTCAATACGCAACATACGGCTACTAGGAATACCCAAAGGAGTTTCGACTTCAATATGTGATGATTCATGGCTAGTTAGATTTGTTGCGGAAATGGAGCGGGAGACGGGATTCGAACCCGCGACAGCCTGCTTGGAAGGCAGGAACTCTACCACTGAGTTACTCCCGCTTTGGGATCAATTTTAACTTATTACGGATTCATATCCAATAATAGATAAATATCTGCTGGATGCAGTCAAATATGAAAGTGAATCAATCCACGCTATGCAAATAGTTAATTAGATCCTCCGACTTCGTAAACCTGTATACGGTGCCGGTTTGATTCGGTAACTAGAAGCCTATCTTCTTTTTGAAGTTTCACTGAAACGGGAGACCAAAACAACTTTTCAATGTGAGCGGAAACTGTGTGTGGATCTTCAGTATCTTCAAGAGAACTTAAATCATTTAAATTAGCGTTTTTCCGTGAAAGCCCCTCTTCCCTGTTTGTTTCAAGAAATGCGCTGGCCCATTTGGATAATGTAGCCTGACCTCTTATCTCCTGAATCAATTCCGATGAGCAATTTAGTACCTTGACTGTTTCATTCCCCCAGTCTGCTATGTATCGGTTTCCAGTACTATCAACGACCACACTGGAAGGGTGATTCAACTGGTTTTGGCCAGCCTGTACTGATGAAATGGTTTCAACATGATCTCCATTGGAATCAAATCTTTGGATTCGGCTGTTTCCCCAGTCTGCCACTGATATATTGCCATTGAGCCCAACGTCCACACCCCAAGGGAGATTGAACTGACCCTCTTCATTTCCTTGTGAACCTATGGCTGATACATGATCACCAGCGGTGGTAAATATCTGAACTCGATGATTCTTTGTGTCTGATATATAAACAAGACCATCGTTGCCTATAGCTATGCCAGACGGACTCTGCATTTCATCTTTGTTACTCCCGTAACAACCCCATCGTTGGATGAAATTACCTTCGAGGTCAAATTGGGACACCATGCTGGTGTAGTCATCGGTCACGTATAAATTTCCGTTCGTGTCACCGGTTATGCCTGCCGGGGAAATGAGTTGACCTTCTGAAATTCCATAGTGGCCAAAAGTTCCAAAATAGTCGCTATCCATATCCAGAATAGTTACTCGTACACCCCTTTCGCCGTAGTCTCGAGATTTATTAGTGACATAAATTCTGTCATTTTCAGCTACAAAGGAATCACTAGGATATTCGAATCCTCTACCTTCCATAGCAACTATGCCGAGGGTTAAATAGTAATCTAGAGGGATGGTTTGTAAGGGTTTCATTTTTTAGCTCAATTGAATATATGATCTTCTATGGTCTTAGGACATCTGAAACTCTCGCGTTGAACCTATTAACCTAATTACACCAGATATTTTTTCCCTGTCTTCTTCCACTCCATTTGCGAAATCTGTTACTGCGGTCTTGGAATTTTCAGAGAGCCTTAGGAATCCCATTTGTGTTAGACATTCATCCACAATTTCTTCTGGAGTGGAATTTTCATCGAGTACTTCTTCAACCGTATCTATTAGTTCCTTTATTCCCGTATTGTCTTGATTTCCCAAAAGTTCGGAAGCAAAATTTATTCTTTCGATTAAGGAGCCGGTATTAACCCATTCTTGTCCCTCGTGCCACCCTTCCACACTTGGCGGGTTATTGAGCTCCTGTCCCATCCATCCAATCTGCCTGTATCTGGGAATCATATCTCTGTCTGGGATCTCAAATTCCCTTGAAAGTTTTAGGAGGCCAACTGCAAATTCAGCTGGGCCTTTTACCTTTTTATATCTGGCGTTCTTTGACTTGAAATAATCAGAATTGAATAAATGAGAAAGCATCCCTGCAATATTGTGGTCTGTGTCAAAGTAGGCCTTAACCAATTCGTCAACAGCTTGCTCATCCCTAGGTGGTACCTCGTTCCAGGAAGGAACAGGAACTTCATCTGCAACGAAAAAGTGGTAAAGATGTCTTGCTATAAATTTAGCTGTAGTTTCTCGATTGCATATGACTTTTATAATGTCTTCCCCGTTGAAATTACCCTGATGGCCCAA
>CAYWYV010000072.1:0-7435 GCA_964462705.1 uncultured Dehalococcoidia bacterium
AAGACCATTTGGCAGTTTTTCTTTGCTTACATTATTGTCCGATCCATAGCAGGACCTAACCTGCAGAACCTTATACCCAGGACAATAGCAGTAAATTTTTTCAGTAAGCGAAGAAATCTAGCGATGGGATTCACTTCTTTAAACCGTATCGCGAGTGAATCTGTAAACATTCAGATAATAACAGCGCTCTCCACCGCATTCTCTTGGCGAGTGGCGTACAGAACTCTTGGATTAGCCGCCATTCCACTATCGTTACCGATATTTTTGATGGTGAGACACAAGCCAGAAGACGTCGGACAACTTCCAGATGGGGATTCATCTCAGGAAAGTGAAAAACTATCGTCAAGTAACGACGAGAAATCTTCTAAAGAACGTAAATGGTCTATACGGGAAATTATATCTCTGCCATCATTCTGGTTCATACTTACCGCAGAATTCGTAGCAGTGTCGGCAACGTCCATGGTCGTGTTTCAATTGGTTCCATTCCTTGTAGACGGGGGCATGACACAAGTCACAGCTGCAGGCGCTCTTACATTGGGAAACCTCTTAGGGGGAATGACTGTCCCATTATGGGGGTGGCTCACCGATCGGTTCACGATAAAGAAAATAGCTATTCTTATTGTCTTAACGGCAATTTTCCCAACCCTTCTTTTCACGATGGTGACGCCGCTCAGTTTGGGTTTTCCACTCGTCGTAACATGGACTGCCATAACAGGAGCCGTAAATGTTCTGGGAAGCATGATGCTAGGGACCGTTTTTAACAGAGGCTCTTTCGGAACAGTAACCGGAATAACAGGCCCAAGCAGGACAGCTGCAATGGGACTCGGGCCGACCGCAGGGGCCTTAGTAGCAAGTTGGAGGGGTAGCTACAACCCCATATTTGTTACTGCAATTGTCGGATATGTTCTTGTGATAATTCTTTATTCTAGCGTTAAGACTGAAAACTCTCCGCTATAAATCCTCTCATCCTTGCCTTGACAAGTTCAGCCAACTTCGTTGGTTGCTTGTCAAAAGAATGAGTTGCACCAGGATATACATTTAATGTGGACGGGTTTCCAGAAGCAAACCAACGTGAATGCATGAACAACGAATCATCTAACAAAGGATCCAATGTACCTACCGTAAACAGAGCCGGAGCAAGGTCATGCAAAGAAGCGAATAGAGGTGACACATCGGGGTCTCTACGCATTTCAAGGTCCGGAACATACTGCTCCGAATACCACTCCATTATAGGTGTATTCAAAATCAGGTAACGATCTCCCCAAAGACGGCTACTTGGAGTGGAAGATAAATCAAACCATCCATAGACGAGATTGGCCCCGGAAAAGCCGGAGTATCCGTGTCTATCTCTCATTCGAATCATAGTTGAAGCAGCTAGATGACCACCGGCGGATTCTCCACCTATCGCAATTCGGTCTGTGCCGAACTCTTTCTGAGCATTTTCTATAACCCACTCTGCAACTACTTCACAGTCATCTTGCGCAGCTGGATATGGATCTTCTGGAGCCAATCGGTAGTCAACACTAATAACGACCGCATTAGCATCTTCCATAATCTCCAGTAACTGGTCGTCCTGATGATGTGCCCTTCCCGTAACAAACCCTCCACCATGAATATGCAAATACACCCCATCAATCTGCGTCGTAGGAATGAACGCTCTTACCGGAACCGATCTATTATCTGTGGGTATTTCGCGTGTAATAGCTTTATCCGAAAGGACTGGCTTTGGCCTTGTAGGCGTCCCATTCTCACGTTCCTCTCTAGCAGCAACAGGGCCCATTTCCGTTATTTGCACCTGCTTACTGAGGTCCTCTTCAAGCTGAGAGACAAATTCTCTAAGTTCCACTTGGACTTCTGAAGTAAAAAAAGACGTTTCTTCTTGCATTACCTATTCCCTGATGTGGCCATCACCTAAAACTATCCATTTATAAGAAGTTAATTCCTTTAGCCCCATTGGACCGCGAGCATGCATTTTATTGGTGCTTATCGCAACTTCTGCACCTAAACCGAACTGACCACCATCATTAAACCTTGTTGAAGCATTAACCATTACCGCACTCGAATCGACCTCGTTTAAAAATCTGGTTGCAGAAGAAGTATCCTCAGTCACGATCGCTTCGGAATGGCCAGTCCCATGATCAAGTATATGGTCGAGAGCAGCTTCCAAAGAGTCAACAACTTTCACCCCGGCAGTAAGAGAGAGATGCTCAGTATCCCAATCCTCTTCAACAGCAGGTGTAATTTTTACATCTTCTCGGCTTCCCAAGATTGACATTGACCGGGTATCGCAGCGCATTTCCACACCTGCCTCAGCAAATGCATTGGCAATTTTGGGTAAATATTCTGGAGCCGCAGAAACATGAACAAGCATTGTATCTAAGGCATTGCAAACAGATGGTCTTTGAACTTTCGCATTGAAAACTATATCCACTGCCATATCTAGAGAAGCTGACTCATCCACATACGTGTGGCACACTCCAACACCTCCTGTTATGGAGGGCATCGAAGCTTCTTTCGCAACTCGGGCGACCAAGTCTGATCCACCTCTTGGAATCATGAGATCTATAAACTCATCCATTTTTAGCATTTCAGATACAAATTTTCTGTCCGTACTACCTACGATTTGAACAGTGTCTTTTGATATTCCTGCGTCTAAAATCGCAGCCCTGATTACACCTGCCAAAACAGTGTTGGAATGAAAAGCCTCACTCCCTCCCCGAAGTATCACCGCATTACCAGACTTCAAACACAAAGCAGATATGTCTACAGTTACATTGGGCCTGCTTTCATAAATCACGCCTATAACACCAAGTGGAACCCTTCTTCGACTAACTTCAAGTCCATTGGGCATCGTATTCATTTCGATGGTTTCCCCAACAGGATCCGGCAACCCAGCAACACTCAAAGCATCACGCGCAATAACGTCAATACGTTCATCATTCAATAAAAGTCGATCTAGAACAGCTTCAGAAAGTCCTTTTTTCCTGCCCTTCTCGATATCGCGACTATTCTCCAGGACGATTTCCGATCTGGACGATGACAGACTATCAGCAATATTGCTGATAGCTTTATTCCTAACATCCCCCGACGAAGAAGCCAAGCTTCTTGCAGCAGACGTGGCAGCCTTCCCTATTTTTCTCAATTCCACAGAATCCATACCTTATCCTGTATCAATCGTTCAGAAGTACTAAGTTGTCCTTGTGGATCACTTCATCTCCATGGTGGTAACCAAGTATCTGCTCAATTCTACTCGACCTGACTCCACTTAGTTTCTTTACATCATCTGCTCCATAATTGGAGATCCCTGCGGCAAAGACAAATCCACTAGAGTCTTGAACCGAAACGATATCTCCTCTGACAAATGTACCTCGGCTCCCAACTATTCCGGCCGGAAGCAAACTTGTGTTACCACTTGTCATTGCATTAACTGCACCTCCATCCACTTCAATGGAATTTTTAGCACCAGTAGCATCCCTCAACCCACTCAACATCCAACGTTTTCGACTCTCTAATTTGCTCACTGTAGCTTTGAATAGAGTTCCCAAACCCTCTCCTGCCACAAGACGAGTGATCGCGTCTCCATCCAACCCGCTCGCTATAACAACATCAACACCGGAGGCTGTCGCCAAACGCGCGGCTTCAATCTTGGTGACCATACCACCTCTACCCATTTTGTCAGCAGAAGGTCCAGCTAAAGAACTTATACTGTCATCTAAGCGGTGAACAATAGGAATAATTTCCGCATCTACGTGAAGGTTGGGATCTCTCGTGTACATGCCTCCTACAGTTCCAAGAATTATTAGTAGGTCAGCATCAACCAAATTAGCTATTAGAGCAGACAAATTATCATTGTCACCGAAAACTTCCCCTTCTAACTCATCTACCGCCACAACATCGTTTTCATTAACTACAGGAATGACACTATTATCCATAAGAGCAGAGAGGGTATTTCTTAGATTAAGATATCCGAGCCTATCGTTTACGTCTCTACGCGACAAAAGTGCTTGCGCTGATACCAAACCATGAGAAGCAAATTCCTCCTCGTACACATGGATCAATCTACCTTGGCCAACAGCAGCCAATACCTGTCTACCAGGTAAATCACCAGTGCCACTTTGACCACCAAAGCTTCTTAGAACACCCCTCCCGGCCGCAACGGCACCTGAAGATACCAATATGATTTGCATCCCACTAAGACTGAGGGTAGCAATCTGTGAGACCACATTTCCAACCATATCTAAGTCGAGTTCATCTGTTCCTCCCGTTAGGAGGCTTGTGCCCACCTTTACTACGATGCGCCTATGATTACCCTTGACGGTGTTAGACATGAATCGATCTTTGGAAATTCTCTTTAAATAGCAACTCAAAAACCCATACTTCTACGATAACTCAGATTATAAATGGGTGGATGGATCAACATGAAAATTATATCAGTGGACACATATCAAGATAAGATTCTCTTACGACCTCATTAGATGTAAAGATGACCTATAAATTAATGTCCCCACTAACTAAAAGTTCAAAACTTTTGGTTCAGGGAACAACTACCAGCGGGGATCAGTATCTGCCGAATCATTATTTGTTATGCGTGCTTGATTCTGACCACTGCTGTCCATCGTAAAAATATCAGCGTCTCCATCAAGTTCTGAAACGAAGGCGATAGTTCTTCCATCAGGCGACCACACTGGTGAGTAATCAGCTTTTTCATTAAACGTGAGGCGTATTTGTTTGTTTCCACTACTTTCCATGACGTATATTTCTTTGTTACCGTCCCTTTCTGATACAAAAAGTATATTTCTGCTATCAGGTGACCAAGATATATCTGATTCCGACTCATCAGTTTCTGTAAGGCGCAAAACATCCTTACGGGAGTCCTTGGTATTTGGGCACAATTCATCTTCAGCATCTCTTTCCATTACGTATATATCCGGGTTTCCTTCTCTCTCAGAAATAAATGCCAGGCGCTTGGAGTCAGGAGACCACTTCGCACCATAGTCCTTACCACAAGTCATTTGTCGCTGATTGACTCCATCAGGATTACGTACATGAATTCCCAAACGTTCCTTATCATTCGAAGAAAATACAACTGACTCACCATCAGAGGACCAATCTCCAACCTCCACGGCTTCAATATCAGATAATTTGGCAGGTGATGAATCTCTGACACCAGAAATAAATACTTTACTGCCCTGACCCTTCACATCACCAACATATGCTATTCGGCTGCTATCTCCGCTCCATACCGGAGCGTAAAAGTTACCTGAACCTCTAGATATCGGAAACCGCTCTGCCTCGCTTCCTGAATCAAGGTTGAGCACCTCTATTGATGAGTTATTTTCAGCGCCGACTCTAAATACAAGCCATTTTTTGTTTGGAGATAGAACCACCTCATACTCATCCTCTGCTGTTTGCGTAATATTAATATCTTCATCAGAACTAATGTCCCTTTGATATATCTCATAATTACCATCACGGTCGGATGTGAAATATAAGCCACCACCACTTTGTTGGCAGGCAGCCATCACTCCCAGCGAAGTAAGAAGCATCAAAATTAGAGTTACTTTTCCCATAGCCGCATATTACCCATAAAGGTTGGGAGAAGGCTACGGTTTCAGGGTACTTCTACACACCAAAACATAATTTACCAACGCTCTAAGTTATAAAGTCGTATGGGAGTGTTTAAAGACCAATTGCATAAGAAGCTCTTCTTGGATCGGCACTTGCCGCAAGAACACCATTGTCAGGATTCCGAATTGCTACTGCAGCGCCCATACCACACGTGGCAGCGTGAACGATGTGATGTCCCTTCTTGGATAAACCGTCCGAAACTCCTTCAGAAAACCCATCTTCCATCGACAATTGATTCGGTAAATAGGTGTGTGGATAAAATGAATTAGGTGCACTGAGGCTGGAAAATCTCGGAGCCTCCACCGCTTCCTGCGGGTTCATACCCCAGAGTATCGTATTAAGAACAAGCTGAAGATTAGCCTGGGCCTGGGCATCCCCACCAGGGCATCCAATAGTTGCTATAGGAGTGCCGTCCCTAGTTATCATGTAGTTGATTATGGTAGTACGAGGACGCTTCCCAGGTTTTACCACGTTAGGATGACCTTCCGTGAAATTGAGCATCTCACTTCTAGTACTTATGGCAAATCCTAATTCGGGGAAAAATACAGACTTATTAAAAGCACCTCCACTCGGAGTGGAACAGGCAATATTTCCGTGTCCATCTATGACAGTAATATGGGTAGTACCACTTTCATGCTGGAGGTCCATCGGACCGCCAGAAGGGTACGAAGGCTGAGGAGCTACCTCACCCTGAAGTTCTGAATATGCCCATGGGTTACCATGGCCAGGCATTCCGGGATAGGCCCTCAGATGATCAATTTCCTTCGCCCTTTCAGCAGCATACTCCTTTGATAGGAGCCCTTCGACTGGAACGGAAGCAAAGTCAGGATCCCCGTAAAAAGCTTCACGGTCAGCCAGTGCAAGTTTCAAAGCCTCGGTAACTGTATGTACATATTCCGCACTGTTGTGCCCCATGGATTTGAGGTCGAAACACTCCAATATATTAAGAGCCTGTTGCAAAACCGGACCCTGGGTCCATGTCGAGTGTCCATGGACGCCATATCCCATGTAGGTAGTGCCTATAGGTTCGGAATATTTCGGCACATAATTTTCTAAATCCGACTCGTCCAAAATCCCATCAACTCTACGTGAAGCATCTGAAATAGCTGATGCAATGTCTCCACTGTAAAAACAATCTTTGGCAGCACTTATGCCATCAAGCCTTTCGGAACCTGCTTTGTCAGCTGCCTCAGACATCGTACGAAATGTGCGAGCTAAAGACTTCTGAACCAGCAGAGTTCCTGGATCGGGTATATCACCTTCCTCAAAAAAAATTTCCAACCCTCCGGGAGGAAAAAGTTCAAACTGACTCACTGCACCACCGGCATCTAGGCGTCCGGTCATGTATTCATAGTTAGGGATTCCTTTTTCAGCATATTCAATGGATACCGACAGAACTTCTTGAACACTTTTGCTCCCGTATTTTTCCAGCATGGAGAAACAGGCTGCTGCCACCCCTGGAACGGTAAATGAAAGTGGGGCATCCTCACCCGGGCCCGTCGGTATGGAATCATGTCCTCTCGATTTAAAAAATTCAGGGGTGGCTTTCAAGGATGCAGGACCCTGTCCACTTAAAGACAAAAAGTCCCCAGTTCCTACGTCGTGAAACATGAACGTGGCCTCAGCACCTAGAGAATAGGATGCCACAGGCTCCACCACGGCAGCAGCGAAAGTGGCTGAAACTAATGCATCGAACGCATTTCCCCCCGACATCAACATCCTCATACCTGCCATAGAAGTCAGGTAATGTCCACTAGAGATAATCCCGTTGTTAGCATATATCACAGGCCTCCCGGTAGGGGGTCTA
>CAYWYV010000073.1:0-7329 GCA_964462705.1 uncultured Dehalococcoidia bacterium
GGGAGGAATCGTGGTGAGGTTCAGCAAAAACACTTAGATCTGCAAAAATGGCTTGTTGGAGTTTATTCCGAAAACGCTCAACGTTACAAGTCAGATGGTAATCTTGAATAAATTTGGGTTAATGCGTTATTTTGTCTGTGGATATGAATTGAAAACAGGTAGTACTACAGGCGATCCTCCCTCAGGATGAGGGATAATGGCAACCTCTGCCCCATAGGCTTCTTTTATATTAGCGGGAGTTAAAACTTCCTTTGGGGTACCGTCTGCGAATACATTTCCCTCTGATACCAAGATCATTCGGTTACTATATCTGGCTGCTAGTGTTAAATCATGAATTCCTATGACAGTGGGACCTAGTCTAGATTCATGTGAATTGGCGATTAGACCCATCATTTTGGACTGATGTGATAGGTCTAGATTCGATGTAGGCTCATCAAGTAGCATGACAGGAGAATTTTGGGCGAGAGCGAGAGCAAGCATACCTCTTTGTAATTCCCCACCGGAGATTTTACCAAGGTGTCGTTCCTTTAGATTTAGGGTGTCAGTAACTTCCAATGCCTCCTTAACAATCTGGATATCTTCGTGGCTCTCCCACTGCGTTAGGCTGAGATGGGCATTTCTACCCAGCATTACAAAGTCAGAGAGTTTCATATTTTGAGGAACGCGGGGATTTTGGGGTACGGTTGACACAATTCGAGCTCTAGATCGGGGACTAATTTCTCCTATTTGTTTCCCCATTACGTAGACTTTTCCATGGGAGGGCTTTAACAAACCACCCATTAGTTTTAGTAATGTAGTTTTACCGGCGCCATTTGGTCCAACCAAAGAGACTATTTCTCTATTACTAATTTCCAAATCCACGTTTTTGATGACGTCGTTTTTGCCGTATGAAAACCGTATATTATTCAGAGATATACCAATTTTCATGTCGTATCTTGCCTTTTTCTTAACAACAAATATATGAAAAATGGAGCACCACATAATGCAGTTATGATTCCAACGGGTATCTCTCCTGGGCTCAATATGGTGCGGGCAATTAGATCAGCTATAACTAGGAAACAACCACCCACGATCGCCGCCATGGGGATAAGTGTTCTGAAATCAGAATCCCAAATAAGTCTTACTATATGAGGAGCAACTAATCCCACGAATCCGATTAAGCCGCTAAAGGATACGACGGCTGCAGTCATCATCGTTGCAACCAAGATTAATATTTTCTTTGTTCTCTCAATATTGACTCCTAGGCTGGAGGCATATTCTTCATCTAATTGCATTGTATTTAAGATTCTGCTGTAAACGAATGTTAGGATGAATCCTGGTAGAAGATAAGGTATTAGAAACAAGCTATGGTTCCACTGGGCTTTGATAAATCCTCCCATGATCCAACTTAAAACCACCCTTAAGTCAGGGTCACTTCTTAGCATTAAAAGGCTGGAAATGGCTGTTGTGAAGGAACCGATTGCTACGCCTGCGAGAATGAGGGTTGTTAGACGGGTGCTAGATGAGTGAACAGCTATTCCGTATGCAACAGAAACAGCTATTAACCCACCTGAAAAAGATGCAATTGGTAATATGCTGATACCCCCGTAGTTAAATGGAATTCCTGTTAGAAATACAACAGTAGCTCCTAAGGAGGCGCCAGATGCTACTCCAATTAAATACGGGTCTGCTAGAGGATTACGAAACAAACCCTGAAAAGTTGCACCCGAGACTGAGAGGGATGCTCCAACTATCAGAGCTAAAATTACTCGGGGAAATCGAAGTTTCCATAATATTGTGTCCCAAGAGTCTGGCCACGTTTGGGATATGTCTATCATAGGTACTCTAGATAGTGCTATCAAAAGAGTGGAGTTTGGATTAATACCCACTGATCCAATAGATGCCGCGACTAAACAGCAGGCAATTGTTCCAAATATGCCAAGCGACATTCTCAACCAAGGAAATTTCCAAGATTTTTCATGGTTAGACCTGAGACGAGATGCGTGATCACTCATATACGGGTTCCCTTTTCCAAAAAGACTTATCTATCTCTTCCAAAGACCTGGATATATGGTTTTGGCTAATTCTTCCACACCAAGTATGAAACGTGGTCCAGATGTGGATAGATAATCATCAGACGGGATTATTACAGCACCATTACGCACAGCGGTCATATTTTTGAATTTGTTATCTGAGCTTATGTTGTCACCATACGAGGCCATAATATATTGAGGATTTCTCTCAATTAATGTCTCCGGGCTGAACTGTGCGTAACCCTCGATATCATGTGCCACGTTTTGGAGTTTAAGGGTCTTGAAGACGTTTCCGACTAGGGTATCGTTTCCTGGAGTCCAAAGCCCTCCTATATCCTGGAATATTGAAGGACCTGATTTATATGGAGATAACATGTTTTGGATCGAATCAATTCTCATCTCGAAGTCTGAGGCGAGAATATCTGCTTCTTCAACAGCGCCTGTTATCGATCCCCACATTCGGAATAAATCAGCGGTTTTTTGGAAGTCATCGTCTATTGTTTGTATTAGCAGCACCTTAAGTCCAGCATTTTCAAGCTGTTCCTTGAATGTTGGGTAAAATATGTATACGAGATCCGGGTTCAAATTGACGATTGCTTCTACGTCCATATTGAAAGCATCACCAACTTTTTTTATCGAATTCACTTGTGGAGGGTATGAAACGTAGTCATGTGTGGCAATTATTCTATGTCCTTCACCTATAGCAAATATGGTCTCCAAAGCTGCTGAGTCAAAAGCGACTATACGGTTGGGTGCTTCTTCAAAAATTACCTCATAGCCTTCACGATCCATGATTTTTACAGGAAAAGTTGCAGATCTTGGACTGTCTTCTGTTTTAGGTTTGCTTTTGGGTTTTGAGGTTGTTTTTATCTGGCTATTATGTGCTTTTCCGACAGTTGCATATGGTGGTATTTCTGCGGGCTTTGCCGGGGCTGCGGGGGCAGGTTTAATTGGCTGGATAGGGGTGCTTTTCGAATAGATTAATTCTTGAGCAGGAGCTGCAGGAGCTGCAGGAGCTGCAGGAAGAGGAAGTTCTTGGACCACATTTGAACATCCTAACGAAAAAACAATAACGATTGAAATCAAAGCCGATATGGATATGTATTTATTTCTTGTCGTCTGCAACCGACTGCCTCCTAGGTTGAAGAGACCTTTTCGGAGGGTTACAGAGAGAATTCAGAAGTTTGATCCGAAGTGTTGATTTTCGCTCGTGACAGCAACTCTCAACAAACTCTTACCTTTGTAATCATAGGGCAGAGTAGTGATGGAAAACGGGTTTCTTTCACATCTGACACCTTTCCGCGAAGGTCTAGATGGATGGGAAGGGTGGTGGACCGGACTTGTTCTGTCAGAGAACCTACCGTTGCGGGACAGTGTCGGACTTAGACCGACTTCCTCTTTAAACCCTACTGGGCACCCTTTTCCCAAACGTTTAGTTTTTAATATTATCTATAGTTATAAACTTGTACAAATACTTATGAAGAGTTTACCTCAACCATACAGTTGGTATTCAAACTCAACCTTGTTATTTGAGACTTAAGTCTACAGCATTAGTCTGCTGTCGGATCCTCCATGGGTTGCTTTTCTTCACTGTTTTTAGTTTCCTCGTGTTCCGCCTCAATTTCAGTTACCGTGATTAGATTACCGTGCTCATCCTCAAACTCTGGAGGCGGGGGACTGGCTGGGATTGGTTCTAGCGCCATCAGGTTTTCGAGGTCGGCTAATCCAAGCTTTTCTTTTCCTTCAGGGGTATTGTCATATCGGGCGGGAATTAGTCGTCCAATGATGACATTTTCTTTTAGACCAGTTAGCAGATCTTTTTTCCCTGAGACGGCTGACTCTGTAAGAACTCTGGTTGTCTCTTGGAAGGAAGCTGCCGCCAGAAAACTGTCCATGTGCAGTGAAGCTCTGGTTATACCCAACAATATTGGTATTGCAGTAGCAGGGTCTCCTCCCTCTGCCATTATTTCGGAATTTTTCTGTTCAAACTCTTTGCGGTCCATCGGATCTCCAGGTAGGAGGTCAGTATCGCCTGCTTCGTGTACCTGAACCCTTCGGAGCATTTGTCTAATGATCGCCTCTATGTGTTTGTCGTGAATTGGGACTCCCTGAGATCTGTAGACTTTTTGTACCTCTTCAATTAGGTATGATTGAACAGCTTCACGTCCTTGTATTTCCAATATTTGTTGTGGATTTTTAGGACCTGAAGTTATCGCTTGTCCCGCTTCAACCTGGTCACCGTTTGAAATTTCTATGTTTGAAGCAGCAGGGATGGAATATTCTCTTTGTTCCTCGTCTGTCCAGGTTATAGTTATCGTGTCTTTCTCAATACTTACTACTCCAGAGTTTCGAGCTTGAATATCTTCAATATCATCTTCATCTTGAGAAGCGATAGAGGTTCCAATTATTACGGTGTCTCCATCCTCCACCATAGGGGTATATCCCGAAACGGTATATTCATCTACAAGTTCTTCCGAGTTCATAATCCTAACGGTTCTGCCTTCCGGGCCTTCTATCAGGTCAGCATGACCAGAAATCTCAGATAGGACCGCAGCCCCTTTAGGAGAGCGAGCTTCGAATAACTCTTCGACTCTCGGTAAACCACTCGTGATATCTGAGCCTGCGACACCACCCGTGTGAAAGGTTCTCATTGTTAGCTGAGTGCCTGGTTCACCAATGCTTTGGGCAGCAATAATTCCTACCGCATCACCTATCATTATTGGTTGCAGGTTCGCTAGTGATATTCCGTAACACAACCTGCAGAGACCTTTTTCTGCTACACACGTTAGAGGTGATCTAACTTCAGCTGTGATGACGCCAGAATTTTTTAGAAGATCAATTTCATCGTCTCCAACAACCGAGTTTCTGTCTATTAAAATCTCACCTGTATCTGGATGTGGAATGGGTGCGGACAGGTACCTGAACTTTATTCTTTCATAGAATAAATCTTTTAATGCCTCATCTTGGTATTCTGAAATCACAAGGCCTTGTTCAGCTTCACAATCTTCTTCCATGACGATGACCTCTTGGGCCACGTCTATTAGCCGTCTCGTTAGATAGCCGCTGTCGGCGGTTCGTAAAGCTGTATCTGCTAGTCCCTTTCTGGCACCGTGAGTCGATATAAAATATTCAAGTACTGTGAGACCTTCACGGAAGTTGGATTTTATTGGTCTGTCGATGATTCTTCCCCTTGGATTCGACATTAGACCCCGCATGCCCGCCATTTGTTTGATTTGGGCTATATTTCCTTTGGCTCCAGAGTTAGCCATCATATAAATGCCGCCGTAATTAGGTAGGTCTTCAGCAATAACTTGAGTCAATTCATCATTAGCGTCTGTCCATATTCGGACAGTAGCATTGTATTTTTCATCGTCTGTTATCAACCCATCCATGTATTGTTCGTCAAGCTGGGTAACGGCGTTCTCTGCTTTGGAGACGATTTCAGATTTCTTTGAAGATACCCGAACGTCGTTAATCGCAATCGATACACCCGACTTGGACGAGTTTTTGAATCCTAAATTTTTGATATTGTCGAGGACCACAGCCGCTTCTTCATTTCCTAATATTTTAAAGCACTGGCTTGTGAGTTCTCTCAATCGATTCCGCTCAACCTCATCGTTTTCAAACGGGATTTCGCTGGGCAAAATATCATTGAATAATATTCTTCCTACGGTGGTTTCTATCCACTCAGATTTTTCGTTTCTTACATGGATTAGAGCTCGTAGTGCAACAGCATCGACCTCATGAGCTAAAGTTGCATCTTCAAAGTTACTAAAACGTTGGCCCGTTCCTCTTGCATTTTGGTCAATCGATGTCATGTAGTAGCAACCAAGTACCATGTCAAGTGATGGAGTTACAATTGGCTCCCCTGAACTGGGTGCTAGCATGTTGAATGTGCTAAGCATCAGTTTTCTGGCTTCGAGCACTGATATTCTCGAAAGAGGTACGTGTACTGCCATTTGGTCTCCGTCGAAATCCGCGTTGAAAGCTGTACAGACCAATGGATGAACTCTTATGGCGCTTCCTTCTATGAGCACAGGTTCGAATGCCTGAATTCCAAGTCTGTGTAGGGTAGGGGCCCTGTTGAGTAAAACAGGTCGATCTTTAACGACATCACCCAGAATCTCCCAAACCTCTGATCGGTTTCGCTCTGCCAGTCTTTTTGCACTTCGAATATTGTGGGCATATCCCTTAAGGACCAGCTTGTGCATAACAAACGGTTTGAATAGTTCCAGCGCCATTTTCCTGGGTAGTCCACATTGGTGAAGCTTGAGTTCCGGGCCAGCTATGATTACAGACCTTCCGCTGTAGTCGACTCTTTTTCCTAGTAGGTTTTGGCGAAATCTACCCTGCTTACCACGGAGAAGATCTGAGAGCGATTTCAGTTTGTGATTATGACTGCCAGCAACGGCTCGTCCGCGCCTTCCATTATCTATAAGTGCGTCAACAGACTCTTGAAGCATTCTTTTTTCATTACGGACTATAATCTCAGGGGCTTGTAGCTCTACAAGCCTTCTTAGCCGATTATTTCGGTTGATTACCCTTCTGTATAAGTCATTGAGATCACTTGTGGCGAATCTTCCCCCGTCCAACTGGACCATTGGTCGTAAATCCGGAGGTAGCACCGGTAACCTCGTCATGATCATCCATTCTGGCTTATTTGAGCTTTTGCGAAAGGATTCTACTACCCGCAGTCGCTTTATTGCTTTTTTTCGCTTCTGCCCTGATGTCGACTGCATTTCTTCTTGAAGTTGATCTCTAAGACTATCAAGGTCAATATGCTCGCTCTCAAGGACTTTTAATACTGACTCAGCCCCCATTCCGGCTTCAAAAATTCCGGGGAAGTTGTCCCTATGTGTCCTATACTGTGATTCCGTAAGTAATTGGGTTACACGTAGGTTTTCAAGATCCTTAATCATAGCGACCAAGTTTTCTAGCTTGGGCTGATATTCTTCGTTAATTGGTTCTTGGGCTTCAGCTATCCTTGCTGCTAGTCCTTCTTGAAGGCCGGAAATCTTTAATTCCGCTTCTTTCTGCTCTTCGCTTTGCTCAGAGTCATTTTCTATTGGCATAGACTCGGATATTGTTGACTCTATATCGTTGATTTCCGAATCTATTTCTTTCTGAAGGGCATCTGAAATTTCCTGGAGCTTCTCATCATTTTCCTGCGATAGCGTTTCTAGGTCTGAATGTAAAATTTCCAGATGTTGTTCTTTCATAGAGGTATCTACGTCAGTAACTAGATACTGGGCAAAATACAAAACTCTATCGAGATTTCTAGGGGATAAATCAAGGAGCAGTCCGAGACGACTGGGAG
>CAYWYV010000074.1:0-7219 GCA_964462705.1 uncultured Dehalococcoidia bacterium
TAAGACAAGGGGGAAATTGGGGTAATTTTCTGGCTCTGTCAGAAGACGGTTCCTTCAAGACGGCCTGTATATTCAAACCGCCTGATACAACTTTCCTATCTCTTCAATTTCTCAGCTCGGCAGCCTTGAAATCTGATCAACTATGTCCAGCCCCACCCTTTCACTCCACGCTGCGAGCAACTGATTGGTGACGGGACCAGGTGCCTCCGAACCAATCTGTCGCCCATCAACATGACCCACGGGCAGTATGCAGTAGGGAGTACTGCATAAAAATGCTTCATCGGCAGTGTAGACATCATAAGGTTGCATAGTGCCTTCTTCCACTGGTATCCCAAGAGATTCCGCTATCTCCACAATCGTTAATCTGGAAACTCCTTGCAATGTACTTTCTGTTCTTGGGACTACTAGTTTTCCAGCCTGAACAATGAAGAAGTTAGCCCCGATACTTTCACTTACATTCCCTTCCAGATCCAGCAATAGTGGAATGGCACTCGGATCAAAGTCAGTTGCCTCTAATTCGGCAAGGACAAAGTTTAGCCGGCTGTAGTGTTTGACTTTAGGGTCGAGACTTTGGGACGAATAACTTCTGGTTTTACTGATTACAACATTGGCGCCTTTCTTATATGCCGGCGCCCAGCGAGGGCTTCCTAACGGATCTATAACGATCGCTATGGTCGGATCACCTCCCCTTGTCCCAATACCACCAGAAACAATTTGAGTAATCATGTAATCGTCATGACTCTGGCGTCGCAGATCCTCATTTCTAGCAACAACTTCTAAGGTTTTAGCCTCCATATCATCTATAGACATGTGAGGGTCGATCCTCACATATTTCAATGACCTATAAAACCTTTCCAGATGATCCCGCAATCTAAAAACCTTTCCATCAAATGTCCTTGACGTGTCGAAAACAACATCCCCAAGCCTGAATCCTCTATCAAGTAAGCTGACCTGTGCCTTGTCCCGTTCAACAAATTCACCATTTAACCAGATTTGGTATTCCATTTACTCTTCCCTTATCAACATAGTTGATTGAATTCGTTATAGTCGCTCATCCTACTCTAGGTAATTGTCCAGTCTCAAACCCTCAACCCATCCAGCGGATCCTTCATTTCACGTTCTCTAGATTCCATTTTCCCCCCGGTTAAAACTTCCTTTGATTGAATATGCTCATATTCGAAATCAATCCCAATTATCTTGTTCGTCTCCCACACAGTTTGTTAACCCGAATGGTACTATCCCAGAATCACAATTAGCCTATAACAAAGATTACCCAGGAATAACAGAGAACAAATGAGATCAATGAACATGCGGGAAGCCGAAAAGGTATTACTGCAAATCAGACAATTAATGGACGATCTCAATATTATTTTCTTTCTACGGCACGGAACCTGTTTAGGAGCTGTAAGAGACCGAGAATTGATTCCTTGGGATGACGACATAGATATAGGCTCAATTATTGGAATGAACGATCTTGACGAAGAGACTATTTATGCAGCTGTTAACGCTTTTAAAATCGCAGGATTTGAAGTAAAGATCCTACAAACCAATTTTCACATTGGTGTAGAAATGTCCAAGTCCGGAATACCGATCGATTGGACTTGTTACAAAATTATTGATGAGAGTATTTTTCAGTACCCCGCCATCAAAATTCCGGTTCATCTATATAAAAATTTAGAGACTGCCTATTTGTTGGATAAAACTTTCTTTGTGCCTAATCCGCCTGAAGAATATTTGACACTCAAATATGGATCAGAATGGCGGGTACCCAAAAAAACAGGTTTTGAAAACGATATTATCGATTCGATATCAGAATCAGCAATCATTGAAAGATCTGGAATTTCCTCCCGCATCCTAAAATTCCTATTCCCAAACAAAAAAGTTGCTCGAATCCAAATTCTCAACTCCAATATGAAGCCGATTGAAAAAATGGAAGTAACTGTTGTGGGGATTGGTCAAAGAACAACTGATCAACATGGATATGCCAAATTCTATTTGCCCAATGAAGACTATTACGCAATGACCGTTGGCAGTGGAAAGGAAAGAGAAATCCTCTATGAGGAAATACTGAAACCTGGCGGAGAATATCTCTATGTTCAGGACTTGAACCAAAGATCTGGCAGAATTCATGTGTTAAAAGAAGCGATTTAATAAACTCATTACGTCCTAGAGTTATAAGTCATTAGAAGATGGTTCCGGAGAACATATATGACAAGAGTCTATGTAGATATGGTGGCTGATTTATTTCACTACGGTCATGCAAATTTCCTTAAGCAAGCTAGGCAATTTGGAGACTTTCTAATTGTCGGCATTCATTCTGACAAAGTTGTAGAGGGCTACAAGCGCCCACCTATAATGTCGATGCAAGAGCGGATAGATACGGTATCGTCTTGTCGCTACGTAGATGAAGTATTGCCTAATGCACCTTTGATTGTCGATCAAAAATGGCTCTCTGCTCACAATATTGATTTAGTTGTTCATGGTGACGATTTTTCAGATGAAATGAAGAAAATGTGCTACAAAACCCCTATCGACCTGGGAATTTTTCGTCTCGTCTCATATACACCAGGAGTTTCCACAACAGAGATTATTAAAAGAATAAAAAATATTTACAACCCATGACCTTGTCGAGTGACCGAGGAGTAATAGAACCGAATATGGACGCAACATCAACTATTTACGAAGACAACGAGAGAGTACGGGTTACTGAATGGCGGTTCGCCCCTGGTGAGGAAACAGGATGGCATAGGCATGAATTAGACTACACGGTAGTCCCAATCAGCACCGGGAGCCTCACCATAATAGACCGGGAAGGGGTGGAAACAGTAAACGATATAGCCATGGGCGTACCATATTTCAGATATTCGGGGGCTGAACATAATGTAATCAATCAGTCGCCATCTGAGGTAGCTTTCATTGAAATTGAGATTAAATGAAACAGACCGACATCTAACCAGAAATTGCCTTATAGGCAAACTCCGGCCTCACGAGCCTTTCATAGGAATAGCTTCCATTAACTAGCCCTCCTTCAATGAGTATGTCTCGCATGGCAATATAGCCGTCCTCACCAATCAAAGTATTCTGAGGCCAAGTTTTCTGACTTTTATATTGTCCGATCCCTCTTTCCAAAGTATCCATTGCATAGTGAGGGAAAAAACTGGAAATTTTTTCAGCTATCACAAATTCATCGTTTCTATCAACCCACTCCAATGACCTCTGAAATCCATTAACAAAAGCCTGCACCGTATCTGAGTTCTCATCTATGAAATATGGTGCAACAGCAAAGGAGCTGTAGCATATATATCCCAGTTCAGGACCCAGCGACGCGACCAAATGTCCGAACCCTCCGTCAATTAAAGACTGGGCATATGGATGAGGAATATGAAGGTAATCAGCCTTCCCTTCCTTAAATAAATCTATAGCTTCAATGGCTGTTATACCTCTCACTAGTTTAATGCGACTTATGTCAACTCCATGTTTTAACAACACAGTTCTAAGCGGATTCCAGGGAACCGGGGTAAACCCGATAGGAATCAATGTAGATCCTTCCAACCCTTTCCACTCCCATTCCTCTACTGGCTGGCGAGATAATAAGAAGAACCCATCCCTCTGGTTTATCTCTGCGATATGAATCGGGGCGTCCTCCCTACCTTCATCGAGATCCATCAGACTTCTACTAATACCGCTCTGTACAATGTCAACGTCTCCAGACCTAAGCATCTGAGTTGCAGATGCTTTTTCCGGCACTGTCCCGAAGACAACGTCCAAACCTTGATCCGATAGAAACCCTTCTGCTTCTGCCACGTAGAGGGGCGTATAAAAAAGGTTTCGGTACGTATCCATCAGATGAATCTTCTTACGCTCACTCAGCAACTGACATACCCCCATCACTTAATGAATATCCCATATATTAAGGGATCTAAATTCCTGATCCGATACCAAGATCTTCAAAATAGTACTACGCAATCATTTACCTGTAACATACCGCTAATTACGTGATGAATAAGGAAATTTGCCATGACCACTTCTATGTCATCTTACAGACCCCCCGTTAGGGGCATTACCCACATGGTGTCAGCGGGTCACTACCTGGCAGCTTCCGCTGGCTATAGGATACTTGAGCAGGGCGGGAACGCTATAGATGCAGGAGTTGCGTCAGGCATAGTCATAAACGTCACATTACCAAATGCCACAAATTTCGGTGGGGTCGCACCGATAATGGTTTACATGGCTGAGACCGATGAAGTTAAAACGATCAGTGGTCTCGGTAGATGGCCAAAAGACACTTCCTTAGATTTTTTCACCGGTGAACTTGGCTCCGAAATTCCGAAAGGAATTCATCGAACTATCGTGCCCTCAGCTCCAGATGCTTGGCTGACAACCCTGGAAAACTTTGGAACATTAAGCTTGGAGGAAATTTTACAACCAGCCTTAGAACTCGCGAGAGAAGGGTTTCCTATATCTGGTACAACTTCACAAGTATTAAAAAAACTTTCTGCAACAGTGGATAAGGATTCAAACGAGTGGGAATCAACATTTAAAATTTTTTCACGCAACGGAAAAATTCTCAACGAGGGGGACGTACTTGTACAACCCGACCTTGCCCAAACATTCCAAAGACTCATTGAAGTAGAAATTCAAAACGCTCATCTGGGAAGAATGAAGGCCATCAGAGCCGCCAGAAACTTCTTTTACAAGGGTGAATTGGCAGAGGAAATAGTCAGTTATAGTAAAAGTCTTGGTGGAAAACTCTCTCTCCGTGATCTGGCAGACTTCAATGTAGAAATTGAGACCCCTGTAACTTCTAGATACAAGAATTACGAAGTACTTACTTGCGGCCCCTGGTCCCAAGGCCCGGTTACAGGCCAGGTGCTCCAAATGCTTGAAAAAGACAAAATTTCAACAATGTCTCCAAACAGTTCCGACTATATTCATCTACTTTCTCAAGCATTAAACCTATCTTTTTCTGATAGACATCACTACTACGGTGATCCTGATTTTGTTGACGTGCCTATTACCGGACTGCTTTCACCTGCCTATACATCTTCACAAAGATCTAGGATTTCGCCAGAGAAAGCGTTTGTAGAAATGCCCGACCCGGGAAATCCCTGGAAGTATGAAGAAAGAGATGAAAATCAATCACAAACACGAAGGCCATCGGCTAATCATGACAAGCTGGAACAGGATACTTCGTATACGTGTGTTATTGACCGATGGGGCAACTCATTTTCAGCAACACCTAGTGACGCAGCATTCGGGTCACCGATCGTTCCGGGGTTAGGCTTAATGATTTCCTCACGTGGCACGCAAAGTTGGTTAGATCCAGATCATCCATCATCTATAGCTCCCTGGAAGAGGCCAAGGTTGACACCTAATCCTGCCATGGCATTTAAAAACGGTAAATTATTCATGCCATTTGGTACCCCAGGTGGCGACGCCCAGTGTCCCGCGATGGTTCAGACTTTCTTAAATATCGTCGAATTTGGCATGAATCCTCAGGAAGCTATAGAAAGTCCAAGATTTGTTCCATGGAATTTTCCAAATTCCTTCTGGCCGCATGCTTACCACCCAGGTCTGTTGCAGCTTGAAGGTAGAATCTCGAGAGAAGTTGGAAGGGAATTATCGAGAAGAGGACACAAGATCCAATATCTAGAGGACTGGTCCCCAAGTACCGGAGCGATGTCTGCAATTGTCCTCGACCACGAGTCCGGTACATTAACAGCAGGAGCAGATCCTAGAAGGGATGCCTATGCAATCGGAAGATAATTACGGAAATGGGACATTACCAAGTCAAATAAGATCAAACATTTGCAAAGGCGTTAATGGTCTAGATATCCACTATCTTGAAGCTGGTTTTAAGGGTAAAGATAAGCCCCTGATAGTTCTATTACATGGCTTTCCTGAACTCTCCTACAGTTGGAGAAAAATTATTTTACCGTTATCAGAGTCTGGCTATCATGTTGTTGCCCCTGACCAGAGAGGATTTGGTGCAACCACCGGATGGGATAATTCCTACGTATCGGACCTTTCTTCCTACTATCAAGTAAATCTTGTGAGAGACATATTAGGGTTTGTTTCAGCACTAGGATACAAAAAAGTAGCAAGCGTTATAGGTCACGATTCTGGGGCGGCTGTTGCCGGATGGTCCGCCTTGATCAGACCCGATATCTACAATTCGGTTGTTTTGATGACTCCTTTTACCGGTGCTTCCACACTCCCAATAGATACTTCAAAAAAATTGAGTATTTATAAAGATCCGGTCGACACCATTAGCGAGGACTTAGCGGCACTACCAAGAGCCAGAAAGCACTACCAACACTATTACAGAACCCGAATGGCTAACTCAGACATTACAAATTCAAAAGATGGATTGGCAGCTTTCATCAGAGCCTATTATCATCACAAGAGTGCCGATTGGGAGAATAACGATCCGTTCCCCTTGGCCTCCTGGACTGCAGAAGAATTAGCAAAGATGCCCACCTATTACATAATGGACCTGAACGATACGATGGCCGAGGCGGTGGCAAAGCATATGCCAACGTCTCAGGAAATATCATCTTGCCAATGGTTAAGAGAAGACGAGCTGCAGGTCTACGTCTCGGAATATGGAAGAACAGGCTTTCAGGGAGGACTCAACTGGTATAGGTCTGGAGGTAGTGAAGGGAACAAGCGAGCATTGGAACTTTTTTCAGGAATGAAAATGCAGGTTCCTGCAATGTTTGTTGCGGGACGGCAAGATTGGGGAATCTATCAAAGACCGGGTGCCATAGATAGAATGAAAGAAGAAGTATGCACTAGTATGGATAATATGCACCTAGTGGATAATGCCGGTCACTGGGTACAACAAGAACAACCCGAAGCAGTGCTCAAACATCTAGTAAGTTTCCTAGCTGAAGTTAACTAAACGCGACATTTGTAGCTTCAAAATATCTACTCATATCAACTAGAAACATATCCATTTTTATCGTCCCAAATCAAAGAATTCTCATCTCGCTTCTTTGGGTCACCATACCCCCCTCCACCCGAAGATAAAGCAATAATGCGGTCGCCTGGTGAAACAGGAATCCCCGTTTCTTTAGAACCCAATACACGCTCTTCCCCCTTGGATACCAAACTGTAGCGGTGTGGTAGCCCCGGAGACCCTCCAAATAATCCAAATGGTGGTACTACAACGCCATCACCTGCGGTGTTCATAAGGGCCTCTCCTTCACCTTCATAT
>CAYWYV010000075.1:0-7098 GCA_964462705.1 uncultured Dehalococcoidia bacterium
CATTGAAGAGATCATTGCCGCATGCCAGGAGGCGGGAAAGATACCTGGAATTTGGACTGGTGACGCGGAAGGAGCTAGTCATTGGATTTCCCACGGTTGTTTATTCCTTACAGCTGGCGCTGACGGAGTGTGGGTAGAAAAGATGGCAAAGCAAACATTGGCGGACTTGAACATGTAGAGGTCACTGGCATTGTTCCCTAGTAGAATGCTTTAGTGATTCGTTGACTTTTGTGCTGGATGAATAGGCTTTTTGGCGAACAGAAAGGCTATGCTTCCGAACGCACCTAGGATAGCCATCGATACAAATGCGGTTGTGTAGTCCTGTTGGCGGTCAAAAAGTGTTCCTGCGAGAACCGGACCTATCATGGTCATTATCATCATTATTATTGCTGATATTCCCATGATTTTGCCGAATGACTTTCTACCAAAGTACTCACCTCTCATGGCGGTGGTTATGGGAGCACGGGCACCAAAGCCCATCCCGTATATGGTCGCAAATATCAAGGCTGACCATACGGAAGTCACGGTTACTGCGAGGGCCACCCCAATTGCCTGCAGGCATCCAAAGAAGAATAGAGCATATCGTTTTGTTACCTTGTCTCCAATGATTCCGCCAAGCAATTGAGATATACCACCTATACCCATAGATATTCCCCATATAAGAGCGGCTATTTCAATAGTTAAACCTTGGTTCTTGAAAGCAAGTATGAGATGTACCATCATAGTAGAGGTCAACATTGCCGATGCCCCGTGACCAATAGAAATGTACCAGAAGGATTGCTCGCGAATAGCTTCACCAATAGTAAAGCCTTCATTGTTATCTTCGCCAGATAACAACTCGCATCCCAGTCTTTTTTTGTTTTGCAATCCATCGGGAATTTCCCCGATGTCTTGAGGACTGTTTTTAACACTTTTCCATATCAGTATGGGAACTAGGAGGAAGATTAGAGCGATTAATACAGCTGTGAGACGCCAGCCAAGATTTTCCGGGAGTACCAGTAATGCAATTAGTGGCACAATGGCAAATGTGCCAACAGAAAACCCTAATCCTCCTATGGACATTGCCAGACTTCTTTTCTTATCGAACCAGTTATTTATGATTACCGTCATCGGTATCCATGCCCCTAGAGTGGACCCTAGCATTATCACTAGATAGGCAAGGTAAAATATTAGGGGATCATTCCATCCTGTATCTGTAGGACTGAAAGGTTGTGTAGCACTTAATAGCACATACCCTAGTGCTCCCACAAAAGCACCAGATATTGCTATTTTTTTCCCACCATATCGGTCGATTAAGTAGCCCACGATAGGTGCAGCAATGCTTCCTTCCAACTGTCCTAATGAAAATGCCCACGATAGTTGCCCTCTGGTCCAACCAAAATCGCGTTCTAAAGAATCAATCCATAGCCCAGTTGCCCCATATGTGGGTCCTGACAGGATGGCATTTACGGCTAAAGCGGTCAGGGCTATCCACCAGCCGTAGAATAATTTATTTGGTTGAGATTTAAGGAACAAATACGTGAGGCTTTCTTTGTGAGAGGAGGTTATAGTAGATCTCGTATAAGGTCTCTATTTCCCCAACTCGACGATTAGTGAGTTGAGGAAATATGACTTGCAGTATTATCGTCAATCACCTGTTGGGACTGCTGCTTCCTCTGAAGTCTCGCCGATAGGTTCTCCAGTCTTTGGACTAACTTCGAATGGACTACGTAACTCCAGTTCGTCTGCGATTTCTCGTACTGCTGGAATGACTTCCTCTCCCATAAGGCGAAGGCTTCTCATTTGATCATCATGAGTCATTGCACCATCACCATCCCAGAAAAATACTGATCCTGGTCTTAGGTACTCTAATACGTGTCTTATTTTTGGAATTACTGTTTTGGGAGTTCCAGAGATAATGGTGTAGTCTTCAACTTGTTCTTCAAAAGATCTGGAAAGTTGTCCGCCTCTGTTGGCTGTTGCAACTTTGGCAGTAGGCAGTACTCTTCTTCTTGATGTTAATCCTGGGAGTTTCAATAAGGCAGGATTAGCGGTTCCCTCGTTTCCCGCCAGAAATGGATTACTTGGCCCTTGCACAAATTTTCTTGCAACTTCTTCCGCTAATTCCTCAGTTTCATCAACGTGAACCTTCCATAAATAGCCGAAGTTTTGGGATCCAGCTTCGTATCCCTCCTCTTTAGCAGTGTCGTGGTACACCTGAAACGATTGGCGCGTGGGTTCCAATTGAGTGGCGAGCATTATGTAGGGTATACGTTGTTTCGCAGCCCAGACGATCGAGTCTCTGCTGACGACGCCCGGAAGCATAATTTGGGGGTGTGGTTTTTGGTAAGGTCTCATCCAAGGATTCACGTATCTGTACTGATAGTGTTTTCCCTCCCATCTAAATGGACCTGGTTCACTCCAAGCTTTTACTATAAAGTCGTGAGCTTCTTGGAATCTCTCCCAGTTGTAAGCCGGAGGGGCATTATGAGAGACGCTCTCTCGACCAGTTCCTCGCACCCAACCAGAAACTAGACGTCCTTCCGATATCATATCGATCATGGCAAGCTGCTCAACGAGCCACAATGGGTCGTCCCAAATCGGGAGGATATTTCCTAGCAATACTATTTTGGCTTTTTTTGTTATGCGGGCCAAAATAGAAGCTTCCACATTCATAGCGCCACCCATGCAAAAAGGTGTGCTGTGATGCTCGTTAAGCATAAGTCCATCGAAACCCATTTCTTCTGCATAAACCTTTTCGTCTAGGTACCTGTTGTAAAGGGCAGACCCTAAAATTGGATCGTATATTTCGTTGCTCAAGCTTAAGTCTTTTATTGGCAATCCTGTGGCGCCAAAGTATCCTGAGTCAGGATCTTGGTAAGGCCTTTCAGTGAAGTGTCCGATGAACATTTATTGCCTCCTCATCACTCTATGAAGCGAACGAGCATTATTTTGAATCTAAGAACGTACTTATTAATTTGCTAAATTCGCCTGGCTTTTCGATTTCAGGTCTGTGCCCAACATTTTCCATTACTTGCATTACGGAACCAGGTATCGACTCTTGATATATCCGGCCGGAATCTATAGGGACAATTTTATCTTCTCTCCCCCAGACAATAAGAGTATTTAAATTCTTTAACCTATGCAGTAGGTGCTTTAAGCTGAGGCTGTACATATAGGGTTTCCACCCTAATTTGCATGACTGTTCTCTACCTATTTCCCAAAGTTCGAGCATTTCAGGACTGGGTTCATCAGGGCATATGAGCTCGAATTCAGCGCAGGAATTCGAATCATGTATGGCTTCTTTCAGGTAGTCGGGAGCAAGGTTAAGAAATATGTCATATATTTCTCCTTCATCAGGTTTGACCCCGGTGGGAGCGACAAGGGCCAGATTGCGAAACTTAGAAGGATCCATAACAGCCATTTCAGCAGCTATCCATCCACCAAACGAAAAACCTATAACGTCTATGTCGTCTAAGTCCATATCATCAAGGGCTTCCAGATACCATCCGGCCAGATCCCGAACCTGCATCATCCAGTCAATCCCCGGAGACTCGTCATAGCCGGGATGACTAGGAGCATAAACTTTTCTGGATGCCGACAAGGTTTTGTGATAGTTCATCCATCCTGGGAACCCTAGCTCCCCATGGAGGAGCAATAATGGTCTACCTTCACCGGCAGTACGCATCTGAATTGTTGCTCCGGCCACTTCCAATCTGGATTCTTTAAAAGATCCTTCACTAACGGCCAATTTGTCCTCACTCTTTCTAATACCAAATGTTTTTGCAATCCTAGTGGTCTTAACGATCTATTTCAACTCATTACGAATAGAAATTCACTCTAATAGATGTCAAATAGGTCCACAGATGATATAAATCGCTTTGTAACACTTTATGGAAGTTGTTCGTTGACATGAATGGAGGTGAATTTTGGTGGGCACAAGTTCCGTTTCACAACCAGACGGCCCTCTAAAGGGAGTTAAAGTATTGGACTGGACCATTTGGCAATTTGGTCCAGTTAGTACTTCGATGATGGGGGATATGGGTGCAGATGTCATAAAAATTGAATCTCTTGATGGGGACCCCGGAAGAGGTCTGGCAAGAGCATCAAACCTCAGAATGGATCTTGGTGAAGGCCGAGTTGCATATTTTGAGGCTTTGAATAGGAATAAACGCAGTTTAGCTGTGAACCTAAAAACTGAAGAAGGATTAAAAGTCGTCCACGAGCTCGTAAAAGATGCAGATGTTTTTGTTCAGAATTTTCGCAGTGGAGTTGCGGAGCGGCTCGGTGTTGGATATGACACACTGTCGAAGATCAATCCGAAGTTGATTTACGGTTCCGCCAATGGTTACGGTCCAGACGGACCTGACGCTGGTCAGCCTTCATTCGATGGCTGTGGACAGGCGAGATCAGGATTGATGATGTCTGCCACGGAGGATTATCAGGAATACCCCACAAGGGTGACTCAAGGTGTTTCTGATCAAATTGGGGGGATAATGCTTTGCCAGGGGATTTTAGCTGCTTTGGTATCAAGAGGCATTCGAGGCGTTGGACAAAAAGTTGAAACATCTCATTTGAGTGCCAATATGTGGCTTCAAGGTCTAGGGATTTCTATGAGCCTTTTGCAGGGCGGTGTTAATTTCGCCTCATACAGTCGGGACAGCCCAACAAATCCATTATCAAATACCTACAACGGTAGTGATGGCAAATCAATAGTGATGATGCATCTCCAACCTGATCGGTATTGGGCCCCCCTCATGAAAGAGATGGGTCTTGAACAGTTTATTGAAGACGAAAGGTTTGTTGATATGTCGGCCAGAGCAGAAAATGCTCCTGCGTTAGTGAAGATTCTTGATGAAAGATTTGCTACCAAGACAGTAGCTGAATGGGATAAGTTATTTCGAGATTCAGATACTGATTTTATCTATGCCTTGGTTCAAAGTATCGAAGAGCTTTCAGACGACATTCAGGTTCAATCCAATAATTACATAACGCATTTTGATCATCCAGTTTTGGGCGATGTTCAGATGTGTAACCATCCAAACATATATAGCGAGACCCCAGCTGGTATCTGGAAGGAGGCCCCAGAGGTGGGCCAAGATACCGAGGAAATTCTTATAGAAAATTTGGGATACGACTGGGATGATATAGGCCGGCTTCAATCTGCCGGCGCAATCCTGTAGAAATATATTGTCTTATGCAGACAATTAAATAGAGAGGAGACAGCATGGCAGAAATAGATGGAGGACACCTTTTCGCGAAGGCTCTAAAGAAGGAAGGTGTGGAGTATATCTTCACCTTGAACGGAGGTCATATATACAACCTGTATGAAGGTTGTGCAGATGAAGGTATTAAGATCGTTGACTTTCGACATGAGCAGGTAGCAGCACATGCTGCTGAAGGTTGGGCTAAAGTTACTGGGAAACCAGGTGTCGCTATCGTAACCGCTGGGCCTGGCGTAACGGATGCTGTGACTGGGATCGCGAATGCCTATCAAGCACCAAGCCCTATGATTATGATTGGCGGTAACGCGGGGATTACAGACCATCTACGTGGTGGGTTACAGGACTTCGATAGCGCGACTTTCTTGAAGCCAGTAACAAAATTCTCCGAGCAGGTGAAGAAGGTAGAGCGTATACCAGAATATGTTGCGAACGCTTTTAGAGCATCAATGAGCGGAGTGCCTGGACCAGCTTATCTGGAAATTCCTATCGATATCGTTGGTGGGGTTACTGACGAAGAGAATGTTAGATATCCTGACAGATATAGGACGGACGCGAGAGCTTTCGGTGACCCGGAATATATACAAAAAGTCGTCGATATTTTAAAAAATTCAGAACGTCCCATGATTCTTGCGGGATCGGATGTCTGGTGGTGTGACGCTGCTGAAGAGCTCAGAAGATTCGTAGAGACCATAGATTCTCCAGTTTTCCTTAATGCGATGGGAAGAGGAAGTCTTCCTTCCGACCATCCAAATTTAGGGAGTTTGGGACGAAGATACGGTTTGGTTAAGTCTGACGCGGTAATCCTTATTGGTACTCCAATAGACTTCAGATTGAGCTATGGTGAAGACAGATTGTTTCCCCAGAACCCGAAGCTAATAGAGATCATGATGGATGGAAACAAAATTGGTCAAAATAGAGATGTTGATGCAGGTGTGGTAGGAGACGTGGGTGCGGTTCTGGGTCAGGTTCTAGATGGACTAGGGGCTTCTGGATACAAGTCGAAGGGAAGGTCTTGGGTCGAAGAAGTTATGACTGAGGACAAGGCTTTGAAGGCTGCCGATGAGGAAATGCTTAATAGTGACGCTAATCCGATACATCCCATGAGACTTTGTAAAGAACTAAGAGATGTACTCGATGAAGATGCAACGGTTATAGGTGATGGAGGCGATATTGTTACTTTCGCTGCCAGAGTTCTTAACATAAATAGGCCTGGACACTGGCTTGACCCCGGACAGTTTGGATGTCTTGGTGCTGGTAGTGGGTTTGCTGCCGCCGCTCAGCTAGCCAGGCCTGGGAAACAGGTCTGCATAGTCTATGGCGATGGTGGATTTGGACTCACTGGATTTGATGTTGAGTCATATGTGAGATTTGACCTACCAATTGTTTCCGTAGTGGGTAACAACGGGGCTTGGAATCAGACCACACAAGGGGTGGTTAAAAGAGGTGGAAGAGCTCTTGGGACCTATCTTTCCCAAGATACCGATTATGCCAAGATTATGGAAGGTATGGGGGGACATTCGGAGAGGGTGTCGGAACCAGACCAGATAAAACCGGCTCTTGAGAGGGCTTTTGCGTCTGGGAAACCTGCGTTGGTGGACGTTGTAATAGACCAAAATGTCTCCTATGGAACTATGGGAGGAAGATCGAGAGAGCAGCGTCAGTACTAGTAATAAATATGAGAGATCTCTGTATTAAAGGGGTCCGTTAACACAAGTATGGGGGTTCATAATATGACAAACAGAGAACATCACCCTGATGAAGCCTTTGTAGGCAAGGAACTCGAGCCTAGACAGTTTGAAGTATCTGCAAATCATGTAGAAGATTACTTTGAAGGTCTTAAATTGGACTCTGATTGGTATGAAGATAGTGGTGGAAGCAGCGATAAGTTGCTTCC
>CAYWYV010000076.1:0-7014 GCA_964462705.1 uncultured Dehalococcoidia bacterium
GGAACACATCAAACTGAAGTAATCCGGTAACACCTTGTATAATTAGCGAAAAGTACAAATAAGTGACCCGGCTCGCTGGAGACAGCGGGTCGGGTCATGAGTTTTAATTAGAACTATAATTTCTCGGAGTAAAAATGGGCCCCTTTCTACTAAGAAGACTGCTTTTTGTGTTCATCTCACTTATTGGGGCCACAGCTACCGTATTTTCTCTCTCAAGGGCGGCAGGTGACCCTGTGCTCTTGTATGCCAAGCCTGCAGGCTATGGCTCAACGGAGGAATACTTAGACAATCTTAGAAAGCACCTTGGTACTGACAAACCCCTCATCGTTCAGTATGTTCGTTGGGTTGGACAATATCTAAGGGGTGACATGGGCAGAACTCTACTTGCAGAACAACCAGTTGCAAGGGTCATTCAAGAAAAAATTGGAAACACCTTTCAACTCGCATTCGTTGGCTGGTTTATCTCAACTGTTGTTGGAATCCCTATAGGGGTTCTCTCAGCTATTAAGAGAGGATCAGTGTGGGATTATATAGGTAGAGGTTTTGCTCTGTTTGGTCAATCTGTACCTCCGTTCGCGGTGGGTATTTTAGGAATTCTTATATTTGCAGTTCATCTTGACTGGCTGCCGGCTGCATTCAAAGGTGAAGGCTGGGGCCAATGGAAACACTTTGTGTTGCCCTCCATAACTGTGGCATGGGCGTCGGCTGCAGGCTATCTGCGTATTACAAGATCCTCAATGCTGGAAGTTCTAGATTCAGAGTTTGTTAAGCTGGCACGCGCCAAGGGCGCAACAGCCTCTCAGGTGATCTGGAAACACGCTTTCAGAAACGCAATGATTCCACCACTCACGTTTTCCTTCCTGCTGTTGGCCGGACTGCTTAACGGAGCGGTTGTGGCAGAAGTAGTATTTGCATGGCCAGGGCTTGGCAGAGTAGCTTTGTTAGAAGCAGTGAACAATAATGACTTTCCACTACTTATGGGAGCTGTTTTCGTATTCACTGTTATTTACCTTGCTGTGAACTTTTTGGCAGATGTTCTATACGCACTAATTGACCCAAGAATACGATATTCCTAATCCAGTAATAAAAGGTTTATAAATGGCGGAAGCAGAAATAAATTTTGGGCCCAGACCGGGGATAATCGGTTATCCTAAGCGAGCCTGGGACTTCATCAGAAGATGGCCGGTGATCCCAGCGATAATCCTTGCTTTGCTCATCTTTTCGGCGGCGTTTGCCCCCATAGTTGCTCCCCACAGCCCTTATGATCAGTCTCTTAGGGACCGAACTACAGCACCTTCATGGGCTGAGGGTGGAAACAGTAAATACCTTCTCGGAACGGATCATGTGGGTCGAGATGTACTGAGCCGAGTCATACACGGTGCCAGAATATCACTTATGGTAACTGTAGTAGCTCTCGCCAGTGGAATACTGATTGGGGTGACGCTAGGGCTAATCTCCGGTTGGTATGGTGGATTTGCTGACGAAATTGTGGCTCGAATTGTGGATATTTGGCTTGCTTTGCCTTTCCTTCTAGTAGCACTAGTGGTTGTAATAGTATTTGGACAGAGCGTTCCTACGATGATGCTTGTCCTGGCAATGGTGTCTTGGAGCACCTTCGTTCGTAACGTGCGCGCAGAAGTACTCACCTTAAAAACAAGAGATTATGTTGAACTTGCGAGGGTCGCCGGAGCCTCTACGCCCCGCATCCTTATCAGGCACATAATACCTGGTGTGGTCAACACCGTTTTTGTTATAGCAACCTTGAACGTGGGTGGTCTCATCCTTACTGAAGCTACATTGAGCTTCCTCGGTGCAGGAATCCCCTCACCAACTCCCGCTTGGGGTCTTATGGTCGCAGAAGGTAGAGACTATCTGAGAAGTCACTGGTGGATACCAGTTGTTCCCGGTACTGCTATCGCCCTTGTGGTCATGTCACTCAACTTTTTGGGGGACTGGTTACGAGATCGGTTTGACCCAAGGTTACGGCAGATATAAGGCTATTTGAAAAGGTAGTCCAGGCGGCGAAATGTACCTGGAAACTAACTATATACTTCCTGTTTTCATAAGGCTTAGGCTTGGATTATTCTTCGGCTTCATCGGAGCTGGAGTAGGTTATCTGATGGGTGCTTTAATCGCACCTACATCTCTTTTCTTTGTAGTCACAATGACTTCTACGGTTTTTATTTGCGGTTTGGGCTCAGCACTGGGCTGGGTAAGTTTCACATCTTCTAAAACGTCGGTGGTCTTAATATTAATTTCAGGTGTGGTTGGTGCGTTTATAGGCGCAGGACTTGGCTGGGTAATTGGAAAAGATGTCTACATCATGGGGGGAATGCCTGGGATAGCAGAGCTTTCAGGTATCATCAAGGGAGCCACGGTGGGCGGAAATGTTCCACCGATAATAATAGGGTCGATACGAATCTTTAAGCGTGGGGAACTTTGATTTTTACACTCTCCACCCATATTAGTTGTCAACATAAGCCCGCAAGTTAGTCCTCTATGGGTTCAAATTGGAACCAGGCTAAACTCCTATTCAAAAATTTCCAATGATTGATGTAAAGAAATATTTTAAAACTCAATTACGGAATGAAGGAATTGCGGGAACCACTGTGATCATGTGTGTCTTCGCAATGACAGGCATACTTATCACCCAAATCGCTCCCGTAATCTTATCCGGCATAATAGGCATTGAGGGGGGATTCATATCTGGACCCTGGTCATACCGAATTCTATATATCGTGATGATACCTCCAATTTACTACTTATTGTTAATATCGATAGGTACTTTATTGGGAAAGGGCAAATTTTTCAGAGGACGTATAAAAAATACATGGGGGAAAATCCTGAGAATTCGGATCTGAAAGTAGACTTATATACCCCACCAAAAATAGAATACTTTCACAGGAATGCAAGATCTCTTTTTACACATAATGATCCGTGGGAAAGACCGCACCTGAACCCCGCCTGGGCTAGCTGGGCGAATTTGAGGATAATCGAAAATGTTAAACACGAATAATAAAGTTGCTCTTGTTACAGGATCTGGACGAGGCATGGGTAGAGCTATAGCTCTCAAGTTGGCTCAGGAACATATTACGGTCGTTATAAACGATCTCAATAGAGATCTTGCAGAGACAACACAAGAATTAATCCGACACTCAGGCGGAATTTGCTCGCTGAGCATCGGAGATGCCTCAGACGAAGACTTCGTGAACGATATGGTTGAACACTCTATAAGTGAGTACGGATCAATAGATATATTGGTAAATAATGCAGGAGTACTTAGACCAACACCGTTAGTAGACATACCACTGGCTGAATGGGAATTTGTCATTAAAGGAAATCTCACTAGCACTTTCTTATGCACTAAAAAAGTAATTCCATGCATGAGGGAAAACGGCTGGGGAAGGATTATCAATTTTTCCTCTACGGCAGGAAAGAATATTAGCACCGTTGGTGGTGCTCACTATACCGCTGCAAAAGCAGCGGTCTTAGGGCTAACACGTCACACGGCAAAAGAAGTGGCACAGTTTGGAATAACTGTTAACGCCTTGTGTCCAGGTCTTATAAACACCGAAATGGTACGAGATACCATATCTGACGAATCGGTGGAGAAATACGCAGATAGCTTTCCAATTAAGAGACTTGGCAATCCGGAAGAAGTAGCGGAACTAGTCATGTTTCTAGCTTCAGATAAGGCCGCTTATATAACTGGAGCTTCTATGGATATAAATGGGGGGGATCTGATGATCTGAAGTCTTTCGCGTTTTAAATGTGACTCAATTAACCTAACTTACAAACCAATTAAATTAGTGAGAAATGATATTAGTAACAGGATCGGCAGGACAGATAGGAACTGAGCTGGTAGCTGAACTTCGAAACCGACATGGCCCCCAAAATATTCTAGCTGGAAAACACAGAACGCCCTTACCAGACGAAATCGCTTCTTCGGGTCCTTCTGAAATTGTGGACGTTTCGGACCCTGAGCAACTCAAAAGTACATTACTCAACTATGGCATAACAAGAATTTTTCATCTGAGTTCTATTCTGTCAGCTCTTGCAGAATCCGACATACAAAGAGCTCACCAAGTTAACATTAATGGCGTCTTCAACGTATTGAATGCAGCTCTTGAGACAAATATTGAGCAGGTCATTATTCCCAGCTCGATCGCAGCTTTTGGAACAGACACACCTAGGGAATTAACACCCAATGACACAATACAACGACCATCCACAGTTTACGGAATATCCAAAGTATTCACTGAACTTATGGGAAACTACTTCTATTCACGATTCGGACTAGATGTAAGAGGATTACGTTTACCTGGAGTGATAAGCTGGAAAACAGAACCCACTGCCGGAACTACCGATTACGCAGTAGCAATGTTCTATGAGGCGATAGCAAGTGATAAATATGAATGCTATCTGCGTCCCGACACACCTCTCCCCATGATGTATATGCCAGATGCCATAAAATCTCTATTAGACCTGTCAGATGCAAATATAAGTAACCTTGTTCATCATTCAGATTTCAATGTTCACGCAATGAGTTTCACTCCTTCAGAACTCGCGAAGGCGATAAAAAAAATAAATCCCAAATTTCACATTACCTACAATATTGACCCTTTAAGGCAATCAATTGCAGATTCCTGGCCAGCATCACTAGATGATTCTGCCGCTCGAAAAGAGTGGGGATGGAAACCAGATTTTGATATGGACTCTCTTGTGAGTGATATGTACCAAAATCTTGAAAATAAGTTGATTTAAGGTCAATATGCTGGAGACTTGGTGACCTCGCCGGAAATACATCGTTCAACAAATTTGCCAGACGGTTTATCCGTCATCAATATACCATTTTCAACCACCGTTTCCCCTCCCAAAACAGTGGTCGTAGGCCATCCCTTAATATGCCATCCTTCCCAAATACTGTAGTTTTCTAAGTGCAGATCATCCATTGACAGTATCTTGTCAATTTGGGGATCAATTATAGTAATATCAGCGTCACTCCCTGGAGCTAACACACCTTTTTGGGGATACATACCCATCAGCCTCGCTGCATTAGTTGAGGTGATATCCACGAACCTTTCCAGAGACATATTTCGGTTTACGACACCTTCGGTATAGGCAATACCTACTCTGGTCTCAATCCCATTATGACCCCCGGTGACATCAGCCACAGTCTTATATTTGATTTTCTCTTCCCAAGTAGTAGAAACCAGATCAGTTGCCAAGGTTGAAATCGTGCCGTCCAATAATCCGGCCCAGAGAGAATCCACGTCCGAGTCACCTTTTAAAGATGGATAAGTGTGAAATTTCATACCATTATCTTCACGATAATTATCCGAAGTAAAACAAATGTAATTGTGTAACGTTTCGCCGTATATGGGTAGGCCAAGAGATCTGCATCTCTTGATTTCGTTAACGCCTTCTTTGGCACTTACATGAACAAAATAAATGGGACAATTTGTCCTTTCAGCAAGTCTAGTAACTCTTCTGAAGGATAAATCCTCGGACTGGTTGGTGTGTATTCTATGCATGTTCCACCAGTCCCATTCATCGGTCGTCTTCAAACGATCATAGTTGTAATGAACCATCTCATCGTCTTCCGAATGAACAAGTAGAATCGCACCAGACTCTTCTATCTGGCTCATAATTTCACCCAGTCTGCCAAAGTCAATGTGGTTATTCTGCATTTGAGGACTTGGAGGTCTAATGCTAGTAGTAAATATTTTGAATGAGGCTATTCCATTTTTGACCAATTCGGGAATTTGGCGTATCGAGTCTAGGTCAGCACCATGTGTAATAATCGGGTGATAAGCATAATTAGTGAAAGCATTACCCTCCCATCGGTCTTCAGCCTCTTTCACAGCATGGAACAGATCATGCCCGGGTATCTGAGTCGCAAAATCAATAACCGTTGTGGTGCCTCCATACAACGCGGCCTTTGATACTGGTAAAGCTCCAGACCTTTCAGGCTGGCGAGGTCCTCCGATATGGGCGTGAGGCTCAATACCCCCGGGGATAACTATACGTCCAGACGCGTCAATGGTTTTGGAGGCTTCTGCCTTATTATGAGTAGTAGATGAGAGAGAAGTTATTTTCCCTTCATCAATAAAAACGTCGAATTTACCAACTCCTGCAGGAGTGACCACAGTTCCATTACATATCAGTAGATCATGCATATTTTACCCCTTCCAATTTTGCCTAATATGTTCATACCGCCCAAGATCTAATTTTTCCTAGCTGTTCCTACGAGAGACGCTACAGCCCCTACCAAGGTAAAGCCAACACAAACCCAGAAAGTAGTTTTCAACCCCATGGTAAACGCATTCAATATGGATAATCCACTCGATTCATTTATCGCAGAAAGAGTAGGAGGGTGCCCCAGCGAACCCATGGTCTCTGTAACAATTGCGGTGGAGACCGCGATACCGACAACATTCCCAGAGTTTCTTACTAAATTCATAAATGATGAAATGACCCCATAACTAGCCGGGGAAACAACACTCATCACAGAACTATTGTTGGAAGGCCAGAATGTTCCTGAGCCAAGTGTTTGAACAACCATTCCTACTAAAACCACCATAAGAGATTCTTTCACACCTAGGTTGACCAACATTAATAACCCGACGGCAGCCACCAACATTCCACCCACATTAAACAAACGCCAACCGTATTTATCAGACAGACGGCCACTTATAGGCCCTGCTATAACCATACAAAATGCGCTCGGGACTATAATCCATCCAATCGCTGACGGGCTAAACCCGAGAACGAATTGAAGATAGAACGGTATAAGAAACCTTACGGGTTGCGTACCCAAAAACGATACCCAGCTTGCTAAGACACCGGCAGCAAATAGGCCTGTACCAAACAATCTAAGATCCAACATTGGGGATTCAACATGCAGTTCCCACCAGATGAAAAACGCCGTTGATGCAAAAAAAATGACGAATGCCGTAATCACAGTCAATGAATCCCAGCCAAAACGCGACCCAAGAGTCATTGCTAGCAGTA
>CAYWYV010000077.1:0-6987 GCA_964462705.1 uncultured Dehalococcoidia bacterium
ATGAAAGTGGATTGAAATTCATTTGGGTTGGATTTTTTAGTAATAGTGTGTGAAGGATTGAAGTCATCTCTAGCCTTTCTGAAATGATTCTGTTCTGTGTTCAACCCTTGTTGGGCTCTTTCTATCGCCTCCGAAGATGTATCGGCCACCAATACGTTTTTCGATACCCATATTTTGTCTAGAAGATTCTCTATATCTTCTTCAGATAAATTCGCAGCCTCCAATTCTTTACGATAGAGATGGATTCTATTTGAAATTGAGTCGTTATCTTGTGCCCCTATTAAAATAGGCCTGCGAATCACCGCCATTTCCCTGGTTGATTCTTCACTTAGGCAGGCCCTTACTAAAGGTGGATGGGGTGTTTGATATGGAGTTGGCCTGAGTCCTGGGAAGGCGACATCCCAGTACTTTCCCGAGAAATTAACTGGATCACCTTTCCATGCTTCAAGAATGAGATTCTCGGCTTCCTGAAGACTCTCAGCAGCGTCCGACATGGGAACTCCGAAGCCTATATATTCATATTCGTTAAAGGCAGATCCTTTCCCTGTTCCGACTAAAAGTCGCCCATTACTGAGATTGTCCAACAGTGCGGTTTGCGCTGCCAATCGGACCGGATGGTGAAGGGCCATTTCAACCACTGCGAATCCGATGCGAATTTTTTGGGTAGTGGCTGCGATGGAGGCTGCAAAAACTACTGGATCCACGTAAGCGGTAGCTCCATCGAAATGATGCTCTGACAACCATGCTGTATCGAAGCCTAATTCGTCACAAAGTTGAATTTCATTGAGAGTTTCATGAATTATTCTGTAGTCGTTGTCGGGTTTCTGTGACACAGGAAACACAAATGTGCCAAATCTCATAAAAAAACTCCAGTTTATATATTAGTTAAAGCTATGCTGTTGTGTAGAGAGTTGGTGCCGGTGGATAGATTTTAGCTACGATTTTCATTTTCATTCAGATCCTCCTATCTGCTGATTAATTGTACAGTCACCCGTTTCCCACGGTGCTATATTTTTGTTTAATATTAATTCCTTTCAGCAAAATGTAGTCAGAATAAGATTAGTTGGACCGAGGGGATACCTTTGTATCGGGCGTGTACTCGTCTGGGTTACCAATGGGCATTTATCAAGAACCTAAGGGGAAAATGAGTGTGGATGCAAGAATTTCTTAAGTTGTCAATCCAGCTTTATGTAATGCTTGTCCGACCAAGTCGATCCCAACCATTTCACTATGCCCCGCAATTAACTGCTGAGTAATTGGCCCGGGGATTTGCTCTCCGATATGTCTCCCGTCTACTCGACTCACCGGAACAATTCGTGGACTCGTCCTTGTAAAAAACACTTCGTCTGCCGTGTATAGGTCGTATGGTTGAATGTCCTCCACAGATACAGGAATTCCTAACTGATGAGCTACTTCCATGACTACGCTCCTCGATACTCCTTGAAGAATATGTTTGTCATCAGGGGTTTTAAGTACCCCGTCCTTCACGAGAAAGACGTTGTTTCCGGTCCCTTCAGTCACGTTTCCATTCTGGTCCAGTAAAATTGGTAAAGCTTCAGGGTCTACATCATGAGCCTCTAAGGTAGCAAGTACCATATTTAAGCGACTGTGGTGTTTTACTTTTGGTTCAACGGTGTCACTTGTGTAACTACGGGTGCGTGTAATGACGCCGTGTGCACCTTCAACATAAAATTTAGCAAAAGATGGGAAATCAACTGGTTTGATGCTCACGCAAACTGTGGGAGGCCCATCCAGATATTTGCCTCTTGTCACGAATGGATGAATTGTGAAGTCACCTGCCTCACTCTTCCGATGTTCATTACGAACAATTCCTTCGTTACAAATAACAGTCATTTCCTCTGGAGTGAGCCCAGAATCTATACGGAGAAATTTGAGAGACCTATATAGTCTGTCAATATGACGCTCCAAAACAAACGGGATTCCGTTGAATGTGCGGGCGATGTCAAATACTCCGTCGGATAATTCGAAGCCTCGATCATCAGGAGCTATTCTTATTTCATCGTAGTGAATCCAGGTGCCATTGAAATAAGCATCATAATCGCCGTAAGCTACAGAGGAAACAATTTCGTTAGACATCTTATAATGGCCCTTCCTTTATTTTCGTTTGTAGCTGGATAGTAACATTTCGGTCATCACATGGTGAGAACGAAAATCAGACGACAGAGATAAGATATCGGCGCTAGTTAAAAAAAAGGGTTCATATAATCAAAAATTGACTTTAGTAACCAAGGAATTCTAAGTGGAAAATACTGAGTATGACGCAATAATCATAGGGGCTGGGCACAATGGTCTTGTAGCCGCAACGTACCTAGCGAAAGAGGGATTGGATGTTCTGGTTCTAGAACGACTTGACAGAGTGGGTGGAGCAGTAACGACCGATGAATTTTCTCCCGGGTTCATGGGGCCAATGTGTTCATATGTTTCCCATGTACTACAAGGAAAAGTTGTGGATGACCTGGAATTGCGCAGACATGGTCTTGAATTTGCCTATAGTAGGAAAGAATCTGACTCATCGAGAAGGATTCATCTGTTTCCTGATGGTACATTTATCGGAGGCCCAGAGAATACTGACAAATTTAGCCTCGCAAAGCAACTCAGCTCGTTTAACGAAAAAGATGCTCAGGCTTATTTTAGGTGGGACTCATTCTGGGATGAAGCGGCAAGTATCGTTTACCCATATTTCTTAACAGAGCCTCCCACGATTGCTGACTTGATGCAGACAGTAAAGGGCACATCACGAGAAACTGTCTTGGAAAAGTTACTCACTTGGAGTTACGTTGACCTTATAGAAGACCACTTCCAAGATGATCGTATAAAAGCATATGTGATGGACTCAAACGTAGAATGTGATCCAGAGTCGCCAGGTAGCATGCTGGGAGCTGCTCTATTTGCGTGCACCCGTTTTAGTAGAGACACTGATCGTGGAATTCCTAAGATGAGCATGGGAAACATCAGCGATGCTATCGAAGAATCGGCGAGGTCTAGTGGCGTTGAAATCCGAACAAGGGCTTTGGTCGATAAAGTAATTGTGGAAGGAGGGTCAGCCAAAGGGGTAGTGTTGGCTGACGGAGAAGAAATCCGCAGTTTTATCGTGGCCTCAAATGCTGATCCTAAGCGCACCTTCAAAACTATGTTCCAATCTGTAGAGTTAGACGAAGAGACTCTCAAACGGGTAGACAGTTGGAAAACTACAGCAGGCTGTGTCAAATTCCTTGGCGCTATGAATGAGTTACCCGATCTGACCCGATATCTTGGGTCAACTTATGATGAAAACTCAATTATAAATATAAAGATAATGCCGTCTGTGGAATACCACATACAGAGTTGGAGAGATGCAGCCGACGGAAAAATATCGAGTTGCCCTGTCATGAATATTCAGATCCCTTCCACAGTTGAACCTAACTTGGTAAAAGGAAAAGGGCATGTCATGTCTAATTGGGTTCTCTTTGAGCCTCCGACATTGAAGGATTCAACATGGGAGGCCGAAAGGAGTAACGTGGGGGAGCAAATCATTGATGTTATATCGCAATATGCACCAAATTTTCGCAACAGCTTGGTCGACTGGACAGTCCAAACCCCTGAGGATATTGAAAGCAGAGTGGGCATGACTGATGGAAATATCAGGCATCTCGACATGATACCAAACCAGCTTTTATCGCAACGCCAACCATATAGAACGTCAATTGACAAGTTTTATATGTGTGGCGCTGGGACACATCCGATGGGAGAAGTTACTGGAGCGCCCGGACACAACGCTGCTAATGCGATCCTGAAGGACCTAGACAGAAAAGCTATTTAGTTGAATTCGTTTCAACCAAAGGGTTTTCGGGACGCATTTAGCAAATTGGTGCAGAAAGTGGGCTTCTAGCTTCCACCTGTCACCCCGTATCAGATTCAGTGATCTCATAACTAGTTGGAGAGGGACCTTTGTTTAAATAAGTGTTGGCTCGGACTATTTCTAGTTAATTCCCTAGACGAATCGTCCAGAATTGTTATGAAATACTTGTTTTACCTGGTGTGCAATTTCATCAATGAGTGCTTCTTGATGAGGCGCTAATTCTTGTCCGGGTAAATCGTCACGTATTCCACCATCAACTATTTCAGTACGTATACCGCTGAGTGCTTCGATCGTGGTAAGACCACAGAAAGGGACATATCTTTTCGAATATCCACCTTCGTGAGAGAACACGATTTTACCGTCACAGATATCGTTAGCAAGGGTTAGGAGCATTGTAGTAAGTCCTCGATAAGATTCAGATGTCAGTAGCATTCGTCCCAATGGGTCATACACGCTGGCATCGAATCCGCAGGGCACAAGTATTAGCTGAGGTTTAAAAGACATCACGGCGGGTGTCACGATCCGTTCTATTGCTGCAGAGTATGCACCGTTTCCGGAGCCTGCGGGTAGAGGAATGTTGATATTGAAATTTTCGCCCTCCTTGATTCCCCTTTCATTAACCTTTCCTGAGTCTGCGGGGAACAATCCGTCCTGATGAATGGAAATTGTCAGCACGTCTGGATCATCGTAAAACGCCTGTTGGGTTCCGTTACCGTGATGAACGTCCCAATCTATAGTTGCTATCCGTTCGACTTGCCAAATTGCCCGGGCATGCATAGCAGCTAAGGCCACGTTTCCGAATATGCAGAAGCCTCTTCCCAAGTCACGTTCAGCGTGATGTCCAGGGGGTCGAACAAGAGCATAAGCGTTGTTGACTTGTCCACTGAGTACGGCTTCTGTGGCAACGATTGTACCTCCAGCAGCTAGCTTGGCAATCTCGTATGACCCCCTTCCAAACGGGGTCTGTGGCCCAGCAAATCCTCCAAAAGCCTCACTCAATTCTCGGATTTGGTTGATGTAATCCTCTGTGTGGAAACGTCGTAATTCCTCTTCGGTGGCCATGCGGGGGTTGAGTCGAACAAGTTTGTCAGTAAGGCCGGACAAATCGAGGAGGTTTTTCATCCGTCTCTTTGTATCTGGATTTTCAAAGTGTTCCCCTGGTTCGACATTGGTTGCAGCTCCACTTCCAGTGTCGTGCCACATATATTTTTCGTGCCATAAAAAACCCGTAGTCATTTCATTGTTTCCTCTGAAGTTTTGTGGGCAGTTTAACAGAGAGGGGATTTCTCTAAAATCGGCTTTTTTTTGTAATTGTAGGCACTATTTTGGCGTCCAATTCGGAAAATTTTTCATAATCAATCAGATCATATATCTGTGATCTATTCATCATGTCAGAAAGTGAATCGATCTGGCTGCCACAGTCTCTAATGTTGGTAAAAGCCTTTTTTATAGCCCCAAGAGCAGCACGTTGCCCTGTTGCAGGATAGATAACCAAACTGTATCCAAGATCTCCGAGGTCATCTACTGTCAGCAGAGGGCTCTTTCCGAACTCAGTCATGTTCGCAAGTAGAGGTGCCTTCACATTTATCGCAAATTGTTTGAACTCGTCGATGCTCTCAAGTGCCTCCGGGAAAATCACGTCAGCGCCTGAATCCCTATAGAGTGTCCCTCTTTTGATAGCTTCCTCAAAAGAATAAACATCTCTCGAATCGGTTCTAGCTATAATCAACATATTTTCACGTGCTGCCAGAGCTGCCTTAAGTTTCTCAACATACTGCTGCTCAGAAACAATTTGTTTCCCATCCAAATGGCCACAGCGCTTCGGAGAGACTTGATCTTCGAGTTGTACAGCTGCAACTCCGAGGTACTCTAATTCCTTTATCACCCTAACTACATTTACAGCCTCTCCAAAACCCGTATCGATATCAACAATTAATGGTAAGTTAGTTGACCTAGTAATCCATTTCACAGAGTCGATCAGCTGGTCGATCGAAAACAATCCTATATCGGGGATCCCAAGACTGGCTGAAAATGCTGCTCCAGAAAAATAAATGCATCTAAATCCCATTCGATCGGCAAGTATTGCCGTCAAGGGATCATTTACACCAGGGGTGGGAATTGCCACTCCTGACTGCAATAAATTCTTAAGATCAGACACAGGATCATTTGCAGTTCTATCGCCGGTCATCCATGACATATTAATTCCTTTTAGCCTAGTTCACCTTTCTGATACCAATATCTCTCGAATCCTAACATCGACCAAGTCCAAGCATAACTTTTTGGCTACCACACGGCGCGAATGGAAATAGTGCTGGGGAGAGAAGATAATGGCGGTAGGTAGAGAGGGGTGTAAGTAGATACTTGAAGTAGTAGAGAATCGGGAGTATGAATACAAAACTAAATTTAGGGAGAATCCAATGGGATTACTTGAGGGTAAAAAAGTTCTTATTACTGGAGCTAGGAAAGGAATAGGCCGAGGCATAGCAATAACTTTGGCAAATGAAGGTGCGGATGTTGGAATAAATGATATTTTAGATGATGAATTCGCCAAAAAACTCCAGAATATACTTTCTGATAAGGGAGTGAAAGCTACTTTTCACAAAGGTGATGTGAGTAGCATTGAAGGAATAAACTCCGTGATTGATTCCTTTATGGAAAAACATAATCAAATTGATATTTTAGTAAATAATGCTATTTTCACTGATCAACAAAGACCATTTTTCGAAACAGATGAAACCTACTGGGACAGAATGATGGATCTATCCTTGAAAGGATATTTTTTCGCGTCACAAAGAGCTGCAAAGGAAATGGTTTCAGGCGGCAGGGGTGGAAGAATAATCTGCTTATCAAGTGTTCACTCTTATGTCGCTATGCCAAATTGGACTGCGTATGGTACAGCCAAAATGGCATTAAGGAGAATGGTAAAAGGCATAGCCTCAGATCTAGCTGGTAAAAATATTACTGCAAACTGTATTGCTCCTGGAGCCATCTCGAATAAACTACCCGACATTGAAGATGATTCGATAGATGGTCCACCGCACAACCCAGATGATTTCAAAAAATTTGTACCATCTGGTAAAGGTGGATTGCCAAGTGATATAGCAAATGCGGTTTTGTATTTATCATCG
>CAYWYV010000078.1:0-6904 GCA_964462705.1 uncultured Dehalococcoidia bacterium
ATCCTTAAATTTTGTTAATCGGATAATAAACGACTGTGGTTTAGATTACGCGCAGCTTTGCGGCGAAGAGCCATCCGAATATTGGAATAGAATAAATGGTGATGTAATTCGGCAGGTTAAAGTTCCAGTTGGCGGAGATTTTGAGGCTACCACACGGAAAACCAATGAAGAAGTAGAGGCCGTCTTGGATAATGGTGCCATTCCGATCCTTGATACGATGGAAAAAGGTCAGCTAGGTGGAACAGGCAAGAGCTTCAACTGGGAAATTGCGGCGAATATTCCTAAGGGTAGTAAATTTATACTGGCCGGAGGGCTTACACCTTCGAATGTAACGGAGGCCATATCTGTAGCAGATCCATGGATGGTGGATGTGTCTACTGGGGTGGAAACTGAAGGAGAAAAAGATCCATACAAAATAAAGAGTTTTTCAAATGCAGTTAGAGGAACCGATAACTGATTCTTGACATGAATGAAAGTGTTTAATAGGCTCGGTTTCTAAATCTAAAGGAGATCAATAATGACATACAACTTTAATCATGTTCACTTGAAAGCACCTGATCCTGGTAAGACAGCTGATTGGTATGTAGCGGCATTTGACTTTGAAATTATCGATGATCAAAATCCCAGGCCTCAGGGGGATAGATTCATTAGGTGCAAGACTAAAGATGGTGTTGCTATAAATATATCTAGTGCCCGAACAGGAGAATCCATGGGTGATGGAGATGCAGACGCTCACTGGGGGATCGAGCATTTTGGGATAGAAGTTGATGATATTGAGAAGGAATTGAGCAGACTAGAGTCGTTGGGAGCCAAGATACTTGAAGGGCCGATTCATACCCCTGGAGGCTTATCCTTAGCTTTCATAGAAGCTCCTGATGATGTTCGAATAGAGGTTATGCAGCTCTCGTAAATAAATAGGTAGGATATTTGATATGGCTAGACAAGTTTATTTTCCAAATCCAGATAATAAACCTTCCGGATTCTCACCGGCTACTCGCAGTGGGGGGGCCGTCTTTGTATCGGGTCAAGTTCCTGTAGACTCGAGTGGGAGCCTAGTAGGAGAAGGTGATTGTGAGAAACAGGCTGAACAATGTTTTGAGAATATCCGGTCTGCTTTAGAGGCGGCTGGTGCCTCTATGGAAGACGTTACAAAGATAACTGCTTTTATTGTAAGACCTGAAGACTATCCAGATTACGCAAAGGTGCGCCTCAGCAGGTTTCCACAGGATGGTCCTGCTAGCAGTAGTGTTTTTATTAGCGGGCTGGTAGATCCAAAATTCCTCATCGAAATCGAGGCCATTGCGGTCCTTGAAGATTGAATGGGATCCGATTGCATATTTTGTGAAATCTACTCGGGGGAAATCCCTTCCGAAATTCTTTATCGTGACGAATTATGTTTTGTAGTGAGGGATATTCAGCCATCTGCTCCATCCCATCTACTGGTGATACCTATTAATCATGTCACCTATCTTGATGAAATTTCCGATGACGCCTTTGACATAGTTGCCCAAATGTTTAAGGTGGCTGTTAAAATCGCTGCCGAAGAGGGGATATCCCGAAGCGGCTATCGTCTAGTGGTAAACCAAAGAGATGATTCAGGGCAAATGATTCCTCATTTACATTTACATGTTGTAGGTGGGGATAATCTCGGGGGAATAGCCTAAAAAGGGACAATCTTATTTAAGGTGACAGTATGGAAAAGCTTCTGGAAGCCATAGAGAAAAGATTGAGCCTGCTCCCAGAAGGATTAAGATCCCACGTTGAAAGAACCCGTGTTATGGCTAGGGATATAGCGGAAACACATGACATTGACCCTACTCGTTGCGATATTGGAGCTGCTGCTCATGATCTTGCTCGCCATCTGGCCAATGATGCTTTGCTTGATGAATCACGATTTCAAAAATTGAAGTTATCTGATATTGAGAAAAGAGAGCCTTTATTGTTACATGGCCCTATAGCTGCATACTGGCTACGTAATGAAATGAATTGTTCAGATGATGAATTAATTGCAGCTGTGGCATATCACACCACTGGTAGGCCTAAAATGACTCCTGTTGAGAAGGTGATTTTCATCGCGGACAAAATTGAACCAGAGAAAGTAGCAAGAAATACCAAACTTGATATTGTTTTGGCTAAAGTACGAGAAGATCTTGATCAAGCGATCCTTAGCTATCTCTCATTTAGAATTAGATCTTTGCTAAAGGAAAAGAAACTGATCCATCCGTTGTCATTAGAGACGTGGAACGCGATTTCTTCCGAGAGTTTGACTTGATATTATGAAGGTCTGCCTTTGACTACAGTGATTATTTTAACCTCAATTTTACCTTTATCAACTTCCAGTAATGCCATGGTGCAGTCTTCCATAAATGACTTATACCCTTGGCCTGGATTTACGAAGAGCACGCCTTCAATTGACTTGTTCATGGGCTCGTGAGTATGGCCGAATAAAATCACATCTGGATTTTCGGGGAAGTCATTAAAAAGTTCTTCTGGAGGAAACTCGGGTCCTCCCCAAGCCGGATGTATAGCACCTATACTTACCCCTTCAACTTCAAAAATTTGTTTGTATGGAAGTTGTGACCTTATGTCGACGGGATCTGAATTTCCGTGAACTACGTACCCTATGGTAGCTGAGCGCAAAAATCCTTCTACGACCGGCATTCGTACAATATCACCGCAGTGAACAGCTATATCGGATACTTCAACGGCCTTGCGAATATCTGGATGAACTTCTTCCCAAGTTGAGCAATGGGTATCAGATATTACTGCTATTTTGGTTGGCAACTTTGGGAAAACCTCGTTTATTTAGAGTTTAGGCCTGTCTTCACTCTATCCAATATGGCGTTTCCGACTTCGTACTTTGACATTAGAGGTAATTTTTCTATTGTTCCAGTCGCATGGATGATGGTTACTTTGTTAGTGTCCACAGAAAACCCGCTATCTTGGTCAGTTATGTCGTTGGCGACTATAAAATCTAGCCCTTTTTTATTGATCTTGGCAGAGCCGTTTTCGATTAAATTTTCACTTTCAGCTGCGAACCCAACTTTGATTAAATTGCCTGATTCATTGGACCTACTAGACTCAATTCCGGCTATTATGTCCGGGTTCTTTGTAAGATCTATTTGCCAAGTTTCTGCGTTGCTTTTTTTTGCTTTGGATTTCAAGGTTTTTACAGGTCTCCAATCCGCGACGGCCGCAGCCATGATAATGGAATGAGCATCCTTACACTCCGTGCTAAGGGCTTTTTTCATATCCAGCGCACTTTCAACCTTGATTGTTCTTACTCCAACGAGGTCTGGGAGTGCTGTTGGAGCTGACACAAGTGTCACGATCGCTCCTCTGTTTCTTGCCGCTTGGGCGATTGCGTAACCCATCTTTCCCGACGATCTGTTCCCAATCATGCGGACAGGATCAATTGGTTCCTGAGTTCCTCCAGCACTAACGACTATGCGTTTACCGGAGAAGTCACCATTTCTACCTAGCACCATTTCAGTAACGCCGAGTAAGTCAGATGTTTCGACCATTCGACCTAGGCCGCTAAGCCCAGAGGCCAATCTTCCCTCAGCAGGTCCTGCTATAAACACGCCATCTGACATTAGTGTCGCTACATTTCTTTGAGTAGCAGCATTTTCAAACATGTTGGCATCCATTGCTGGTGCGACGACGATAGGAGATTTTGTTGCTAGCACTGAAGTAAGTAGCGGATTGTCACTTAAGCCGTTTGCAAGTTTTGCAATGGTGTTAGCACTTGCAGGTGCAATCACAAATATGTCTGCCTGTTCGGCTAGAAATACATGGTTTATTGCTAATTCAGAATCTGAGTTAAAGAGATCAGTGACCACTTGCCGATGGGTGATGCTTTTGAAACTAAGCGGTGTTACAAACTTGCTAGCTGACTCTGTAAGTATGACGTCTACTTCAGCTCCTGCCTGCTTAAATTTGCTGGCAAGATCTACGGATTTATAGGACGCAATGCTGCCGGTTACTCCTAATACAATTCTCTTTTTAGAAAGTGGTCCAGTCATATCAGAGCTCATTTTGCAAATTCGTTTAGTGAGTGGACGATTTGAAGTCCCTTGAGTGTTAAATCTGGATCCACTGTGTCGAAAACTGATGATTCTTTTTGAACTACGTGGGCCAGCCCTCCGGTGCCAATTACACCTGCCTCGCTACTCAACTCTTCTTTAAACCTTTTTATCATACCTTTGACAAGTTCTGTGTATCCCAGAACGAGACCTGATTGAATTGAATGGGGTGTGTTTCTACCGATGGCAGTATCAGGCGCTGTCAGTTCCACTCTGCGCAATTGAGATGTTGCTCTGAACAGAGCATCACCAGAAACTCCCATTCCAGGGGCGATAGCCCCACCTAAATATTCTCCAGACTTTGTAATAGCATCAAACACAGTGGCTGTCCCTAGATCAACAATTATCGCCGGTCCGCCATAAATATGAAGGGCAGCTGCAGCATCTACTATTCTGTCCGTTCCGACGTCTCGGGGACTGTCGTACAGCACCTTAACCCCTGTTTTAGTGCCAGAACCGACGATAAGGGGGTTAGCTTGGAAATAACGTTGGCAAAGACTTTCAAATGTAGGAGTCAGTGGAGGGACTACACTACAAATTGCGACATGGGATATCCCTTTTACATCCGACTTCCGCCCCTCCAACATTTGGGTGAGTTGCAGGCCGTACTCATCTGAGGTTTTGCTGGAGTCAGTGGATATCCGCCATGTGGCAGAGAGAATGTCACCGTTGAATAGACCAACTGTGATATTAGTATTTCCAATGTCTATCGCGAGAAGCACTTTTATATTGCCTCTGAGTCAACAATTTTATTTCTTCTTCTCGACGTAATTTCTGTTTCTAGACCAGTTAGATTTCAGTAACTTGCTTGCATCTAACAGGTTATCTAGAGTAGGGAATATGGAGTCTCGCAGCCTCTTGAAGCCTAGTATCTTGGCTGCCTCTGTGGCAGCTGATGGACCAGAAATTCTGTCCTTATCGCGGTCATTCCAGGCAGAGTCAACCTTGTCTTCCCAGTTGTCAGGGAGTTCGCCGTCACTATTGAGGTCTTCGCTGTTTTCAGGAGAATCATCATTGTCAGAGCTATTGTCCGTGTCTGAAACGTGAGGTCTGATTATTCGAGGGGCAGTTCTGGGTGTTGTAGGTTTGGATAAGTTCCCGTTAGAAGCATCTTCTGAGGTTACATCTGATGGCTTTAGGGAAACAGTGAAATCTGTGCCCTGGTGAGTGGTAACACTAATTTCATTGCGAGACATCAAAAACTCTCTAAAAGATCTATATCCCATATCACGATAGTTAAAGCTGGGATCTATCCTTGTCAGAGTCTGGGCAAGTCTGGTCCCAAGGGCATTTCCGTCATCGTCCATAGTCGCCTCGATTGCCCTTGTCAGTAAGGTTGTTACCGCCGCGGAAGATGGTGAGATATCTGATCCGTTGGAACTAGTAGAGGGTTCTAATGGCCTTCGGCTACGCTCGGTTCGACGTGGAGTTCTTGATGTACGATTTTTCTCGTAATCATCAGTCCGAGTGTCACCAGTACCGAGGAATATGTATTTGTCACAAGATTTGACCATTGTTGTTGAGGTTACCGCTCGGCGACCTGCCCCAACTACGGACTTACCTGATCCTCGCAGGTGGTTTACCAGAGGTACAAAGTCACTGTCTGAGGAGACAATTACAAATGTGTCTACCTGGGCGCTATGTAGCAGTTCCACCGCATCGATAGTCAGCTTTATGTCACAAGAGTTTTTGCCTGCTCTTGTACCTCGGTAATTGTGTACTGCTTCAACTCCGAGTTCTATCAGGCGTTCTTGTCCTTTTCTTTGGGCGGACCAATCAGCATATGCCCTTTTCACGATTATTCTCCCCATGCCTGAAAGCTGTTCTACCAGGCTTTGCATGGAGTCTATGCCTACATTTTCGTAATCAATAAGGAGTGCGATGTTTGCGTCAGTCAAGGAATTCCACTTTGAGGGGTCGGTGATTGCGACCGCTGGTGCGGTATAAACCGCTTTTGATAACTGCCTAAGAAGGCTGTCGTTTTTCTAAATATTTAGACAATTATACCATTTCGGCTTTCAATACTTCCTTTTTTTAGTTGGTAGGCTCACCATCTTATTACTTGTGGATACAAATAATTTGAATAATCATTTCCTGAATGGGATTTATAGGAGGAGAGATCGGGTTTATTATTGCCTATTGTTTGAAGAGTAAATACCTCGATGCTATACTCGAAATCCGCGGATATATTTAACTGGTTAGATAGCGTAGGGAGGACCCTCTTGGCTACACAGACTGAGTCACAGACAAAAGCCACTGCTTTGACTCCATATCAAGTGAGTCGTTACAGCAGGCACATAATAATGCCTCAAGTGGGAAGTGTCGGACAGAGAAAATTGTTGGACGCCAAGGTATTGATGGTTGGTGCTGGAGGGCTTGGTTCTCCTATAACGATCTATTTGACTTTGGCGGGAGTTGGCACCGTTGGGTTGGTCGACTTTGACGACGTAGACGTCACTAACTTGCAAAGACAAATTCTCCACTTTAATGACGATATAGGCCGTTCCAAAGTGGAATCGGCCGTTGAGACTCTCAAAGCGTACAACCCCGACACAACTGTGAATGTTCATGAAGAACCCATCTCCTCTGTTAACGCTATGGAGATAATGAAAGATTATGACGTGATTGTTAACGGAGCTGATAACTTCCCAACAAGATATCTAGTCAATGATGCAGCCTATCTGTCAGGGAAAACGCTAGTTGACGGAAGTATTTTGCTATTTGATGGACAGGCCACTACATATATCCCAGGGCAGGGCTGCTACCGTTGTTTATTTCCCACCCCGCCCCCGCCGGGAGAAGTTCCCAGCTGTGCGGAG
>CAYWYV010000079.1:0-6859 GCA_964462705.1 uncultured Dehalococcoidia bacterium
AGTAGATAGGCATAAACATTAAGTTGTACTTTATAGGATTCATGGTAAACATCAGAAAGATAAGTCCATTGGTTTAATTCCCTTCTGTTTGCCTGAGATTTGTAGTCAACTACTATCACCTGTTTAGTCCTGGTGTGATACCAAACATCATCCACTCCACCGTGCAATATCAGATTTGTTCCCGGGACCTGATACTCAAGTCCATGATGCAGAGAATCTCTCCATTTTTCGATATCTGGGTGCTTAAATGGAACTACGTCTTCAAGGCCGAATTTTGAAAATGACCTGTGCGGAATTTGCCGTTCACGGCAAACATCGAATTCCTTCTTAAGCAGTAGATCTGTGGTCTCGTTAAGAGTCCAACCTGGGGTTGACGGCGATATTAACCCTTTGACTCTGTCAAGATAAAAACACCTTTTACAGGTTATAAAATCATTAAACTTGCTTCTGCTTATACGAAAATAAGTCGATTGATCGGGGGAATAGATGGAATTTTTTCTCGTTCGGAGTCCCGTAGCATTTGTTAGTTCTCTTTTTGAGTTCCTCTTTAAGCTAATCATTTTCAAACGTCCTTTGTTTAACATCAGTTACGGGGCAAATGTACTTACTTCTGACCGAATAACTCCTATGTCACCTGAAATGAATTAACTGTTAGACCAGAACTATCTCTGCAATACCTTCTAACTCATTAAAAATTTCCGCTGCCGTCAGAGAGGTAACTCTTATCAAAACTCTGTCTACTTCAACCTCTTCAAACATATCAACTGCATCTTTATCACATGGCAAACTATGTATTGTTATCTGAAGATCGTTTTGATTACGGTCTTCATCCTCACAGAGTTCTGAGAGAGTTAGTTTCGCTTTTTTAATATCTTCTGGAGTTACACCAATAGGTATCCACCCATCGCCCCATCTAGCAACTCGTTTCAAAACATTACCTGCATTTCCACCAAGAAGTACCGGCGGATGAGGTTTCTGGAACGGCTTGGGATTGCAAATCACAGGTGGGAAATCAACATATTTGCCATGAAATTCGGCTTCCTCCTTGGTCCAGATCTCTTTCATCGCAGACACATATTCCTCCGCCTGAGTCCATCTATGGTCAAAGTCCGCTCCCATTATCTCTGCTTCCTCTCTGAACCAACCAGTTCCGATCCCGTACAAAAACCTGCCACCAGAATAAAAGTCCAGAGTTGCAATGAGTTTTGCAAGGTCCAAAGGATTGTGTTCCGTCACCAAATTCACAGCTGTCCCCAGACCAAGCTTGGTAGTAAAAGAAGAGGCCCTTGTCAGAGCGATTATTGGATTAACGCCAAGATACATCTGCTGCGGTATTGAACCATCTGCAGTCCCTGCATATTTTGAACTATAGTTCACAGGCATCACCGGATGTTCAGGCAACCAAACTGAATCAAAACCTAACTCTTCTATTTTTTTAGCAATAACGCCGAAATCTCCCATCGATTCCGTCGCACTCATGCTAATCCCTATTTTCATTTATTCCTCCTTCGTTCGAGGTTTCAGCTAGAATCCTCTTTGGATTGGAGACATTCAATAAGCAATTTGAGGGCCGCTATTGAGAATGAGATCATGTTCTCCTGCCTGTTATTACTACCGGTCTCAATAGTACGAGATCGAGAAACTGGTCCTGACACAGCTATACAAGAATGCCCAGCATCGTCTCCATATCTGTTGCCAGTAGGACCTGTTGCGCCAGTTTCAGACAACCCCCAGGTAGACCCAAGAATTTCTTTCACACGCCCCGCATTTAAGGAGGCATAGAGTTCAGTAGCAGCTCGCATACCTTCCATATCGTCATCAGTTACACCGAGGAATCCCTTGCCGGCATGTCTCGTATAAATCACCGAACCCCCGAGAAAATAGGAAGATGCCCCTGCAATTGCCAGGAGGTGCGCCGATATAAGACCTCCAGACGAAGATTCGGCAATTCCTACTGTTTCACCTCTGTCTCTGAGAAGAGTCCCAGCTTTTTCAGCTAAGGACATAATTTCTGCATTCATAAAACACCTACTCCTTATAACCGATACAACATTTCAGACCGATTGTAATATAGATAGTTAGAAACTACTCAAGGAAGGAATTCATGAACATACGTTGGGCCATGTTAGTGGCACTTTTTTCAATATCCCTAGCACTGATTACCGGAGGAATCATAAAGGGGGCATACGAGCTCGTTTTGGCAGGGGTAGCTATAGGTATATTTCTATACGTGACACGGAACTACTTCAAATAACAGATTAATACCTTGAAAACATAATCCCATTTATAGAAGTTCCTACCTCATAATCGGGATCTAACATATTGATCAGGCCACAGATCGTCATTGTGGTCTAACTCATCCCTCGCTTTTAATGGCCAGTAAGGATTCCGCAAAAGCTCTCTCCCAAGAAGTATCACGTCAGCATCTCCATTTCGAAGAGTTTGCTCCGCCTGAGAAGGGTCGGTAATAAGTCCCACAGCACCAGTGCGAATATCTACTTCCCGTCTTATTCTGGAAGAAAATGGAACCTGATAGCCAGGAAACGCGTCCAGGTTTTGATCAGCAGCATTTCCACCCGAGGAACAATCGATTAGGTCCACTCCTTCCTCTTTTAGCCAGCCAGATAACTCAACAGAATCATCGATACTCCATCCATTGTCCATGTACTCGGTAGCCGATATTCTTACCATCAAGGGCATTCCGTCCGGTATAACGGACCTCACTGAGGATGTTACTTCCAGCGCAAATCGACACCTGTTTTTTAACGATCCACCGTACTTGTCTTCACGCGTGTTTGAAAGGGGAGACATAAATTCACACGCCAGATATCCATGCGCCAAGTGAAGCTCGATCGCTCTAAATCCCGACTCAACTGCCCGTTTAGCAGAGAGAGCAAAGTCAGAAACAACGTTCTCTATATCTTCCAGGCTAAGCTGGGAAGGTATGATCCAGTCTTCCTCAAACGGAATGGGACTGGGTCCAACTATATCCCAGCCACCGTTGTCAGACCTCAAAACCTCTCCTCCATTCCATGGTTGGGTGTGAGAAGCCTTCCGACCCGCGTGAGCCAGTTGGATTGAGGGTGTGGCACCCTGAGAATCTATGAACTCCACAATGGGCTCGAACGCCGCAGCTTGATCTTCAGACCATAGTCCCAGGTCCTGTGGGGAAATACGCCCCTCTGGTGACACAGCTGATGCCTCAGCCATGACTAGCCCCGCCCCTCCAACAGCTCTAGTTCCCAGATGTACCATATGCCAATCCGTTGGAACACCGTCTTGGTTGTTGGCAGAATATTGACACATTGGAGCAACGAAAAGACGATTTCTAATCGTTTCGCCCCGTAGGGTTATTGGAGTAAATAAATGACTCATTATGACGAACTAATCCCTATCGCTTATAAATGTTTTCGGACCCAAAAAGTGGCAGCGTCTATCAGCTCACCCTTATCTCCTGAAAATCAACCTTCCCTTCCCTTACTAAGTTCCTAATCCTTCTCTGCCTAGTAGAAAGTTGACTTCCAGCAGACTTAAATTCAATCATAACTATCTTGTCTTCCTCAAACTGAACACCGTCAATAGGGCTTCCAAGAAACCTAAATTGCTTGGAATCATAAGGATAGTCGGAAATAAAAGGCATAAACTGCTCGGTAATCTGTCCGTACTTTGTTGACTCACTTCTTCGTAAAGACCCTTCCCGAGAAAGTCTACCTAAAGCCCTCTTGAGCACAATGACAAGCAGAACAATAACAGATGTTTCGACTATTACGAACCACCACATCAGTGGGACACTATCTATAAAGCTCACAGTAACCCCCTATCCTACCTGGGCATTAAAGATCACCTGAAAACTTAGTCCTTAGAAAATCAGTCACCTAAACTTGAAATGAATTGTTCCAAGCCTTCACCGAACTCCTTAATTTGCCAGTCTCTAACCTCTGGCTCTGAGAATTCGTCTTCCATATTTCCAGACTGTCGAGATATTCGACCCAGGCTGACAGTAGGCCAGAGCAAACTAGGATCCAGTTTCAGGCTCTCGCCCTGCGACTTTCTCCATTGCTTCAAATCTCTGAGGTTCTGATTCGCCTGTTCCCGTTCTTTGTTAGAAAGATGTGGTCCACGCCTCGTCTGGTTTCTTGGTCTTTGTACAGGCTCGTCCGACCTCGCCTCTTCAACGACCGTGCCGATACGTTTTCGTGCATCAGAACGGGCCCAGTGCCCGATGCCCTTAATCACAGAATAATCCTGGTCTGGATCGCGTGAGATATCAACTAGAACCGAATCTGACACTACTTTAAAAGGTGGCCTGTCTCTTCCTATCGCTTCATCCTCTCTCAAATCGTAAAGACGTCTGAGAATAGCAAGCGCAGTGCCCCCGAGATCCCTACTACCTTTAACGTTTAGGAACGCAGTTTGCTCATCTCTTGGTTCAAAACGAACAGACTGTAACCGCCTACATTCCTCTTCCACCCAGTCCATTCTTCCTTTTTCTACCAACTGTTCTGTGAGAACAGAACGGGCTTCTCCAAGATACCTAACATCATCAGCAGCATAAACAATCGCTTCTCTTGTTAGTGGCCGGAGTGTCCAATCACTTCGCTGCAACTTCTTATCTTTAGAAACATCTGCATCGATGTACTCTTTCAATATTGCGTCTAGTCCGAGCCTCTTAGAACCAAGAAAGGCGGCGGCAATGCTTGTATCGAAAACCCCGTCAAACACCAACCCGTAATCCCTGTGGAGACTTCTGATATCGTAGTCACCAGAATGGACAATCTTGGTAATGGAGGGTTCAGACAAGACTTTACCAAGTGGGCCAAGATCCTTAATATCCAAAGGATCAACCAAATACGGAGTGTCCCCAATTGATATCTGTATCAAGCAAACTTGCTCGGGATACCGGTAAAACCCGTTGCCCTCAATATCTAGACCAATCCAAGGCTCACCTAGGGCTTCGGCCACTAGGGACAGAAACCTCTCAGGCAAAGAAATAATTTCGGGAATATTGTTAGCTACTATAGGACTCTTTCATTGCTTGTTGTTTTATAACGAACCATAATTTAAAGCTGGGCAGACCAGCGCGATCAGTATACCTGATAGCACTGATGGATGTGTTCCCAAATAAATACGTTTCCAACATCACATTCGCCAAGTTTACGGCAAACCTAACTGCAAATAAGCACTGAAACTTGCGATAGAATCACGGTACAGAGTAGCATCCCCGAAAGGTAACGCTACCAATCCAAATTCTAGAAAATTCTGAATAATCAGTTCTTCAAGTAACACGACTGAAAGGAATAACAATGAAAATTACGGATATAACAGTAAACAGAGTCAGAGCTCCACAGGGGGAAAATGCCAAAAGCTTTGTTGGTCGCCCCGGCCGACTCATACTGCAGATACACACAGACGAAGGTATATCGGGAATATCGGAGGCTGGTAGGAACCTCAAGGTTGTTCGATCCTACATCGATGAATTAATCAAGCCCGTACTGATAGGAGCAGACCCCAGACGCCCCCGAAAAATTTGGGAGCTTCTAACACTTGGAGATGGGCAACAGGCAACCCGCTATCCATCACAAATCGTTGGGTCCATTGATGTTGCTTTATGGGACATCACCGGAAAAGCTGCCGGTATGCCAATTTATCAATTGCTCGGGGGAGCACGACGAACTGAAATACCCCTCTACTGGAGTCGGGGAAACGGGTGGAGTAAGAGTCCTGAACAGATGCTTGAGGAAGTGCAAGAGGGATATGACAAAGGATTCCGAGCATTCAAAGTCAGAATGGACTGGAGAGATTATCGACAAGACGCAAATCCCACAAAGGATTTCGCGATCTTCAAGAAATGCCGTGAATGGTTACCAGAGGAATGTACATTGGGGTTTGATGCAAACTGCGGATATTCCGTCTCCACTGCCATTGAACAGGGTAAAAAATTCCAGGAGTTAGGTATCGCACATTTTGAAGAGCCACTTCCTCAATACGACTATCCGGGACTGAAACAGGTGGTAGATGCCTTGGATTGTGCCGTCTCAACAGGGGAACAGGAAATATCATCATGGCGATTTAGAGACATGATCGATTTGGCCAATCCAGACATACTACAACCTGATGTATTAAATGTAGGAGGACTGTCCGAAATGGCAAGAGTTTATGAGATGGCAGTTGTCCATAATAAACCTGTCATGCCACACAGCCCCAGTGTTGGAGCAAATTCCATGGCGAGTCTTCACCTGTATGCGACCATCACAAACGCTGTCCGGCCACACGAATTTTCTGAAGAATTTACGGGGCCAGCAGAAGAGGTCGCAAAGTTATACCAGGAACCTATTTTGCCTGTTAACGGATCCATATCTATTCCCGATCGACCAGGGCTGGGACTAGAGATTGACCAAAAAGCATTCAAGTCTATGTTGGACGAGTAGAGAACAGGGCCGTAGGCAGCCTCAGGAAAAGGAAATTTTAGATGAAATACGACACGATCATAATCGGCGCGGGGTCTGCGGGTTCCATTCTGGCAACCAGACTAACCGAGGATCCATCACACTCAGTTTTATTGCTCGAGGCCGGACCTGACTACCCTGACATGGAAAGTCTTCCCGAAGAAGTTAAATATGGCTATGCAACTGGCACGGAAATTTCAACCAGCGATCATAACTGGCAATTCATGGCAAGAGGAACGGACGATGCTGAAATAGTCATTCCCAGAGGAAAAGTCACTGGAGGGTCTAGTGCGATTAATGGACAGATATTCCTGAGGGGAATACCAGATGACTATGACAGATGGGCGGATATGGGAAACACTGACTGGGGTTACCAACAGCTAGTTCCTTATTTCAACAGAATTGAAACCGAC
>CAYWYV010000080.1:0-6758 GCA_964462705.1 uncultured Dehalococcoidia bacterium
GCGGAATTTATGGCTAATGAACACCAAAATCTTAAAAACCAAGTATATGTGGTTCCAAGAGATATTGATAACGAGGTTGGTAGATTAAAGTTACTTTCAATGGGTGTAGAAATCGATGAATTAAGCGATGAACAGGAAAAATACCTAAACAGTTGGGATGTCGGCACTTAGACAGTGCCAAACATCAGCGAGCATAACCTCAATAACCCAGGAGTTGACCAAAAATGAGTTCCAGTTTCATGGAGTCCCCTTCGTTCCTTTTTACGTCTGAATCGGTAACAGAAGGACATCCTGACAAAATTTGCGACCAAATTTCAGATGGAGTCTTGGACGCAATGCTTAAGCTTGATCCCAAGGCCAGAGTAGCCTGTGAGGTCTCCTGTACAACCGGGTTGGTAGTGGTAATGGGAGAAATCACCATAAGGGAAGGATACGTGGACATCCCATCCCTTGTAAGAGAAACGATAAAGGAAATCGGTTACACCGACCCTGCTTACGGATTTGATTACAAGTCCTGCGGTGTCATGGTTGCCATAGATGAACAATCTTCTGACATATCTGGTGGCGTAACAACCGCACTAGAAGCCCGAGAAACCAGAGCCACCGAAGACGAGATTGAAAGTTTAGGAGCTGGCGACCAAGGAATGATGGTTGGCTTTGCATGCGACGAAACACCAGAATTGATGCCTTTACCCATGGCACTTTCCCACCGACTTACCCAAAGACTAGCTGAGGTACGAAAAAGTGGAGAACTGGAATATCTGAGGCCAGACGGGAAGTCTCAAGTTACAGTGGAGTACTCCAAGGGCAAGCCTAAGAGAGTCCACACAGTACTTTTAAGCAATCAACATTCTGAAGAAGTAAGCAACAGCAAAATTGAAGAAGACCTAGTTGAAAAGGTCGCCAAGACAGTCGTTCCGGAGAATCTCTTAATCGATACCCGATTCATAGTAAACCCCTCTGGAAGATTTGTTATTGGTGGACCGGTAGGAGATACAGGGCTAACCGGTCGAAAAATACTTGTAGACACGTATGGTGGTATGGCACGGCATGGAGGAGGGGCATTCTCTGGAAAGGATCCCACAAAAGTGGATAGATCAGCTGCCTACGCTGCCCGATGGGTCGCCAAGAACCTTGTTGCAGCAGGTGTGGCAACCAGAGCAGAGGTACAAATATCCTACGCCATTGGTGTCTCTGCACCTATCTCAGTATCAGTAGAAACCTTTGGAACCAACGTCATCAGTAACGAAAATATTGATGGCATAGTGCAAACCCATTTTGACCTACGACCCGGGGCAATCATCAGAGACCTAGACCTCAGACGCCCTATATATAAGCAGACCGCTTCTTACGGACACTTTGGGCGGACGGACTTAGATTTACCCTGGGAAAGAACAAATAAGTCCGATGAAATTAGAAAATATGCGAGGCTATAACTAGAGGCGAATTAGGACAGATGATAGCCACAATTTAAATAGGAGTGGGATGTGTCTATCCGATTCGGTACAGATGGCTGGCGAGCTAAAGTCGAAGAAGACTTCACTGTAGAAAACGTAAAGTTATGCACACAAGCTGTTTGTAACTACTTGAAGTCTCGCGAAATCGCAGACAACGGCATAATGGTCGGTTATGACACACGACTCAACTCAGCGACATTTGCTGAAGCCGTTTCGGAGGTAGCTGCCGGCAACTCAATACCTGTTATCCTGTGTGATCGCCCTGCCCCTACTCCAGTAGTCAGCTATAACCTTGTAAGGCGTGACTGCGCAGCAGGAATTGTTATAACTGCGAGCCACAATCCTTCTGACTGGAACGGGTTTAAGTTTAAACCTGGCTACGGAGGAAGCGCTTCAGAAGAAATACTGTCTGACCTGGAAACATGTCTTAATAACGTCTTAGAGCAACAACAATATTTAAGCATCCCAATCTCCAACGCAGAAAAAATTGGTCTCGTTGAAAGAGTCAATCCCGAACTTTTATATCTCAATCACGTGGCTGGTTTGGTTGATCTGCAGAGTATTAGAAATGCGGGACTTAATGTAGTTGTAGACTCCATGCATGGAGCCGGGTCTGGCTATATCCATCAACTCCTCGAAGGAGGAACATCTCACGTTACAGAAATTCGAAATGAGATGGATCCAACTTTTCCAGGTATGAAACAACCTGAACCAATTGATCACAATCTCGAACCACTCAAGGAAAAAATCTGGCACACCAACGGCGATGTAGGTTTAGCAACAGATGGCGACGCAGACAGGTTAGGTTTGGTGGATGAAGATGGAAACTACATATCAACGCTCCACACATTCGCCTTGATATGCCAGCATATTTTAGAAAATCTGGGAATGGAGGGAACTCTTGTTAGGTCAATTACCATGACCAGCATGATTAATAAATTGGGACATCTTCACAAAGTGCCAGTAATAGACACTCCTGTAGGATTCAAGCACCTTGGACCCGTGATGATTGAAGAAGATGCGATTGCTGCCGGTGAAGAAAGTGGAGGATACGCCTTCCGAGGACACATACCTGAAAGAGATGGCATCCTTTCTGCGCTTATGATTCTGGACATGATGGTAAAAACTGATAAAAACCCTTCTGAACTAATACTTGACCTCACAGACCGGGTCGGGCCTCACCATTACAGCCGAATTGATCTCACTTTCCAGCCTGAAGAAAGAGAGGAACTTGAGACACGCTTGGCTAAAGTCCAACCAAAAAAAATTGCAGATATGACTGTGAAAGATATTGATACTAGAGATGGTTATCGGTACGAATTGGAAAATGGCTACTGGGGCCTAATTAGGTTTTCGGGAACCGAGCCATTACTCCGTGTTTACGCAGAATCGGAATCTCTTGATTCAGTGAATGCCATTTTGGAAGAATGCCGAAACATTGTAGGAGTATAGCGTGAGCACAACCACGCATTCGAATGAAACGATTAGAAAAGTCATTCTCTACTGTCAGCAGCTATCCAATACCGTCCCCGATAAGCCCACTGCTGATTCGATAATTTCTGTAGTTTCGAAAATACGAGCTCTTCAAATTGACACCTTACAAATGGTAAAACGCAGCCATTTCTTGGCACTTTGGAGTCGTATAGGTACGTATGATGAGAAATTATTAAATGAATTAACTTATAGCAATAACCGTAGGTTTTTTGAATATTGGTACCACGCCGCTTGCATAATTCCCATAGAGGAATTCGGATACAGAATTCCGATAATGAAAAAACATTTTCAAAAAGAAACGAGGCGCTGGCATAGTTGGCCTAACGAAAAAAATAATTCCTCTACGATCACTGAGGTCTTGAATAAAATAAAATTGAATGGCCCACTAAGGGCCTCTGACTTCGATGACATCAAAAAACAACGAGGTTCTTGGTGGAATTGGAAACCCAGTAAAAGAGCGTTGGAATATCTGAACGACTCTGGAATTACGGTAGTAGCAGACAGAATTAATTTTCAAAGAGCCTATGGCCTAACAGAATCTCACATACCAAAAAGTTTAAGAAATAAAAATTACAGTGAACAAGATACTTTCGCCCATGACATTGAGATGTCTTTAAAAGCGACGGGAATTTGTAGTCCCAGTCAGGTTGGCAATTACACTCACATGAAACAGGGGATTTCAAAGTCAATCGTTAAGGAAATGATTCGATCAGGCACTGCCATAGAAATAATAGGTCGGGATACCTACGGTGAAGAAATAGATTTATTAATCCATAAAGACAATCTACATTTTCTGGAATTGGCTGCCACCGGTGCTCTGAATTCTGAAAGAACCACTTTCCTATCTCCTTTTGATAGTCTTTTCTGGGCAAAGGGAAGAGATGAAAGTATTTTTTCGTTCACACAAATACTTGAGTGTTATAAACCTAAAAATCAGAGAAAGTGGGGGTATTTCTGTCTTCCCATCCTACACAGGGGATCTTTGATAGGAAGATTTGACCCGAAACTGGACCGAAGAACGGGCACTATGACCATAAAATCGCTCCATCTAGAGCCGGAAATTCAACCTGATGAAGATATGATCGCTAAAGTTACCGAATCTATGAGAGATTTTTTATCGTTTCACGACGCACATGAAATTACTTTTGAAAATGCCGGAAACTTGGAATTTAGGACCCGTCTTCAAAAGGCATTTTAAACATCCCAAACAAGTCAAACCAGTCTTGACCAGCCAATTTGGGATTGCCAGAAAATCCTTCGATTAAATAGATCAAAACGTATGTATAATTGCCTTATACAAGCTCACTATTTATTGGGGTAAATGACTATGATTTCCCAATCACCCGAAAGTCATCGGAATAATCATTCTGACGAAAAGTTGCTCATAGTCATCGATGGGCACGCTCTCGTGCACCGCTCATTTCATGCCATCCAGCAACCTTTAACTGTAAGTGCAACAGGTGAAGATGTTCGTGCAGTCTATGGATTTGCCAATGCCTTTATAAGGTCTTTATCCGAATGGAATCCTTCCCATATAGTAATTACTTTCGATTTACCCACACCTACTTTTCGACATCAAATGTTTGATGAATACAAGGCACACAGGCCGCCAACGCCTCCCGAACTTAGAGGGCAATTCGACAGAGTAAGACAACTCATGTCAGCATTCAATGTTCCTATCTTTGAGCTGGAAGGCTTTGAGGCAGATGATTTGATCGGGACCCTCAGCAAGCAAGCTGACGAATTAGAAATTAAGACTCTCATATTGACAGGTGACTCTGACACACTGCAGTTGGTTACTGACAATGTAACAGTGTTAATGAGCTCAAGTGTCCAAAACAGATCTCTGTATGACATCGAAGCAGTAAAGGAACGATTCGGTGGATTAGGGCCAGAATACGTAGCTGAAATAAAGGCTTTACAAGGAGATTCTTCAGACAATATCCCTGGTGTTCCCAGAATTGGAATCAAGACTGCCATCAAACTTCTAACTGACTACGGATCACTTGAGGGAATCTATGAAAACCTTGAAGTAATTAAACCTCCAGGTACAAAGAAGGCACTGGAAGAAAATAGGGACCTTGCTTTCAAAAGTAAAACGTTAACAACGATCGTAAAAGAAACTCCTGTAAAACTTGATCTAGACTCAGCTTATTTCGGAAACTATGACCGAGAAAATGTAGTAGATTTCCTTCGGGAATTAGAATTTATGTCGGTGATTCCAAGATTGCCCGGAGCCCCACCCTCTGATTCTGGGAACTCGATCGATCTTGGCCCCGGACAAATGACATTATTTCAACAGCCGACTACCGAAGTCACGAAATTTGAGCTGGCGACAACTAATGAAGACCTCCAACGCTTGATAACAGAAATAAATTCAGTTAGTGGATTTTCTTTTGATACAGAAACTACCTCCACGGATCAGATAACCTGCCAATTGGTAGGAATATCTTTTTCTACTGGACATGGAACTAATTGGTATCTGCCAATAGGACATAATGAATCAGGGCAACTGCCTAAAGAAACCGTGTTTAACAGTCTAAGACCTGTCTTTGAAGACCCTCATATTCCTGTCAGAGCCCATAACGCCAATTTTGACGTAACAGTCATGGAGCAAGCAGGGGTGAAAGTCAAAGGACTCCAATTTGACACCATGATAGCTGCACATGTGGGCGGACGGCGCAATATTGGGTTAAAAGAACTTGCCCTAGAGTGCTTTGGTGTTGAGATGACGCCCATAACAGACCTTATAGGCAAGGGTAAAAACCAAATCACCATGGCGGAAGTTCCGATAGAAAAAGCAGCTCCCTATGCTGCTGCCGATGCGGATTTCACACAAAAACTTTACGGCGTGATGAAAGAAGAACTTGAAAATAAGAATATATCTAAGCTATTTGAGGAGGTAGAAATTCCTCTCATCCCTGTACTGGTCCAGATGCAACGTAACGGAGTATCCCTAGACACAAAAATACTATCTGAGATGTCTATCACCCTAGGAGGTCAGCTTCAGGAAATCCAAAGTGCTATGTTTGAACTGGTAGGACATGAATTCAATTTAAACTCTCCCAAACAGCTCAGTGAAATACTGTTCGGAGAACTGAAACTACCTCCTACAAGAAAGACGAGAAGTGGATTTTCAACCGACGCTCAATCGTTAGATGATCTGAAGGGATTACTAGACCGGGGTGAATCCGTAGATTCAGACCCAAAATCCTATGAAATTTTAAACAGAATATTGGAACACAGAGAACTGTCTAAACTCAAGTCAACATATATTGATGCACTCCCCAACATGTTGAACGTTGACACAGGCAGAGTTCATACCTCATACCGACAGACAGGAACTACAACAGGCCGTCTATCAAGTAACGAACCGAATCTACAAAACATCCCAGTCCGTAGTGAGTTGGGTAGGCGTGTTAGGGAAGCCTTCATAGCAAGAGAGGGACACTCACTTGTGGCCGCAGATTATTCCCAAATTGAACTCAGGGTATTGGCCCATTTTTCAAGAGATCCAGGTCTGACACGAGCTTTCCACAATGGTGAAGACGTACATAGCGCAACGAGTGCTTTGGTAAATGAAATCCCTATTGAAGAAGTCAAACCAGAAATGCGGAGAATTGCAAAAATACTTAATTTTGGAGTCATCTATGGACTCAGTGCCCACGGCATATCCCGTCAAACAGATCTGACACAAAAAGAAGGAAAAAAATTCATAGATACTTATTTTGAAAAATACCCCGGTATTCAAAAGTATCTTGATGGGGTAAAAGCAGGTTGCCGAGAATCCGGATATGTTGAAACTCT
>CAYWYV010000081.1:0-6658 GCA_964462705.1 uncultured Dehalococcoidia bacterium
ATGATATATCCAGTTGCTTCCAGATCGTTAGTTTTAGACTTCCGTACTTAGGGTTTGTGCCTAAAAAGGGTTGGTGCCGAAGGAGAGATTCGAACTCACACGGGTTTTACCCCAACGGTTTTTGAGACCGCCGCGTCTACCGTTCCGCCACTTCGGCAAATTGAGGTTTCCATTATAGTTCCTAGCTCAACAAAATATGTTTTCGTCAGAACGACAGGCTAGGTTCGAATAAAATGTTCTACATTTCTATCTTTTTTTCGCCTGAAAGGTATGCTTCAGGTTCTTTCTGGAAAGCTTTGTTACAACCGGGACCACAGAAATAGTAGGTGGTCTCTTGATAGAGCCAAGTGCCCCCACCCGGGTTGCCCATATCGACGTCCATATGACAGACAGGATCTTTTTCCCAGTCGATACGGTTTCTTCTAAATAATGGAATTTTCATATTGTTTCTTCTTCTTAGGTTATGGCCGACATATCTATACGAGACGAGTTTAGTGCTTACATGTACTTCAGGCGCAGTGAGTTTAACACCACGCTTATTGAACTTAATGCCATAGCGCCCGCTGCAGCTATTGGATTAAGGAATCCTTGACTACCAAGTAGTGGTTTCAAGACGGCAGGAATTTCTCCTCCCGACAGATGCAAGAATGGATAGACTATGCCTGCGGCAATGGGAATCAATAAAATGTTATATCCGAATGCCCATCCCAGGTTCTGGCGTATTGTACGCATAGAAGATCGGCTCAGTTCAATTACATTTGGGATTGACTTAATATCGTTTGTGATGACTGTTACATCAGCGGACTGTATTGCCACTTCCGATCCACCACCCAGTGCAATTCCAAGATCTGAAGTTTCAAGTGCGGGTGCATCATTAACTCCATCTCCTACCATAGCTACTATTTTCCCTTGAGATTGAAACTCTTTGATGAACGCCATTTTTTCCTTGGGAGAAACCTCTGATTGAACTTTCTCTATACCTATTTCACTGGCGACATTTTGGGTGGCATATCTATTGTCTCCGCTTAATAAAGCCACCTCTATTCCCATAGCCTTTAAGTCAGCTACTGCATCTTTGGCATCAGGCCTAGGCTGATCTTCAAAATCAATTTTACCGACGTAACTCCCATCTATAGAGATATGTGCTTCGGATCCGTGTAGATCTTTAATTGAGCTACTTTGCGCGGGGATATTTACTCCTATAGAGGTTAGATATCTTCGGTTCCCCACTGCCACTAAGGTATTTTCGTTATCAATATTTCCTGAGGCACCCATGCCAGGAACTGAAGTGAACTGTCGTACTTTTCCATAAGGCATATTCAATTCGTTGAATCGGTTTACTATGGCCTTTCCTAACGGGTGTCCAGATTGACGCTCGACGGATGCTGCAACTCTTAACAACTCCTGCTCACTTATATTGGTTGAGGGGGTTATTGCCGAGACAGTAGGCTCACCCATTGTTAGCGTTCCAGTTTTATCAAATACCACAAGATCCACTTTCCCAGACACTTCAAGAGACTCAGCATTTCTAAACAGTATTCCTGATGATGCAGCCTTGCCTGTTCCAACTACTACTGCTGTTGGAGTTGCTAAGCCCATGGCACATGGACAGGCTATGACGAGTACAGCTACGGAAACTTTTATTGCGTTATAAAAGGATGGTTCTGGTCCCAGTATTAACCAAATACAAAAAGTTATTGCTGCCAGTATGACTATCGTAGGCACAAAATATGCAGATATGTGATCCGCTAGTCGTTGAATTGGAGCTTTTGAACCCTGTGCTTCCTCGACCAACTGGATTATTTGAGAATGAACAGTATCTTTGCCTATGCCTGTTGCCTGGTAGGTCACACTGCCTTCCTCATTCACGGTAGCGGCGAACACTTTGTCATCGGTACCTTTTGCTACTGGCATGCTCTCTCCAGTGAGCATAGATTCATTGGCAGACGTGGTGCCATCGATTATAGTCCCGTCCACAGGAAATCGCTCACTGCTTCTTACGAATATTGTGTCTCCGACGATGACATCTTCTGTCGAAACACGAACTTCTTTTCCATCCCTGATTATTGTTGCTGTATCAGGATGGAGTTCCATCAGAGCTTTAATTGAACCTGACGCAAGCCTTCTAGCTCTGGACTCCAATATTCTTCCAAGAAGCACAAGACCAACGATTGCACAGGACGCATCAAAGTAAATGTGGTCGGGGGGGTCTGATACCCTCATTAGTCCAAGAATGACCTGGACTGCACTGTAGAAGTATGCAACAGAAGTACCCACAGCTATTAATGTGTTCATATTAGTTGTGCCATGGCGTAATGCACTCCATGCACTGACATAGAACTGGCTTGCTGCCCAAATCTGGATTGGACTTGCTATAACGAGAAAAATCAGATTCAGCGATAGGCCGAATACTTTGTCTGGGTAGGGAAATATCATTGCTGACATGATCAGAATGGAGGCAATAATACTAATGCTTGCTTTGCTGAAGAGGATTATAGTGTCCCTGTCAGTGGTCCCGTAGTCGTAAGGTCCATCTTGCACGTGCTGAGACTTATACCCGGCGTCAGTGACAGCGGTCCTCATTTCAGAGATGGAGGTCAGTCCCGGCACGTAGCGAATAGTACCTCTCTCGGTAGCGAGATTTACATTTGCCTCTGTAACTCCCCCCAGCGACCTCAAAGCTGACTCCACGTGGGAGACGCAGGCTGTGCAGGTCATACCGTCTATGGCCAGGGTTATAGAATCTGATCCCAGGCCGTACCCGGCATCTTTCAATGACTTATTTATGGCTTCTATCGAAGGTTGGTCACCAGACACCTGGATAGTTGCCTTTTCTGTTGCCAGATTCACAGAAACACTTTCTACCTCGTTGAGGTCCTGAAGAGCATTTTCAACGTGGTTAGTGCATGCGGCGCAGGTCATACCCGTCACCGGGAAAACGACATTTTTACTATTTGCCACCTGCGTCATTAATAACCACCACCTAGCTGACTTTATCAGGCTAATTATAAGCTAATGAAAAAAGGGGATTTTTCACAAGAAAAATCCCCTTTTTTCCGTCATTATTAAACTTTCTACGTGACTACATGGTTCTGACAACCCCAACTACTCGTCCTTTTACTGCTACGCTTGCGGCTGAGAGGACTATTGGACTCATCTGAGAATTTTCAGGGACCAGGCGGACGGTATCACCCTCTAAGAAAAATCGCTTTAAAGTTGCTTCTTCTTTTTCTGGAAGCCATGCGGCTACCATATCTCCGTTTTCAGGGTTGGTTACAGGTTCCAGCAAAACAAGATCTCCGTCCCCAACAAGTGCATCAATCATTGACTCCCCTTTAACTCGAAGGCCGAAAACGTTTTCCTTCCCTTGAGTCAAAAATGGAGGTAAATCTACGTTGTCAAAATCTTCGTTATTCCATGGGCCGCTGCCCTCGACAGGAAGAGGCTCGCCTGCTGCAATATTTCCTAAAACTGGGACGGAGATAACACTCATTGCTCTATTTATTGCCTCGGCAGCTTCCCCGAGGAGCTCTATGCCTCTGGACACTTCTCTTCTACGTTGTAAGTAGCCTTCCCTCTGCAATATTTGTAGGTTGTAATCCACAACTGATGTTGAACTGATCTCGCAGCCTGCCTGTATATCCCGCACCGTAGGTGGGTAGTTGTTCGCCTTCATAAAACTTGTGATGAACTTGAGCATGGATTGCTGTCTTTTGGAAAGAGAACGTTTCATAGAATTCACCTTGAATATCATGTGGCTGTATAGAGATTCGGAAAACAGTACTAATGTTCCGAACAAATTATCAGAACAATTGTACGATGTCAATCAGATGAGAGATCAAACTTCAGTGGATGTCATCATTCGAGCTTATTTTGTTCCTGTCTTCACGTTGACCGGTCGAAATGACGGGTGCTACGATTATGTTAGTGAAAGTTATCACCAACCGGTGATCGCCTGTCGACGAGCTCAAATTCGGTTTTTATTTATAATGAAAATCAGACTAGGAGAGAAGAATATAAAGTGCTAAAGAAGTTACTAACCACTGTCGCCATCTTAAGTACATTTGCTATCGTGATTGCCTGTGGTGAAAACACTCCACCCAAAGGTAGTCATGAACCGGTGAAACCGGCGGCAGTGCCTGCTGCCCAGCAGCCTTCATCGGCCCCCCCTTCAGCGGCCCCAGTCACTAGTACTAGTAGTTCTTCCAGTTCTGCGGCTTCATCTGCCGCTGCAGATGAAGAATTAGCAATAACACTTCAGGATGAAAACGGAGATTACGTCTACAACCCAAGTGAAATAACGGTGGGGACCGGCAAGACGGTAAAATTCACGCTAACTGCCCAGGAAGAATTTCATACCTTTACGGTTGACGATCTTGGCATAGATTTAGAGGTTGAAGCCGGCGACACACAATCAATAACGTTTACCTTTGATGAGCCTGGTTCTTACGACTTGATATGCATACCTCATGAGTCTCTTGGCATGGTGGGTAAGATAATAGTTCAGTAAAATGTAACTCGATAACTACAAATCGTTAAAGTTGTATTACATTATGCAGACTCTCTCTTATTTTCTCGGGAAACTTGACTAGCTTATAGGGATGTGGAAGAGATGGGTTATGCGATTTTGCGGAATATTTTGCTACCAGGTTTGTTAACTTCACTGTTTCTGATAGTTCTCTCTTGTAATGGCGCCGCTTCCAATTCGACCCAAACTGCCGGAGAATCGAATCGAGTCATTTCTGATACGGTTTCTAAGAACGATTTGAATACGTTAGTTACGCAAAGTAGCAATTTAGAACTTTCAGTTGTGGATGGGTCTGTGGCACGGTACAAGGTTGTAGAATCCCTGACTAGATTTCTAAACCCCATAACTGCTATCGGAGAAACCACAGATGTATCCGGGGTGATAGTTTTTCAGGAAGACGGATCTATTCATTCTGATTCTCATGTAACCATAGGGACGGCTGCTTTTCGTAGTGACGAGAACAAGAGGGACAATTGGGTTAGGAGAAATGGGGGTCTTGGAGACAAAATTTTTATAGGAATAACTGGCGTAGAGGGGTTAGATTTTCCTATTCCGGTATCCGGAAATTTCCGTTTTAAGATTGAGGGAGACTTAACCGTCGCCGACATCACGAGGAAAACGATCTGGAATGCACAAGCTGATTTTTTTGCTGATCAGGTGGTAGGAACTGCTAGTACATCTGTCACATGGGAACAATTCGGACTCTCCCAACCCCGCCTTCCATTCATAATAAGTGTCAGCGATGACATAGTTTTGGAAATTGACTTCAAAACCATTCGGCAATCGCACGTACCTAAAAGCCAGCACTTTATCTTGTGTAGTGAAAAGCAAGCCACCCAATATGTGGTGTTCTCGTTGACGGCAAAAAGAGTCCCCAATATACTTTAACTGAAAACAATAGGGGGGTTATTGATGCGTGTTTCTTGTCTTCAACAAAACCTGAGCCGTGGTCTCTCAATAGTTGGTAGAGCCGTTGCCTCTCGTAGCAATTTGCCAGTGCTACAAAATGTAAAGATTTCCACCGAAGATAATATGCTTGTCTTATCGGCAACAAATCTTGATATTGCTATTACTACACGTATCGGTGCCCAAGTGGAAGAGGAAGGTGAAGTCACAATACCCGCCCGACTACTGACCGACTTTGTAAATTCCCTTCCCGACGATCGCATTGACATAAAAACGGAAACAGATCCACTTATGGTAGGCCTTACCTGCCAGCGTTTTGAAGCCAATATAAATGGGACAGATTCAGAAGAATTTCCACCTATTCCTACGGTCGATGAGGGAGCCACTATAAAGATGGATCCTCAGGTTCTTCGTGAGACCATCGCTCATGTTGCATTTGCTGCTGCCACGGAAGATTCGCGACCTGTTCTTACTGGTATCAAAGTGGAAGTAAAAGCAGATGACTTTACTTTTGCTGCAGCTGACGGATTTCGGCTGGCTGTATATGAAGGTAAGTTAACTGAACCTTTGCCAGAAGACATGGAGTTCATTATCCCTGCAAAGTCTATGCAGGAAGTAGGTCGGCTGATAGGTAATGATGGCACAGAGGTTGAATTCACCATTACACCCACAGGCACACATGCTCTATTTAATATTGGGACGGTAGAAATCGTGTCGCAATTGATGCCCGGTTCATTTCCTAACTTCAGATCATTAATTCCTGAAGAAAACAGGAGTAGTGTGGTAGTAAAGCAAGAAGATTTTATGAGAGCCGTTCGCTCTGCAGCAATATTCGCTCGTGATGGTAGTGGAATAGTTCGCCTTCAGATACTGGATGGTGAAGACGGTGCCAGGATTTCAATATCTTCTCGTGCAGAGGAGATGGGTGATAATCAGAGTGAAATTGACGGCTCTGTGGAGGGGGAAGTTGATGAGGAATCCAGGATAGCTTTTAATAATAAATACCTTTCTGAAGTGCTAGATGTTCTGGGAGATGGCGAAATAGCCTTTGAGATGAGCACTGCCTCGAGTCCTGGTGTAGTCAGATCTGTTGATAAAGACGGTTACACCCACGTTGTTATGCCTATGTTTGTCCAGTGGTGATTAAGCTTTCACTAGAGGGTTAACTAAGAAATATGGGGCCTGTTAGAGTTGTCATTATTGGGTCCACGGGGGCAATTGGAC
>CAYWYV010000082.1:0-6447 GCA_964462705.1 uncultured Dehalococcoidia bacterium
GGTATCCCTAAAGTCGAAACCAACTGAGTCATCCGTAAACTGAGCATCAAACCCATCGAAGGTAAAGTCGAAGTTAGCAACCGTACACCCTGCGCCTGGCTCATCTTGAATGCCAGCGGCTGCTCGATCAATCCCCACACACTCTAGGCGGGGGTCTCCAATCCAAGGGTACTTGTCCGTTGGGATGAATCCCGGCCTTATCATTGGCGTTCCTGACAAATCCTTGTCAGGAAGTTTCGAGCCGGGTGGATAGGCAAAGGACCAGTTGTTACCGGCAAAATACATGAAGTTACCGTTGATTGTGTCCAATCCTTCGTGGAAGCTGAAACCGGCCTTATCAAGTCGGCCAACGTCCTGAATTGAGGCTGCCGCTATATCAGCTGCTCCAGTTTGGAGCATAGCAGAGCGCTGCTGTGCCTCATTTGCCTGTAAGAAAACAATCTTGTCGAAAGCAGGACTCTGCTTCCAGTGATCCACTCGAGACTGTGCCTCGATTCTCTCTGCAGCCATCCACTCCTCTACAACGAAAGGACCGGATCCATGCGGTACGCCAAATGTGGTTCCAAGCTCGTCATAGAGTTTCTTTGACTGCATCCACACAGCATCCTGACATATTGAAGAAGCATCCTGAAGACCGTCACCTATGAAGGCCCTGTTGGGGGCTTCGGCAACGTACTTAGAAGGCGATGTCCACTTTTTATAGTATTCATACGCTTGAGAAGAGTTTGAGTGGGCGGACTCAATGTTGTCAGCTCCAGCGTCATTGAAGGACCAGGCAAAGTCTTCACCCGTCAGCTCACCGACATTTACCATGTCCCCATCTACTATCCTGTAGAAATCGATCCCCTCTCGTATATGGACTCGTATTGTGCCTTGCTCGTCCGGGTCTGTCAGATCTGCCTGATCAAGTTCGGCAAGAGTTTTACCTTCCATGGTTAGCTCTCCGCCACCCTTCTTAGGCACAATCATTTCCCAACCTGTTGCAACATAGCCAGCGTGGCAGGCACGGTCAGTGTTAACGATAGCGTTACCCTGGCTATCAAAGGTAGGTTCCCACCCGAGGGCAGGTTCCTGGAATCCAAAAAACCCGTGGAACATAACGTCCGGCCAGGTTCCTTTTCCGTTGAGGAACTGAGGACTCCCCACGTTATCAAGCACAACCGTGACGGTTGCACTCACCTGCTCAACAGGTTCTACCGTGAGAGAGCTAGATGAAGCTGAGCTTCCAGACCCTCCCGATGCGGCTGGTCCTGAGGAACCCTGTACCGCTGCTAAGGCTGGCGCCGCTGCTGCTGGAGCAGACGGAGCAGATGGAGCAGACGGAGCGGCCGCGGAGCCTCCCCCTGCTGCTGCTGGAGCAGCGGCGGCGGCGGCGGCTGGCGCTGATGGCGCCGCTGCTTCCTCTGAGGACCCACAGGCACTGGCTGCCAGTGCTACGACAGCAACCAGAGCAAGTACCAAGATCCCATATTTTCCTTTTAATATCATCAAAATCCTCCTATATCCATATCCGAATATAAAGATCACAATCTCGTTGGTTTTGCCTTCTCAGGCACGGACACAACAGCATTTCCTACGAAATGCGCGCACCCCCACCAACTCATTAAAGTATCTAATGTCGTTCATCTTAGAGGGTAATTTCTCTATGTCAACATCTTATTTAGCTATGTAAAGATAAATTAAGCTGATCAGTAAAGCAATGGTGCTCTACATCCCTCCTGAAGACACAAAATTATTGACTTTCGTTTACACTGAGAGCACTCTGCACGCTGTCATTTTGGAAGTACCTGCCATCTTCAGTTGTCGCCTCAATTCTATTGTCACAACAGCAATCACTTTTCAGCTATGATGTGGCTCAAGAAAACAACCTTTTTAACCACGTCATTAGACAGACATAGGGGAGGATCCGCCAAATGAAACTCGCATTGCAATATGAAATGCAGAGGCCCGAACTCGACGATCACCTCGTCATCAAAGAAACCATGGAGCAGTGCGTTCTTGCCGACCAGGCAGGTTTCGACTACGTATGGTTCGTTGAACACCACTTCCTAACCGGATTCTCGGCATCACCTTGCCCCGATGTATTTTATGGAGCCTTGAGTCAACGGACAGAAAATATCCGTCTTGGGCTTGGCGTAGTTATCCTTCCTTACCACCACCCCGTACGGGTTGCTGAACGTGTCGCTATGTTGGACCATCTCTCGGATGGCCGAGTCGATTTTGGCACAGGTCGATCAGCCCCCTACGAACTGACAGGAATGGGACTCGACCCTAGAGACAGCAGGGACATGTGGGAAGAGTCTCTTTCGATGGTTCCAGAAATATGGAGTTCAGACTGGTATTCGCACGAGGGAAAATATTGGCAAGTTCCAGAACGCCAAGTTCTCCCTAAACCCTTTCAAGAGGATCATCCCCCAATATGGGTTGCAGCGCTTCAACCCGCCACTTATGAAATTGCTGCTTCAAAAGGGATAGGAGTTTTATCCTTTGGTTCGAGTGCTCCAGACTCACTTGCCCCCTACGTTAAGAAATACAAAGAAGATATAAAGAAGGCATCTCCTGTTGGGAAAGTGGTGAACAACCAATGGGCAAGCTCTACATTAGGAGTCTGCTTAAAGGATGGTCGGAAAGCTAGGGAAATGGGCGCGGAATCCTTAAAAAATTTCTTTGGACCGGACCGTCCATACGTCCAAGGTCAAAAGGATATATATGCTCAGCTGCTTGAGAAGTGGGGAGGAGTTCCGGACCATTTGAAACAGAACTTTTCAAGGTACGTGGAGGGTAATGAAGAACCCGAGTTTAATAACTCTCTAGACTTCTCCGGAGGCGAGGCTATTGCCCATAAAGTTTGGGAGGATCTAGATTCTGACACGCTTTGTGAAAGAGGGGTTGTGATAGCGGGGGACCCGGACGACTGCATACGAGCCCTGAAAAAACATGAGGAGATAGGCATCGATCAAATGATGGTCATGATGCAGACTGAAACCGTTCCTCATGCCGAAGTCATGGAATCTATCGAACTCTGGGGAAAGTACATCATTCCAGAATTCAATAAATAATTTAAATATCCGCCATTACCAGGTCACCAATGAAACTACGACGCGGCAGCCTCTTTATCCATCTTTAGCGCTGTCTGTGACACAGTCTTCAAACTTTCAAGCAAAATAGTGGGGTTTAGCCGACTGGCATGATCTGCATATCCGGCCTTTTCAAGCATAGGGCCCAATTTACCGCCGTTTAGTAGATCAAGGGCCCATTTAAGAGAATCTGGAGAAGCTGTTTGGTCAAGGTACATGCGTTGATTTTTTGCGCGTGGCCCGTAGTGATAATGAGGTGCCCTCTTAAAGCAATCAAATGTGAGCAACTCTATTTCTTCACCGTCCACATCACCAAGAACGTGAATCGCCACTCCTTCATCATTAGACAAGTACCTATACTCAACACCAAATCGTACGGGCCCCGCCTCGACAATAACGTCCCCCCGGTCATGCATAACGGTTCTTCTTCCTGACACCGATAGGTACTTTGCAGCTTCTGACACCTGGTCAATAACACCGGACATATCCGTACTTTGGGCATATTCAGATAGTTCCTGATATCCAGCCCTTTCGATCATTTCAGGGAGACGGCTATAGAATTTATTCAGAACCCAATCCAGCGAGTCGCCCTCCGTTGTAGAGTCCAGCATCAAGCGCTTATTTTGTTTTTCGGGACCATAGTGATAATGGGGTTCATGATCGAAACAATCAAACCTCAGCAACTCGACTTCTTCGCCGTCCACCTCACCGAACACATTAATGCACACACCCTGATCGGAAAGTAAATCCCTGTACTCCAAACCAAACTTCACTTTTCCAGTGCCTATGATATTTACCTCAACCTCACTGTTCATATCAAACCTCCATATCTGTAAATGCTATTTTCTCGGCTTATCCTTTTCATTCTCATTTGTTCGATTATTCGCCATTCTCCCAATAAATTCGAATGCATCCATCGATAAACTATCGGCTGGCTCATCTAAATATTGAGTTTCATCTTTACCTATTTCATGACCGTTATCATCTGGTTGGGCCTGATCAGCATTTTTTTTCGTGTTTTCTGTGGACATTAGAGACCTTCATCATCTATGAACTTCTTATAAACCACTTTGGGCGTTACTTTAACCTATTTGTTCTAGTAGACAAGCCTCACAGTCACGATTTGCTAATCTCGCGGAACAGAAAACAACATAATAAGTATGACTGCCAGGGATTGCAGAGGATTATAAGTAAGGTGATCAGAGACTTAATGTCACAGAAAAGGGTTCGCTCCGCAGCTATATAACCGACTCATATGGCTGGGTAATTTGTACCGTTGGAAGATCGATGGTCCAATCCCCCAATAATCGCAACGTATGGAGCCGACGGTCGGGTTCGAACCGACGACCTGCTGTTTACAAAACAGCTGCTCTACCACTGAGCTACATCGGCGTCAGTAAGAATTATATCAATGTATATGACTTGTAGAACCAGATTACTTAAAAATTCTTAATCTTTTTCTCTGAATTCAGGTAGAACCTCTTTTCCAAACCATTCCAAGTCTTTCCGTATAACACTTGGCGGGATAGCAAGGCCTCCTAATCCCACAGATAATCTTTCTATCTTTGGAAATCTTTTTAGGATTCCTGCTATCTCTTCCCTTATTTTGCGAGGTGGGCCACAGATCCATGTCCCATCCTCAACCCCATCCTGCAGAGTAGGTAGACCGGCTGATGGGGCTATGCCAGGATCGGCTATTGCTTCGATTTGATATTCCGACAAATTCTTTATCATCCCTAAAGGTGCTAGTACTTTAAGTTGTTCCTCAAAGTACGGTGTTGCTTCCTCAATAGCCTTCTCCTCAGAATCTGCCATATGTATCTGAACACCCAAAGCCAGACGTTCTCCTACCTCCACCTCTTGTCCTGCCTTTGCCAATGTTTCTTTCCATCTAAGAGCAGTTTTTTCAGCTGATCCCCCCGGAGCGGTTCCTCCTGCTATGACACCCTTTATCCCATGTTTAACCATGAAATCCATTCCTCTCTGGCTCCCACTCGCAATCGGTTGCCAGAAATCCACGGGCTTGTGAATAGGTCGGGGGACCAGTGTAATCTCTTGAAGTTTTTTCCCCCGATGCATTCCATCGGCTGGTATTACATAATTTTTCCCTCGATGGGAAAATGAGTCTTTTCCCCAAGCCTTGATAATGATTTCCACCTGTTCTTCAAACAGGTCTCTATTTGCTTCATCATCTTCGAGGGGAGAGCCTAACGTTTCTACCTCTCTCAAGATATAACCGCGGCCTATCCCAAATCTCACTCTACCGCCGGTCATAACATCTGCAGAGGCAAAATCCTCGGCCAACCTTAAAGGATGCCAAGCAGGAACAATACTAAAGAAAGCGCCAAAATTCATATTTTGAGTTGCTTCAGCTAAGTAAACACTTGTCATATGAACATTAGGAATACCTCCGAAGCCTTCCGATTGAAAGTGATGCTCAGACATCCAAAGAGTGTCATATCCCAGAGGATCCATAATCTTTGCCATAGCCTTGGCTTCCGAAAAGGAAGAAGCTAGTAATTCCTCTGACAGGTTTCTCTCCCCCACGGGAGTGGCTGAAAATCCAGCATCAGGCATCTCAACATGACCACCATAAAAATAATCAAACTTAACCAACGTTTCCTCCATCCGAAACAAAGACTGGAATAATTGATCTCTCAGTAATCAGACATTACTTATATAGCTTCTATCTCTTTCAAATGACTAATAGCCTCTGAGTCGTAGCCTAATTCGCCAAGTATCTCCTCATTATGCTCTCCAAGTTTCGGAGCGAAACCGGGATTACTCGGGGTTTCCGACATTTTCCAAGGTGTCCCATGGATTCTTATCTCCTCACCTAAGTCGGGATGCGTTACCGTTTTTACGTACCCACTCTCCACTATATTTGGGTCTTGAGAAGCCTCCAACATGGTGTTGACTGGTGCAGCGACTATATCAGCGGATCGAAGGATATTTATCCAATTATCTCTGGTGTTTGTTGCAAAAAGTTCCGCAAGTTTGTCAAGTATTGAATTCTTTTTTTCCTCCGACTCAAATGCCATTCCCAGGTCGGTCAACCCTGCCTCTTCCATTGCCTCTAAAAATCCCAAGCTTTCCAACGCAGGAAGCCAATGTCTTGAATCTAACTGCATAGCCAGTGGCCTTCCATCAGCATCATTAAAGCAGGCTGCAATGCCAGCTCTGTTTCTTGTCCCATTAATACGAGCCCCTGTGATTGGTGGCTTGTTTTTCCACATCGTTGTTGCCATTGTCCAACCCATAAGGCGGAAAGCACTACCAACTAGAGAGGTCTCAATTTTTTGCCCAACACCTGTTTCTCTTGCATGGATTAAAGCAGCAAGCACCCCTCCAAATGTTAGTATTCCACAGG
>CAYWYV010000083.1:0-6359 GCA_964462705.1 uncultured Dehalococcoidia bacterium
CATGTTTTTCATGTTATTACTTGAAAGTAAAATTATATTATTGTGATTTTGTTACATGCTTTATCATTGGTATAATCGGGGGATTACTAGGGGATTACTAGGGGATTACTAGGGGATTACTCATAATTCCTAATGCCATAGCCATAATATTCTAACTCCTTAGGTTATCTTAGGTATAACTAAACCTTTTCGTGGTTAATGAATAATAACAGTTGCAGCTAATGACCACTCTCGCTTTTCTCCCCCAGTCCAAGGGTGGCTGTATTCCCACACTACGATACTGCTTCCTTTGTTGAGGGTATTGAAAGTCCACTTTTCAGTGCCTGCAGCTCCAGCTATACTCTGCTTTGGAACTGAAAAAATGTGGTCCACTTGTTCGAGAATACTCTCGTCATATATCTGTGCTGATTGTGACCATTGAAATCCTGTGGTGGCGTTGGAGCAGAGAGTTACAAGCAGTAATTCACCCTGTCTTACACGAACAGTCCGAGTTAAGTGATTGTCTTTCATGAACTGATCACAGCCTACTTTGAAAGAAACTTGTCCCGGTGATACTGGTGTTGAGGTTAACGCTGATGAACACCCAAGAAGAGAAAGTATAATTAAAGAACTAATTCCTGAAAAGATTATTTTCTTTCTTATATTGAACATAACAGTAAACCCTTTCAGGAATTATACACTGTCAGATAAAGACATGGTGGGCGGTACAAGGGTCGAACTTGTGACCTCTGCGATGTCAACGCAGCGCTCTAAACCACTGAGCTAACCGCCCTAAAATCTAAGCATAAACACTGAATGAGAGGCAATGAAGTCTAGCAATCCTATCTATATGGGTCAACGAAAAAGATGGATTCGATTAATGCTCCATCACTGTTCCACCATTCTGATTTATAGACTGCCCATGTATCCAAGAGGCTGCTTCAGTACACAGATAGGCACAGAAATCGCCCACTTCATCGTCAGTACCGTTTCTGCCTATCGGAGTACGACCCGCCATGTTATACCAAACTTCTCCTCTGCCTAAAACATCCATTCGATGAGTATCAACCGCCCCTGGACATACAGCATTAACGTTTATGTTGTATGGACCCAATTCCTGAGCCATCGACTGAGTCATGCCTACAATCGCAAAGTTAGCGCCGTTGTAGGCAAGGGTATTTGCTGATCCTCTTTTCCCCGCTGTCGAAGATATATTGACTATCTTTCCACCTTCACCTTGCTCGATCATGTGAGAAATCGCTGCTTTTGTACAAAGAAAAGTTCCAGTTACTTTAATATCCATAACTTTCTGGAATACATCCTCATCAAGTTCTAAAATCGGCACCCTATCGACTCCGCGGGCAAATGCAGCGTTATTTATCAATATATCTATCCTTCCAAATTCCTCCACAGTACGATCGATCATGTTTTGCACATCTTCACGACTCGTGACATCAACCGTTAATGTAAGTGCTCTTCTTCCTTCTGCTCGTACCTGTTCAGCAACGCTTTCAACGTCTTTCCAATTAATCGCTTTCTCATCGTCAGGAAAGGATGATGGATCTCTACCTGTACCGGTTACAACTATATCTGCCCCTAACCGTGCAAGAGAGACAGCCGCCGCCCTTCCAATGCCTCTTAGTCTTCCGGCGCCTGTAATTATTGCGACTTTCCCATCTAATTCACCCATATGTACACTTCCTATTTTTTATTTATCCATACTGATCACAAAATAGAATATTTGTGTGAACAAAATGTTATCAATTAGCAATTGCCCGAGTATATCTCAACAAAAGTCAGGGCGCTATAAATTCATCTCTTAGTTTGCCTCATGGGGAAGGTATAAATGTTGAACTAACCAATCAGATACTAATTGTTTTATATCTTCTGCAGACTCCTCAAGGCGATGTCCGTTTTCAGGTATCAATCTCAATTCCTTTGGCTCTTCGGCCCATTCAAAAATTTGCTGGGATGAATCTTGGGATAGGACCGTGTCGGCTTCGCCATGAACCAGCAAAAGGGGGGACGGGGAAATCTGAGCTACGTCACCGGCACCAAAAGTTTGGCTTGAAAGAGCTACAACACCCTTAACAACCTCGCTGTAAGGAGCTGCTTTTATCACAACCGCACCCCCAAAAGAATGACCAACTAGTACTACATCCGTATGGCCCGTTCCTGAAAGGAATGAAAGGGCTGCCAAAGTATCCATCACACATTCAACGAGTACATTGGGTTGTCTGTAATCCACCCTTAGAGATGTAATTCCTGGTGATAGGCTATCTCCTAATAACTTGTACATGGAACAGGCCGGCCCATCAAAGCCTCCTCTAGCTCCTCCTACCCAGACCACACCTCTGTGTGTCGGGTTGGAAGGATCATGATGCATTAAGGTTCTTATAGAGCCCCGATTGGTTATGAGAACAAGTCCTCTCCCCAGCTGATCTTCCTCTACATCCCATTCAGATAGTCCAGTAATTCCTATAGAAATTTCATCAGAGTCTTCCGTCATCATTCGACCTAAATATTAGCTTTTAGATGATGCCAGTTTGTAGCCTGCTGATATGCGTAAGCAGCTCTAAACAACTTTTTTTCTTGAAGAGCCCCAGCCATAAATTGCAATCCCACTGGTAAACCGTCCAATATGCCACATGAAACAGATATAGCGGGGATACCTGCGATGTTTGCAGGAATAGTAAATATGTCATTTAGATACATCTGAACTGGGTCGCCGGTTTTTCCTCCAATATCGAAAGCTGTAGTAGGTGCAGTGGGCATTGCAAGTACATCAAAACTCTCGAATGCCTCCTTAAATTCATTTCGGATAATGGTCCGCACTTTCTGGGCCTTCACGTAATAGGCATCGTAATATCCGGATGACAAGGCATAAGTACCGAGCATTATCCTCCGCTTTACCTCTGGGCCAAACCCCTTTTGTCGTGTGTTTTCTAGTGCATCCCACATGGAGCCTGCAACATCACTCGAATAACCATATTTAACTCCGTCATATCTTGAAAGATTCGCCGAAGCCTCTGATGGAGCAATGATGTAGTACACAGCTAAGGCGTAGGCTGAGTGGGGCAAACTGGTTTCCACAATGTCCGCACCCAAATCACTCAAAATTTTTATAGCATCTCTAACCGACTTCTCTACACCTGGGTCAATACCTTCAGAAAAATATTCAACTGGCACGCCTACTTTGAATCCAGTCAAGTCTGCAACTAATCCTTCAGAATAGTCTGGCACATCAATATTAAGGGAGGTTGAATCACGTTGATCATGACCCGCAATGTGGGAAAGAACAACAGCACTATCTTCAACATCTGAGGTTATAGGACCAATTTGATCGAGAGAGCTTGCAAAAGCAACCAATCCAAATCTGCTAACCAATCCATAAGTGGGTTTCATTCCCACAACACCACATAGTGACGCTGGTTGGCGAATGCTGCCGCCCGTATCGGACCCCAACGAAAAAACACACTCCGAAGCAGCAACTGCTGCTGCGGGTCCTCCACTACTACCCCCCGGGACCTTTTCTAGATCCCATGGGTTATGTGTCACCTTCAACGCAGAGTTTTCAGTGGAAGATCCCATCGCAAATTCATCAAGATTACCTTTTCCTAATAGGATTGCCCCAGCATCTTTCAGTTTCTCCGTGACGTAGGCGTCGTATGGGGGAATAAAATGCTCCAGCATTTTCGAAGAACATGTCGTAGGGACACCCTTAGTACTCATATTATCCTTGAGTTGCATGGGAATCCCAGTGAGCTGTCCATGGACACCTTCGCTTATCATTCTGTCGGCAATGTTTGCCTGCTCTAGAGCAATATCAGCAGTAACAGAAACAAAGGAATGAACATCTTCTTCAACACTTACTATTCGATCCAAATATGCCTGTGTAAGTTCCAGAGCTGAGACTTCTTTCTCATCGAGAAGTCTTCTTGCGGCATTAATAGTCAGCCCTTTAATATCCAATATTGGCATAGGTCGTTTGTAGTCTCTTATTCCTCAAGCACAGCTCGAACACGTATAAAGCTGTTTTCATGTCTTGGAGCATTGGCCAAGGCTTCAGCTAGCTTAATAGAGTCACTGGATATGTCTTCTCTCATTACAGAGTGGACGTCAACGGAGTGTCCAGTCGGTTCAATACCATCTGTTTCTACCTCAGATAAAATCTCGATACTGGATAAGATGTCACTCATCTGGTCTCTCATCTGTTCAATTTCTTCTTCAGACATATTGATACGTGTTAACAGAGCGAGATGTCGAACCTCTTCAATCGTAATATTGTCATTTTTACTCATTGGTTTTAACTCCAATTAAGAATTGAAAAGTCCCTGTTCCTCGAAAACATCGGCAAGAATCGCTATTCCCTTCTCAATATCTTCAGGGCTATTGTGACTGTAGGTGAGCCTCAAACGGTTGGCCCCAGATCGATCGGCTCTAAATACCGGTCCAGGGTTATACTTCACCCCTTTTTCCACGGCACTATCCAAAGCCACCCACGTATCAGCCCCTTCAGGAAGTTCAACCCAAACCATCATGCCTCCTTCAGGTTCTGTCCAAGAACACTCTGGCGGAAAATATTCGCCAAGTGATCTAATAAGGGCGTCCCGCTTGGCCCTTAGTGACTGGGCCACACCATGAGCGTAGGAATCTTTGTTTTTCTTCAGATATTCGTGGACAACCATAGAAGATAAGTGACTAGGACTTGCACCAAACCCTATCTTCTGCATTGGTCCTCGAGCACTCTCGGGGAATGCCCCAAACCCTAGACGCAATCCACATCCAAGAAGTTTTGTGAAGGCAGAGATATACATCACGCCTTCAGTTTCATCCAATGACATAATAGCGGGAGGAAGTTCTGGCCCATCGATGCGAAAATCAGCGTACGATTCATTCTCAACAACAGGAATACCGTATCGGCCGGAAATCTCAACAATTCTTTTTCGTCTCTCCAAACTCAGGGTGGCTCCAGTAGGGTTGTGATAGACCGAAATCGTATATATAAGTTTGGGTTTAATTCCTTCAGATAATTTTTTCTCTATCTCGACCTCGAGTGCGTCAGGATCCATACCATCATTGTCCATTTGTACATGAACAGGAATCGCTCCCTTTCGAAGAAACATATTCAAACTTCCGTGATAGCAAAATTCATCCATCATCACGACGTCACCAGCGTCTATAAACGCATCAACAATAGTCTGACAGGCTCCCCCGGCGCCACTCGATAAAAACAAATTATCTGGAGAGATATCCAATCCTCTGTTCGATTTTAGTTCCCTGGATATAAATTTTCTCAGGCCTTCATGACCAAGGGGTGGAGGATAAGTCCCGAGGGACAATCCCTCTCTTTCAATAGCAATGGCTGCTGCCTTAGAAAATTCTGCCACCTCCATCGCGTCGGGATCGGTATACGTGACGGAAAATACGTATTCAACATCAGCAGCCAAACCTTCAGGCATAACGATGTCGGGAGCTATAGGGGTTGCCGTTAATTCACTAAAATCAATGTTCATAAAAAATCCATAAGACTCTAAATACTCTTAAAATGGCAAAAGAATCTTCTCTCCTGTTTGAGTACTTCTAGTAACTGCCTCTGTAAATTCCATATACCGAACTCCATCCTGGAAGTTGGTGTGTGTAATGTCTTCTTTACCCCTTATAGCATTTATAAATTCTTCCTCAACTCTCCAATCACCCTGTAGTTCGGCAACGACTTCTATTTCAGATAGTCCACTATCAGATCTTTGGCCGCCCCATAACTTGGGTACAGTCTGATCCGATCCATCTATCTTAAGAGTTCCTTCCGTCCCGAAAATATATACAGCATTCGCCGGAGCATGGCCCAGCACATCACTAAACCTTATGTGCAAAGTAGGCCCAGAAAACATCTCACAAAGAATCTCTACATGATCTGGTACTGAAATAACATTAGGGTTGCCGTCTTCATCATTCCTGCGCTTCACAGTAGTTCTCGTTAACGCCTGTACCGAGGAGGCAGATCCAACCCATCTCATGATGGCCTCATACCATATTCCTAAGCCCATGATATTGAATCCGCTAAAATCCCGACTTTGCCTCCAGTGAAAGAGTTTTTCATGATCAACGAACCCTCCCTGACTTATTGCAGCATCAACAGATAAAACATCTCCAACGTATCCTTCTTGAATGAGCTTGACTATAGTTTTATCAAGATTAAGTGTGTGGGGTGCAGGCACTATCTGAGTAATTTGTTCAGGAAACTGACGAGATGCATCCAACATAGCATGTGCTTCCGCCGCGTCTACAGCCATTCTGGCTTCAGTCATTACATGCTTACCATATTCCAAGGCTGCTATGACCATAGTACAGTGCATATACGGCCAGGTACCTATGCATAT
>CAYWYV010000084.1:0-6174 GCA_964462705.1 uncultured Dehalococcoidia bacterium
ACCGGTCAGTGGATTCTGGGAGTAGAACACTCAAGGATGCTATAAATGAGGCTATACGAGATTGGGTAACTAATGTTGAGTCGACATATTACTTAATCGGAAGTGTCGTGGGGCCACACCCATACCCCATGATTGTTAGAGATTATCAACGTGTCATTGGTCGAGAGGCGCGGGAACAAATCCTTTCTCATGCAGGACGTCTCCCAGACTATGCTGTTGCCTGTGTGGGGGGCGGTAGTAATGCAATGGGTCTGTTCTATGACTTTATACCCGATGAAAAGGTTAAATTGGTTGGTGTAGAGGCTGGTGGAGATGGTGTGGAAACTGGAAGACATTCCGCCACTATAACGACTGGAGAAGTTGGAGTACTGCATGGAAGTATGTCTTATCTTATTCAAGACGAGTATGGTCAGATAATTGAAACTCACAGTATTTCAGCCGGGCTAGATTACCCAGGGGTTGGCCCTGAACACAGCTGGCTTAATGATTCGGGTAGAGCAGAGTATGTGAGTGTCACAGACGTTCAGGCACTTGAAGGGTTTAAGTTGCTTTGCGAAACTGAAGGTATTATTCCAGCTCTTGAGCCTTCCCATGCTGTGCACTATATCTCTACCTTGGCTCCCAACCTTGGTAAAGATAGAATCATTTTGCTCGGATTGTCAGGTAGAGGCGATAAGGATATGGAGACGGTGGCAGGTGCTTTAGGTGTCGAAGTATAGTTTTGTAGAGCGCTTATATTTTGAGTCTGTAAGGTCGTCTGTTAATATGAAGGTCATGCATCTCCTAGCTTATAGTAGAGCCTAGTATGACTCACTCAATTTTATGGCGTATCCCGACTCTTATAATTGTTTTTTCTGTACTGGGCACTTCGCTCTGGGTTTCCTTTGATCACCATTATCTAGATTGGTATTCAGGACATGAGCATCTGATTGTGGTACTTGGCCATACCCATGATTATGGCGGAAAGGGTCTTCCCGATACTTATTCTCATCACGAGACTAAAAATTTAGATGGTGTTTACGAGGTGATGGAAACTTATACGGGATCATTTCTTGATAAGAATATGGGAATTGCTGGTGCTGCTATGTCAATCGATGCGTTTGATAGAGAATTACTGGGATGGATGCAATACAGTTCTAGCCGATCTATAGTGGAAAGTCCGCAAATTCCCCCTTCAGGTATTCAAGTTGAGGTACCCACTCCACCTCCCAATCATGTAACTTCCCTACTTTAAGAATTCAGGTGTCAAAGTTTAGGGGCTAGAGTGTTATCAAGTATCTCTGCTGCGTCAAAAATTCACGTTGGAACTCGTATTAGGTCAATCATTGTTATCTCAATTGTGGTTGTCGGACAAGGGCAATGGGTTGGATCGTCGTTGTCATCAGTAGAGGCTAATGGTGCTGTCAGGGAATACCAGAAAAATCTTTCGGAGCATTATGAGATTGGTCTTGGAACTGTCCCTTATTCTCCGTCCCCAGGAATAGTACATTTTGCAGCCTACGTTGAGAATCGTGATACTAAAGTTCGTTACTTAAACGCAGAGGTATTCTTGACTGGGTTTGGTCCTGTTATGGATGGGCAACCTCGTGAAGTTGTTGAGATAATTTCTATGGATAATACGGTTTTAGACCCTACATCCTATGAGGTTAACGTCCCTCTTAACCAAGAGGGGCTTTGGACTATAACTGTGATGGTTTCAACGGAGAAAAGATTAGTTGAATCTGTGTTTGAAATTGAGGTTAGGAAGACAGACGCAGTGGTTCCGATGGTGACACTCCTAGCTCTTATAGGGTTTCTGATCATTCTTGGTTTGTCTGCTAGAGCGTGGGTCAAAGAATATAGAAGAAAACGAGCCTGGAGGGGCTGAAATTTCATCTCCAGGACGTATAAATGTGGAGGATTTAAAATTGAAAGTTATAAGGAATATTTTTTTTGCTAGTGTGATCGTATTGATGCTTATATACCCTGCTTGTGGGGGTAGTTCTACTAGAGACATAAACAAAAATGAAATATTAATTTCTATCAAAAATGGAAATGTTGAAGGGGATAAAATCGTTAAAGTAAAGAAGGGTGAACAGGTGAAACTCAAATTTACATCAGATCAGGAAATGTCCATTCACCTTCACGGTTATGATATAGAAGCTGAAATTCCTATGGATGGAAGTGAAACGATTGAGTTTGAAGCTCATGCAACAGGTGCATTTCCCGTAACAGCGCATATTTCTGAGGAGAATCACTCATCACATACTTCTCATGAAATACATGGCAAATTGTTTGAATCACCAACACTCCTGGAAGGAGATTCATATTCCTACACAGTAGATATTGATATGTACCCCGGTGTGATTCCTTATCATGATCATATGTCACACAATATTTCGGGTGCGATTGTTGCTTCATTAGATGCTTCAGAAGATGATGTGACCATAATAATCAAAGACGACATGCAGCTTTTTCACCCTAATGAAGTAACCGTTAAACCAGGGGCCACGATAAAGTGGGTTTCAAAAAACCCTGATAAGGTGCGCATAACTAGTGGGGATCCCCCTGCAGACTCACACGCGGGCCATAATGCAGGTTCTCATGAAGCTGGAAGTGGAGAACACACCACTGAGGAGGAACGCTCGCTAATTACTGTAGAAGTTCGTCCCTAGAGTATGACGATAATGCGTCATATCTCCGGGCCATGGATTATTGGTAGTCAGTCTTAAGGGATTTTGGAGTTTTATCGTTGACAGTTCCTAAACTTTGAAAGCTTTATATATGAATGTATTTTTGCCGATCCAAACGAAAATAGTTATTTTTTCCGTGCTTGTGATCCTTGGACTCAGCATGTTTGTTCCATCTGTATTTGCCCATGGTTTTGGCGAGCGATACGATCTTCCAATTCCGCTAAATTATTTCTTGGTTGGGGCATCAGCTATGGTGGCCCTTTCATTTGTGGTCATAGGTTGGTTTATTCGTCAGGGTGGAACTAAATCTGAATATCCACGGTTAAATTTGTGGAAGAGTTTTGTTTTTAGAGTCATAGGTCGTTGCTTTGCCATGTTTGTGGGAATATTGTCTGTGTTCCTCCTCGTACTGACGGTTGTATCAGGTATATATGGGACGGAAGATGCTCTAGAAAATTTCTCTCCCACCTTCGTATGGATAATCTGGTGGGTTGGTATAGGTTATCTGGTGGCATTCATTGGTAATTTTTGGGCAATTGCGAATCCCTGGCAAATAATTTTTACATGGTCGCAATGGGTTCTAGGTGTTAAGGGATCTCCAAAGTTTCGATGGCCTAGTTGGTTGGACGCCTGGCCGGCATTGTTGGGATTCTTTATTTTTGCATGGGTAGAGAACGTTTTCCCCGGAGGGTCGAGACCATATTCGTTGGCCTGGATTATTGTAATTTACTCTTTAATTACGTGGATGGGGATGTTTCTATTTGGGAAACATATATGGCTGAAGCGAGGAGACCCATTTTCTGTTCTGTTTGCTTTGTTTGCTCGCTTCTCTCCTACTGAAGTTAGAGTTGCTAAGACTAATAGTCATAAAGATGTATGCACCATTTGTATTTCGGGGTGCTCTGCGAGCATCGATGGCAAATCTGACGTTCAGGGATGTGTTGATTGTTATGAATGTTGGGAGCTGGCTGATGACGATGACAAGGAGTTCTCTATTCGGCCCTGGGCGATGGGATTATCAAGAGGTGAGAGGGTATCACCAGCGGTGGTGGCATTCCATATTACAGCTTTAGCCTCAGTGACGTTCGACGGGTTTTCGGAAACTCCAGGATGGGTTGCGATCCAAACATTATTATGGCCCTTTGTGGACCCTGTTCCAGGTTCAGCTGTTCAAACGATTGAATCTCTAGGTATTTTATTTGTCCCATTAGTGTTTGCTTCTGTGTACATACTCCTTTGTGGGAGAGTTTCTCGTCTCTCTGGCGGTGAAATGCCGCAAGGGGAGGTGATACGAAGTTTTGTATTCTCATTGGTTCCGATAGCGTTGGCATACAATCTTTCCCATTATTTGTCATTTATTCTGATCTCTGGCCAACAGATAATCCCCTTGGTTTCAGATCCACTCGGTAACGGGCTTAATATCTTAGGTACTGCAGAGTATGTACCTAATATAGGAATAATAGATGCTCGATTTGCCTGGATTGTTTCTGTGACGTCGTTGGTGGTAGGTCATATAGTTTCAGTTTATGTCGCGCATATTATTTCACTAAGAAGAACTAGTAACCATATTAAAGCTGTGAAAAGCCAATACCCTATGATGTTGTTGATGGTTTTTTATACGGCGGTTAGTCTTTGGATCGTCGCACAGCCTCTGGTAGATTAGTCGTTGGTGTAGGAAGAGGAATAAATTGTCATCCAACCCCAGTAGTTGGCGATTTATTGAATGATGGAAGTAAACTGATGCCAACAAGTTGTATTAGGAGGACTGTAGTTTGCAAAACGAACCCGAAACAATAAACCAATATAAGTGTCCTAAATGCCAGAATGAATCGTACGAGACGGGAACAATACGGACTACGGGCGGAGGGTTATCAAGATTTCTTGATGTTCAGAACCAGCAATTTTCACATATAACTTGTGAGAATTGTGGATATACAGAATTCTTTAAACGGAGAAGTGGAAGGGCAGGAAATATTCTTGATATGTTCCTAGGTGGCTAGTTCTACAGAAAAGAGAGGAAAGATTAATGTCAGGAAGAAAAGTCACAATCATGGGAGGTGGCAACACTGCCTTCTCAGTTGCTGCTCGATTGAGTCACATAGGAAATGAGATTTGTATTCTAGAACACCCAGATTTTGCAGAGAGCGTCGAACAGATTTCTAGGACTGGTCGTATCAATCTTGAGGGAGTCATGGAGAATGGGCCGGCCGCTGTATCTCTTGTGACTCTTGATCCGTCTGAAGCTCTTGCATTTTCCGACTTATTACTTCTGATAGTTCCGGCATACGCTCATAGACCATTTGCAGAATTTACCGGTCCTTATCTCACTTCTGATCATACAGTAGTGGTTATGCCAGGTACTTTAGGATCTTTAGAATTTTCAGCACTTGCAGCAGAGTTTGGGGTTTCAGACATAACTGTGGCTGAGGTTGATACAGCCCCATATGTGTGTCGCAAAACCTCTGGGGAGAGTGCGATTATATGGGGAGAAGTATCTTCCCTAGGATTAGGAGTTTTTCCGTCTGTGAGGACAAGTAGGGTTGTTTCTGATTTGAAGCCTCTGTTTCCAGGAGTGTCACCATATGAAGATGCGTTGCAATGCGGATTGTCTTCAATGAATCCTGTGGTTCATCCGGCGGGTGTGTTGATGAATGCTGGCCGGGTTGAATATTCCAGAGGAGAATTCTATTTTTATGAGGAAGGAGTTTCAGAGAGTGTTGCAAAGGTTATAGAGGCTGTTGATGAAGAGAGAATGACGGTGGGCAGAGAACTTGGATATGAGCTGACGCCGGTCGGAAAAGCTTTCCATGAGGCTGGGTTTGGTCCACGAGGGACTTTGTGGGAGGCTATTAATGGAAGCCATATGCTAACTAGACTCAAAGCGCCTGGAAATCTGGAGAGTCGCTGGTTGACCGAGGATATTCCATATGGGATAGCTGCATGGAGCAAATTGGGAACTCAATATGGAATTCAGACACCCGTCATAGATGCGTTTGTAGGTATTGGCAGCATTGTTATGGGAATCGATGCTTGGGCGGAAGGGAGAGGGCCAAAACAACTGGGCCTTGAAGGGATGACTAAGAAAGAACTTAGAGAATATCTCAGTACTGGTAAATAGAGAAATTAATGTTGGGATATTTAATGATAGAGAACTAATTTTCCTAATTTATAGGCATTTATCGTTTGACCCCTATTTATGGCGGACATATAATCTGAACTGTAGTACGAAGGATGAATTCGTCGGTCCGTGAGGTAGGTTTTGACTAACCAGATCACTAACTGGGAGATGGTTTAATTATCCCTGAAGATCATTATTCAGACCAACATAGGACTCAGAGTCCGACTCCCAATAGAAAAGTGGGAGAACGTTTCGTATATCCGGATCCCCCCACAGAAAACGTAGTAATGGGGAACCACGTGGATGAATTTGATGATTCCGCAAGAGAAGCGTGTGGGGTTGTGGGTGTTTATGCCAGGGGTGAGGATGCTGCCCGAGCTGTGT
>CAYWYV010000085.1:0-6034 GCA_964462705.1 uncultured Dehalococcoidia bacterium
TCCAGGGAGAAAGTCCAGAAATTATCAGATACAACGCTTGGCAAATCCGACAAATTCTGGCTAGAGGAGTCCACGGAATATTACTGTGCGAGGCGACAACTCCAGACGCAGTAGCTGCCTTCGTAGAATCATGCAGATACAAGATTAACGAAATTGGAGTTGGCTTTGGCCTCAAAGATGGAACCAGGGGAGTAGGGTCTGAATTTAAGGCAAAACAAAAATGGGGTATTGAAGACGACAATGATTACAGGGCGAAGGCGGACCCTTGGCCATTAAACCCTAGTGGGGAACTTTTGTTGGGGCTAAAAATAGAAACCCTAGCTGGATTGAACAACTGTGAACAGATTTTGAGTGTTCCGGGTATTGGATTTGCCGAAATGGGTCCCGGAGACATGTCTATGTCAATGAAAATAAGGAGAGTCCCTGGGTCTCCTCCCGACCAAAGAATAAAAGATGCTTCAGTAAGAGTTAAGAATGCTTGTGACAAAAACGGAGTTAAATTTCTAGAGTCCGCAACTCCTGAGAATATTACTGAAGTTATCGACTCTGGAGCTCGAGTGATAGCCGGGCAGAGTCAGGAAGCCGCCAAAATCGGACGAAAACATACCAATAGGAAAATGAAGGCCTAATCTTGAAATAAGACTTTCACATTTGTAAGAAAACGACAGGCGATCCTAATCTTTGACTCTGACAGTGTTAATCCTCGCATTGAGCATGTTCTGCGACCTGCGCCAACTCTCCCATAAATGTTTCGTGGTCGTAGGCAATCCCATTCAGATACACGCTGTCCCGAGCTACTCCTGGAGCGACAGTAACCACCTCTGCAATTTCTTCATCTGACGTTCCGCCGAGCTGTGCCAAGCCGGTTAGAAAAGGCACTCAATAATCACATCTAAATGTTGAAGCGGACCCAATTCCGATCAGAGTCTTTGTCTTGGCAGACAAAGCAGTGTCAAACATCAGAAAGTCCTTCAGAAAGGACCAGGTATGCTCCAAATCATATCGGCCATACCTTCCATAAACCCAGGGACAATCCTCAAGGTAGCTTCAATATTATTAAGTATTTCTTGTCGCGCCATCATTCACCTACCCTAATAAGGTAATTTTTATGATTTTGGCTCATAAAATCGGGGGACAGCAGATATATTAATATTTGGCTTTCATTTTAAGAAAAGATGGATTGCCCTATGTAAAGGCTCTGCGAATTCAAACAGGGAAGGCTGCGCACATTCACAATAACTTTACAAATTGGTGAACTCTACCGTAGGGTCGCAGCAAATCCAATATTGACCAATGTCACTTATGAGGGAATCGAGTATGAATTCAGATAATAAACCAGTCGCTGTAGTCATAGGTGCCACTTCAAAGTGGCAGTCAGATGGAAGAAATACAAAACTAATACATGGCAAAGAACTAGACGACAGCCATTTACCTGTGGGTATTCGCTGGGGCATTGGAGGGGCAGTAGCGCAAAAGTTTGCACAAGAAGGTTTCTTAGTTGTGTTAACAACTCGAAACAGTCCAAACGCAGCACCACTCCAAAAAGCCATCGAGGATCAAGGAGGAGCAAGCATAATAATAGAGTTGGACTTGGTATCGAGTGACTCTATATCGAATGCGTTCTCCGAAATACGGGAAAGGGCTGGAGATCCCGATGTGTTGGTGTATAACGCAGGCTACATAGAAGGCCGGGATCTTCCTCCTGAAAAAGAGCTGTTGGAACACATCCCTCTTGAAATGTTTGAAACCGCACAACATATTTCAAGTAGGGGCCCTTTTCTTGTGGCGAAAGAAGTTATGCCATCAATGAGGAAAAGAGGAAGCGGCTCATTCCTGATTTCAAATAATTCTTCCTCGCTCCGAGGGCGGAAACGCATGACAGGACAATCTCTTTACTACCCGAGAGTAATGATGAGGACCCTTGCTCAGGTATTAACAGAGGAATATTCAGAATTTGGAGTGCATGTCGCGAATGTTGTCATTGATGGCACAATTGACTCGCCTGGAACGAGGGCAATGCCAAGATCACAACAAAACCCTGATTTGATAATGAATCCAGTTAAGATAGCTGAAGCCTTTTACTATCTGCACACTCAAGATAAATCCTCCTGGACCCACGAACTCCAACTTACACCCTTCCCAAACAATCCAAGCTTTTAAGCGATGAAAATAAAAAGTATAAAGGCACTCGGTGCGAAATTTCCTTCCCCCATTTCAGACTATCCGGTACGAGATAGTTGGAGATGGGTGGATCATGTAGCCACGCCAATGTCACGGTATCCAAGATTTAAGAAAGAAGGACTACTTTGGGCCCCGCCATGGGAGGAAACGTCTATTTGTGTCGTTACCGGTGAAGATGGAACTTTTGGTGTAGGAATGACCGTATTCAGCACACCTGTCAATTCACTTATCAATGACCATTTTGCCCCGTTATTGGTCGGTGAAAATTGCATGGCAATCGAGAAAATCTGGGACATGATGTTCAGACTGGCCTCACCCTACAGCGCAGCTGGCATAGCAAGTTACGCAATCACTGCTGTAGATCTTGCATTATGGGACCTTAAGGCAAAACTTGCAAAAATGCCCGTGTACGAACTACTCGGGGGACCTGCTAGGGAGGAAATTACATGTTATGCCACTGGTAGCCAAACTGAATGGCACATGGAACTCGGTTTCAATGCAACAAAATTAACCTGTTTGGCCGGTCCGTCCGATGGTCCTGATGCTTTGGAGAGGAACGAGGAACTTGTGTCAAGAAATCGGGAACTGACAGGTCCAAACATTGAGTTAATGCTTGATTGTTGGATGGCGCTTGACCTTGAGTTCACAGTTCGGCTCGCGGAACGACTGAGGCCGTATAACCTCAAATGGATTGAGGACTGCCTAATACCAGAGGATTACGATGGGTTTAAGGAATTGAAAAATCGACTCCCATGGCAATCAATTGCAACTGGGGAGCACTGGTACACATCTCTTCCGTTCCTGTCAGCAGTCTCAGACCGGTCGGTGGATTACCTTCAGCCTGATATTCAGTGGGTGGGTGGTATGACTGCCCTTGTGAAAATCTGTCATATAGCAGAGGCCGCGGGAATTTCAGTAATTCCCCATGGTGGTGCAAGCACCTCTTATGGACAACATGCCTGTTACGCCATGCCAACTATTCCTCTCGGCGAATACTTCATGCAGACCCGCCCTGGTATGCCTCTTGATCATTTTGATAGATCAGGTACTGAGTCGGCAGGGGTTTCAGTACCCAAAGATGGCTATGTTATTCCAAATGATGCTCCGGGATTCGGAATAGAACTGACAATGGATGACATCGAGAAAGTCACCGCCTAGTTTCTTAATAGTAACCAACGGAATTTTGACAATTTATCTTCAACGAACATGCCGGCACGAGGGATACAAAATGGATCATTTAAATATCGGGTTTATTGGACTTGGCAATATGGGTGGAGGAATGTGTCTAAACATAATCCGAGCAGGCTACAAAGTTATTGTCCATGACATTAATAAGGAGGCGGCTCTCCCTGCCCTCGAGATGGGAGCAGCATGGGAAGATAGCCCTAAGGAATTATCTCGAAAATGTGATGTTATTTTCACCTCTTTACCTGGACCTAAGGAAGTGGAGGCTGTTTCCATTGGGGAAGAGGGGATCTTCGATGGCATCACGGAGGGAGGTATATGGGTGGATTTAAGCACCAGTTCACCAAAACTAATCCAGACTCTACATGAAAGTTTTGCGTCCAAAGGAGCAAAAGTCATGGACGCTCCCGTTAGTGGAGGAGTTACAGGGGCCGACATTGGGCGACTAGCCATAATGGTGGGCGGGGACGAAGAAACTTTCACAAGTTTAAAACCCATATTTGAGTCCTTTGGAGATCGGGTGACCTATACAGGCACGATAGGTACCGGCACCATATGCAAACTGATGAACAATGCTTTCCAATACGGCATGGAAACTCTCTTGTCAGAGTCTCTCACACTTGGTGTAAAGGCAGGGGTGGACACCGAAAAACTCGTCGAGTGTTTACGAAATGGGAGTGGTGGTCGGGGCAATATTTTAAACGTTACGTTCCCACAAACCTATTTCCAGGGAAAATTTGACCCTCCCCGATTCAAATTAACTGGAGCTCAGAAAGATGTCTCTTTGGCCTTAGAGCTAGCTCGGGAACATGATGTACCCATGGCATCAGCTACTCACACCTATAACGAAATGACATCGGCAATCAACAGAGGATGGGGCAATCTTGACTCAAGGGTCAGCCTGTTACTACAGGAGGAGAGAGCGGGAAATATTGAAGTACGTATTGATTCAAAAGATTGAGGCTTTCTAATAAGAAATGAAATAGGAGTTTAAGATGCCTGGAAGACTGAACGGCACTAAGGCGGTAATAACAGGTGGTGCAGGGGCAATTGGAATGGCGACTGCCCGAGCGTTCATCCGCGAGGGGGCTAGTGTCTTTATAACGGACTACAACCAGGCAACAGTGGACGGCGCCGTAAGGAACTTGGAATCTGAATCAAATCCAGTTTTCGGAAGCCCGGCAGATGTAACTTCAGATAGCGAAGTTTCAACTATGATGGCCAAGGCTTCAGAAGTTATGGATGGCATAACAACGCTTATTAACAACGCAGGAATTAGCTCCCCAGGGTATTTAGTTGACCATCCTACTGAGGATATAGACAGGGTCCTAAATGTAAATACAAAAGGTGTAATCCTTTGCACCCAGGCTGCCATACCGTATTTGCAAAAGTCGGAAAGCGCATCCATTACAAGTACCTCTTCACAAGCAGGTAAGAGAGGTTGGGATCAAAACGCTGTATATAGTGCCTCAAAAGCCGCAGTCATAGGTTTTAGCCGGGCTATGGCCGTCGAATTGGCCCCAGATATACGGGTAAATTCAATCGCCCCCGGCCATATTAAAGACGAGGGAATGGCCTGGGCCTCCTTCGCCAAACGTAAACACAATGACGAGACCATCGAAGATTTCAGTTCCCATTTGGCTGACACAGAAATACCGCTAGGCCGACTCCAGTCAGCATCAGATATAGCCAATGGATTCGTATTTCTATCTTCAAAAGAGGCCTCAGAAATTACCGGCGCTGTGTTAAATATTGGTGGGGGGGTGGTAATGGACTAAGTATCCAGTCACCCCTATTCCGTTAGATTACATAAAAGCAAAGGATTCCCTGTATTTATATTTCGGATCAAACATGTTAGAAAATGTATAGAGCATAACTCTCTAGGATGGAAGCTATGAAAATAACTGATGTGAAAATATTTCGAATGTCTGCTGAGTCCCATAAATCGGATACAAATAACTGGCTTTTTATAAAAATCTATACAGATACCGGAATTTACGGAGTCGGCGAAGGAAGTCTTCAATACAAGGATCTGGCACTCATTGGGGAAATTGAGGACTTTTCCAAGTTTTTGATCGGAAAAGACCCATTTGCAATTGAATATATTTGGACATCTCTTTACAGAAGAGTCACATGGACGGGTGGCGCGGTAACCATGAGTGCGATTAGTGCCATCGATCTAGCCTTGTGGGACCTTAAAGGTAAGGCCCTAGGAGTTCCTGTATATGAATTGCTTGGGGGCAAGGTGAGGGATGCCGTTCCAGTTTATGCGAATGGTTGGTTCGAGAATGCTGTTACACCAGCTGATCATGCAGGCGCCGCCATGAAGACAGTACAAGAGGGCTATTCCTGTCTCAAGTTTTACCCGTTTAAAGGTCAGTATGTTACAACACCGGACAGGATTAACACCGGAGTTGGATTAGTAAAAGCTGTGAGAGAGGCCGTCGGTCCTGATATTCAAATAGGTATAGACGTTAGGGCAAGGTTGGATTACTGGAGTGCCATCCAAGTCGTTGAGGAACTTATACCCTACAAAATTTCATGGATTGAAGAGCCAATACAATTTGACAACTCAAAGTTGATGGGCGAATTTGCGAGAAAGTCTAGAGTTCCTGTTTCGACAGGAGAGCAACTTTACAACCGCTGGGACTTCCAACCATTATTCGAT
>CAYWYV010000086.1:0-6017 GCA_964462705.1 uncultured Dehalococcoidia bacterium
AGCGCGTTCTTGGTAAGAACGAGGTCAGCAGTTCAAATCTGCTTGTGGGCTCCAGATTAGCGGAGGATATAGGAATTGGCTAAGCAGGTATTCGAAAGGACAAAGCCGCACTTGAACGTCGGTACGATTGGTCACGTTGATCATGGTAAGACAACACTTACTGCGGCGATCTCTTCAGTTCTGGCTTCTGAAGGCCTCGCGGACTTCAGGGCTTTCGACACTATTGATAATGCTCCTGAAGAAAAAGAAAGGGGAGTTACAATCGCGATTACTCACGTCGAGTATGAAACGGACAGTAGGCACTACGCTCATGTGGACTGTCCAGGTCACGCAGACTATATAAAAAATATGATCACTGGTGCGGCCCAGATGGATGGCGCTATTCTTGTGGTGAGTGCTCCTGACGGACCTATGCCTCAGACTCGGGAGCATATTCTGTTGGCCAGGCAGGTTGAAGTTCCCAGAATAGTAGTAGCTTTGAACAAAGTTGATATGTTAGACGATGAGGAATTATTGGAACTTGTCGAACTTGAGATGAGGGAACTACTTTCGGAGTATGGGTTTCCTGGGGATGATATTCCATTTGTCAGGGTCAGTGCTTTGAATGCGTTAGAAGCTGAAGATAAGGGTCGGGAAAGTGAGTGGGGTAAAGGAATCTGGGATCTTATGGATTCTGTTGATGACTACGTACCCGTTCCAGATAGGCCGAAAGACCAGCCCTTCTTGATGCCCGTTGAGGACGTCTTCGGAATCAAAGGGAGAGGCACGGTTGTTACTGGTCGAGTAGAAAAAGGAATTGTGAACGTAGGTGATGAGATAGAAATTGTGGGAATCAAGGACACCACAACAACAATAGTCACTGGCGTGGAAATGTTTCATAAGACTTTAGAGACGGGTGAGCCTGGAGATGCCGTGGGAGTGTTGCTCCGTGGCATAGACAGAGAAGAGATCGAAAGAGGCCAAGTCCTTTGTGCCCCAGGCAGTATCCAACCCCATACGAACTATGAGGCCCAGGTGTACGTTCTCAGCAAAGATGAGGGAGGTAGACATACTCCGTTCTTTAATGGCTACAAACCGCAGTTCTATATACGTACCACTGATGTCACCGGGGACATAAAACTCCCTGATGGCGTGGAGATGGTTATGCCGGGGGATAATATTGAAATGGAAGTTAGTCTTATAACTCCTGTTGCATTAGATGAACAGCTTCGGTTTGCTGTCAGAGAAGGAGGCAGAACCGTAGGCTCTGGCGTAATTACTAAGGTAATTAACTAGAAAAGATTTGACGGTCAGGTACTGGATTTTAAATCCAGTACCTGACCGTTTCTTTACCTTACTTATTGATAGGATTTTTAACATGGCTCGACGGGGAGAAAATAGGATATTAGTGACTTTCGGTTGCGTCGACTGCAGGCAGAGGACTTACAACTCTAATAAGAGTCGACGGAATGACCCTCAGAGGTTGGAACTAAAAAAATATTGCCCAAGGTGTAGAACACATACTCTCCACAGGGAAGTGAGATAAATTTGCAAGACAGGTTTCGTACCGGCAGTTCCGGCAGAGGCGGAGGATTCAGGTTCTTTGGCGAGGTAATTGGGGAGCTTCGTAGGGTAACTTGGCCTAGCATGAATGAGACCTTACGATTAACTCTTATGGTCTTGGCGGTATCAGTGGTTATAGGCGTGATTTTGGGGATTGCGGATTTGATATTCGGATGGGCATTTGGGCGAATCCTTTAGGATTTTGTTGTCGGAGCATTTTATGACACAAGAGCAAGTGGAAGACATACGTTGGTACATAATCCATGCTTATTCTGGTCAAGAAGATCGAGTTAAAAAGAACCTTGATCAACGGATACAGACAATGGATGTCAGCGACAAGATATTTCAAGTAGTTGTACCTACTGAAGAGGAAATGGAATATAAGGATGGCCAAAAGAAGTCCGTATCTAGGAAAGTCTTTCCTGGTTATATCCTTGTTCAAATGGAGATGGACGACGAGAGTTGGTTTGTGGTTCGTAACACTCCAGGGGTCACTGGGTTTGTTTCAGCAGAGGATGAAAGTGATAACCGACCCAAACCTGTTCCTTTGGAACAACATGAAGTTGATAACATCCTTAATCAAATTGAGTCAGATGAACCAAGGGTTAGAGTTGGCTTTGCCCAAGGCCAGACAGTGCGTATAACTGAGGGACCATTTGTTGACTTCATGGGAGCAGTTGACGAGGTTTATCCGGACCGGGCAAAGGTAAAAGTGTTGGTTTCGTTTTTTGGCAGGGAAACACCTGTTGAACTGGACATTTTACAGGTTGAAAAAGCATAGTAGGATCGGTGACTACATACACTAGAGGTAACATTGGCTAAGAAAGTCATAGGTTTAATAAAACTCCAAATAGAGGCTGGGAAAGCAACCCCAGCCCCTCCGGTAGGCCCTGCTTTAGGACAGCATGGTGTAAACATCATGGGCTTCGTAAAGGAGTATAACGAGCGGACGTCGTCGCTTGCTGGTTCTATTGTTCCAGTCGAGATAACGGTTTATGAGGACAGGTCTTTTGGCTTTATCGTCAAAAGTCCTCCGGCGTCGGATCTTCTTAGGAAGGCTGCAGGAGTAGAAAAGGGCAGTGGCAACCCACTTGTAGAGAAGATTGCCATAATATCTCGCGATCAGGTTAAAGAGATAGCGGAGACTAAAATAAAAGATCTTAATGCTGCTGATATTGAGGGGGCTATGAAGATCATTGAAGGTACTGCAAGGAGCATGGGTATTCAGGTCAGATAAGTTGGAATTCAGGTGAACTGGAGTATCAATAACTAATATGGTGAAACACGGTAAAAGATACGATGAAGCTTCATCCATCATTGATGAAGATGGAAATTACTCGACAGAAGAGGCTGTTTCCATTGTCAAAAAAAATGCTACTGCAAAATTTGATGAAACTGTCGAGATTCATTTGAGAACAGGGGCGGATCCTCGCCATGCAGATCAAATGGTAAGAGGAGTGGCGCTTCTTCCGCATGGTGTGGGCAAAATGATAAGAACGCTCGTTTTTTGCCAGGGCGATGCAATGGAAGTAGCTAGAGAGGCCGGTGCTGATCATGTTGGAAACGATGACCTAATAAAAGATATTCAGGATGGCTGGTTGGATTTTGATGTCACCATCGCTACTCCCGACATGATGGGAAAGGTTGGAAGGCTGGGACAAATATTAGGACGCAGGGGCCTTATGCCTAACCCTAGAACAGGTACTGTGGTGCCACCGGAAGATGTAGGAAGGGCAGTTGAAGAGGCTAAAAGGGGAAGAGTGGAGTTTAGGTTAGATAGGTCCTCTATTATTCATAGTTTGATTGGAAAGGCTAGTTTTGAAGAGCAGCAATTAGTAGAAAACTTGTCTACTCTCATGGACACTATCCTGAGACAGAGGCCTTCAGGGGTCAAAGGGCAATTTTTGAAATCAGCTTTCTTGACAACAACTATGGGACCCAGTGTCCCAATTGATGTTGCTTCTTTGGGGGCTATAACAGTAGAATAGATATAGTGCCGTAGACCGTGGGTTCCGTGTTTAGCGGATTAAAAATTAGCCTGCATAGGTGACCTTAGTACGATGCCGAAGGGCTGTTCGTTTTAATGCAATCCGGGTCTGCACCCGGATTTTTTTTTTGCCCGGGCAAATTGAGCAGTTCCAATTGGGAGATATTTATGCCCACTGAAGCAAAAGCAAAAGCTATAGAAGAATTAAAACAGCTGATGGAAGACTGTTCAATTGTGATATCCACTGATTATTCTGGCCTGAATGTATCAGATATGAGCGATTTTAGGACCGTGCTCAGAAAGAATGGGATTCAATTCAAAGTCGTAAAAAATACCTTATTAAGTATCGCTGCCGATCAGAAAGAATGGCCTGAAATTAAAGAATTAATAGATGGTCCTACTGGCATAGCTTTTGGCTATGGAGAAGAACAGGTTCCTGCCAAGGTGATTTCAGATTTTATTAAAGATAGTGGAATCGGAATCGAAGTGAAGGCTGCCTTAATAGGCGAGCAATCTCTAGATCCCTCACAAGTAAAACAGCTGGCAGCTCTTCCCGGAAGAGATGAGTTAGTGTCTAAATTAGCCGGCCAACTGCAAGGCCAGTTAGCTGGTCTGGTATATACACTCAATAGTCCTTTGGTTGGGACTGCAAGGGTATTAAATGGTCCAATTACTGGGCTTGCTAATGTCTTAACTGGAAGAATTCAACAATCCGCATAATTAGAAATTGGAATTTCATTTTAATATAAGTTAGGAGAGACAGAATGGCACTTTCAAAAGAAGAAATATTAGAAGCGATCAAAGAGCTTCCCGTTATCGAACTCGCTGGCCTTGTCAAAGATCTAGAGGAGGAGTTTGGTGTTAGTGCAGCTGCTGCTGCACCTGTTGCTGTAGCTGCTGCTCCAGGCGGAGCTCCAGCGGATGGCGACGCTGGAGGGTCTGATGAACAGACAGAATTTACTGTGACACTTAAAGAGATAGGTGACCAGAAGATAAATGTCATCAAGGCTGTCAGGGCTGCAACATCGTTGGGTCTTAAGGAAGCCAAAGACCTTGTGGAAAGCGCTCCTGCTCCGATCAAAGAGGATGCCAGTAAAGAAGATGCCGAAAGTCTTAAGAAAGAACTTGAGGAAGCCGGTGCTGTTGTAGAAGTAGCTTAAGTAGGTTTGCTCTAGCTCTTCACACAGCAGAGTTTGTGATACTGATAGGGACTGATAATACTGTCGTTAGTTCCTATCAGCACAGATAGGGAATTGTTTGGGGTCCTTCGGGAAGCACGCAAATTGTATTTCCTTTATTTTCAGATAACTCAAGCACGGTTTCAGAAATATTATCGATTGGCATCAGATGAGCTGCCCTGATCTGGTCTGGAGTTAGGTTATCGGATTTCAGGTATACGTCGGATTTGATCTGTATCTGCGCTTGGATTTGGACCTGCCATTGATCGTGCCGGTCATGCCCAGGAGACTCAATTAAATTTAGGAGATCCGTTGGGGAATTCTTAGAGGAAAGGAGTTCTTTGTAGAGTCCATGGTCTGGAATTCCATCAGAGCATTCCGATGCGCATATTATGACTCCGCCGGTTCTAACAATTTGCGAAGCTGCTGACATTCCTTTAACCGTTTGATAAAGGTTCATGTCTAGGGGATAGCCACTGTTCGTGGTTACCACTATGTCAAAAGGTTTAACAACCTTTTTCATGGCAGTTCCTTTTGCAAATCGGCACGCCGCGCGGTGTACGTCGAACATGTTTCCAGCATATACGCTCGTGATTCCATGTTGCTTGTTTATTGTGACATCGAGACTGAAATCTGATGGGACAATGTCGGATATTTCTCTAATCGAGTCATGAATTGGATTGCCTTCTGTGATTCCCCACCTAGAGTTTGGGTTAGCAATCATTTCAGCGTTGTGAAGCTTCATGATTGTCTCGAAGCCTGCGAGCCCCGGAGCGATCATTTTTGGACCACCACTGAAACCTGCAAAGAAATGTGGTTCTACGAAACCTGTCGTTATCTTGAAGTCACATTCCAACCAGTTTTTATTTATAAGTATTGGTATGTCTTTTGAAGTTTCACCGACTAAGTCGATGTTTTTAGTGTCGAAGGCGTCATGGTTAATTATCCTGCAGCCATAATTAATGACTTCAGAACCTAGCATTGATTCCAATTCCGATTGATCGTTTGGTCTATGGGTACCAGTCGCTATGAATATAGTTATGTCCTCTGGTTCTAGATGAGAAAGCTCATTCAATATGACTGGAATGACTCGGTTGCTCGGCATAGGCCGTGTAATATCGCACACGCTAATCCCAACTGTTTGGCCTTTTTTAACAGATTTCCTGAGAGGTTCACAGTTCAATGGATTCCGAATCGCTGTTTTTAAAGCCCCTGGTTCATCAGGTAGGGCGGGTAGATAATTTTTTTTTTTTATTATAAGTTTATCAGGTAGATCGACACAAAGGCCATTGGGACCGTAGGCAAGTTGG